>JALRIV010000009.1 GCA_023255275.1 Crocinitomicaceae bacterium | reverse complement strand
CCAATTAAAGGAATTGTTAAGAAAACAATTTTTAGTCAATTTTGCGGTGGTGAAACGATTTCAGATTGCACAAAAGCAATCAATACCTTATCAAATTTTGGGATTGGTACAATTTTAGACTATTCCATTGAAGGAAAAACAAGTGATGAAGACTTCAATGCAACAGTTGAAGAACTTATTTCAACAATAAAAGCAGCTGCTGAAAACACCAAAATCCCATTTGCTGTTTTTAAAGTTACTGGAATTTCTTCGTTTTCCATATTAGAGAAAGCCAACGATCTTAATTCAACGCTCTCAACTGAAGAACAAGAAAAATTAACAGCAATTATTCAACGAATCGACAAAATATGTGCTGCAGCTCATGAAAACAATGTTCCTGTATTTATTGATGCAGAAGAAACGTGGATTCAAGATACGATTGACCAAATCGCTTTTGAAATGATGTTAAAATACAACAAAGAGAAAGCGATCATTTTTAACACCCTACAAATGTATCGCCATGATCGTATTGACTTTTTGCGCAAGGCAATTCAACAAGCAAAAGAACATCAACTATTTTACGGTATCAAATTAGTTAGGGGAGCTTACATGGAAAAAGAGCGGGAAAGAGCTAAAGAAAAAGGGTACCCATCTCCTATTCAACCCAATAAGGAAGCAACTGATCGAGATTTTAATCTTGCTTTAGAAATTATCTTATCTGAATTAAATCATTTGGCTTTATGCGCTGGAACTCACAACGAAGACAGCTCTTTATTATTGACTACATTAGTCGATAAGTACCAAATTGCAAAAACGGATTCACGCATTTATTTCGCTCAATTATTGGGTATGAGTGATCACATTTCATACAATCTTGCCGACGCAAATTACAATGTCGCGAAATATGTTCCTTACGGACCTGTGAATGAAGTCCTACCCTACCTATTAAGGAGAGCAGATGAAAACACCTCCGTTGCTGGTCAAACTGGACGTGAATTATCTTTGATCATCAAAGAAAGAAAGCGAAGAGGAATTTAAAGTTTCTCTTTATACAAGTATTTTTTTTGCAGCGATTCAAAAGGTCGGTAAACGTAATAGACATGTCCACCATTTACTTGAACATTTTCAACGTATCGAAACTTTAAAGGGTATTTCTGTTCGATCACTCCTGTTTTCAAATTGATTTTAGCAACAAAACCATATCCATTTTTCTCAAAATACGCATAAACTTCAAGGGTTTTAGGATCTTGTATTAATTGTTTTTTCCAACCCGTTTCTTTTGGGTGATAATGATGAAATATTGGAACTGTATTCAATACCTCTCCATTTTTAGAATAACTGATCAGCCGATCTTTGTAATAATCAAATATGTATAAGGTGTCCTGAACTTGAAAAAACGGCGCATAGAGTTGCTTGTAATAGATGGATTGAGTAAAAATCTGTGCTCCAACCCAAATCTCAGCATCTATTCCTGTTTCTATCTCTTTTTCTTTAGCCCACAGTTTGGTTCGAACATCTGCCCATTTGTACTCTGAGCGATACAACTCCATCATCAAATCATCTTGAATGGTCATGATTTTAGTATAAGTACTATCCAATTGATCGTAACTGAAATAATCAAAAGCAGGATAATCTTTATTGAAATTCGAAAAAAACAATTTCGAATCGTTTGTATCGATGATTGGCTCGACATACTGCTTAAAATAATCTCTGTTCAACTTACTGATTAAAATATCTTGTTTGACTTGTTTCAATGCATAAACATGTTGTTCTCCTAAAGCGCAAACTTGCTTTCTAAAGTCCATTTTTAGGGACTTAATCGACTCCGGTAGTCCTATTTCTTGGGATGATTGCTCTCCATCGAAAAGGAGTAAAGTGGTTCCCGACTTCCTGTTTTTAGCATAAACCAATAAAAAATACTTTCCATCATCCATAATGGCATAATCGGCAACGCTGTATTGTGTTGATTCAAAAACAGTATCCACTTTGCCAGGTGCACTCACCGTAATGGTTTTGAAATCTTGAATTTTGATCGGTTTTAGTTTGATTAAAATATTATTCCTCCCATTTTTAGTGATGGTATAAGTCTGGGGCTCATACAATCCGTGAGAAAATTCCAACTTAAGGTTTTCTTGAGCGATCATAGGCAAATCAAATTCTCCTAAAATGGAGGAAAAAGCCTTGTAGATTGAATCCTTTATTGAATAGGTTACCGAAACATTGCCGACTCTTTCCTTGGTGTTTTCATCGATAAACTTAAAATGAAAGAATATTAAGTCTTGTTCTTGCGCAAAAAAATGGGAAGAAAGAAAGTAAAAGTAACCAACTAGAAATACACGAAGTAACATAAGTCTTTATTTCTCTAAGGATGCAATAGTTTACTAATTTCCATAAAAAAAGTCTCCTAAGAGACTTTTCATTAATTGATCTTCAAACACCAATTATTATCGTCTTGAATTTCTCCTGATTTTACCTGATCCAAATACGTTTTTATTTTGTTAGAAAGGGTTCTTGTTTCAATAGCTGGCAATTGAAAGACTTCATCACGGAAACCAATTTTCGCAATTGGCGCAATGGTTGCAGCTGTTCCAGCACCAAAAGCATCTTCTAACGAACCATTTTTTGCTGCTTCGATCACTTCTTTCACCGAAACTTTTCGTTCCTCTACTGGAATACCCCACATTTTTGCAATTTCCAATACAGAACGTTTAGTCACCCCTCTTAAAATCGTATCACTATCCTCTGAAGGGGAAATCATTTTACCGTTGATAACAAACACAATATTCATGGTTCCAGATTCTTCAATATACTCATGAGAAATAGCATCTGTCCAAATTAACTGATGAAACCCTTGAGATTGTGCTAATTTTGCCGGATAAAGCGCTGCAGCATAATTTCCTGCCGCTTTTGCTCTTCCAACGCCACCATTCGCTGCACGCGTGTAAAACTCTTCAATTTTCACGTTAACAGGTTCGGTATAGTATGCACCAACCGGACAAGCAAAAATGGCAAATCGATAGGAATCAGAAGGTTTAACACCAATATAACTATCAGTAGCAAACATAAAAGGTCTCAAATAAAGTGAATAGCCTTCTTTTTGAGGAATCCAATCTTTTTCAATTTTAATAAATTGAGCAAGTAGAGATACAAAAACATTTTCATCAATTTCTGCCATGCACATTCTTGCACATGATTCACGAAAACGAGCGGCATTCATTTCTGGTCTAAAAACTGAAATTTTACCATCCACCATACGGTTCGCCTTCATCCCTTCAAAAACAGCTTGACCATAATGTAAAGCAGAAGTTGCAGGATGTAAATTTAAGTTATCAAAAGGCACAATTTCTGGCGTTTTCCAAGCTCCATTTATATAATCCATAATTAAAATATGATCAGAAAACACTCTTCCAAAGGGCAGATTTTCCCAATCTACTTGGGTGATTTTTGATTCGTTTACTTTAGTTATTTGTATTGTTAAGTTTTCTGTCGTCATAATTTTTAAAAATGAGGAACGAAGATACATATTTTCTAGACAACTACAAACTATTACCAAACTTGAAGTTCATTAACATAAGGGATTTTATATATTTGTAATGGAATGGAAAAAAGTAGATTAATTCTGAAGCACCATTGGGGATTTGATCAATTTCGTCCCTTGCAAGAAGATATTGTCGATGACGCTATTAACGGTTTTGATGTCTTAGCTTTACTACCTACTGGAGGTGGAAAATCAATCTGTTTTCAAGTTCCTGGAATTGCTAGAGAAGGTTTGACCTTGGTGGTTTCTCCCTTAATTGCCTTAATGCAAGACCAAGTGTATCAATTAAAATCTCGCGGCATTCAAGCAGAATTACTCATTTCGGGTATGAGTTTACGAGAAATCGATGTTTTACTTGACAATTGCAAATTTGGCAACATCAAATTTTTATACACTTCCCCAGAGCGACTGGGATCTACCCTCTTTTTAGAACGATTTAAACAAATGCAAATCGGTTTGATCGTGGTGGATGAAGCGCATTGTATTTCGGAATGGGGTCATGATTTCAGACCAGCTTTTTTAGAAATAGCAAAACTTCGGAATTATTTTCCAGAGGTTCCCATGATGGCCTTAACCGCAACGGCAACCCAAGAAGTTCAAAACGATATTATCGTTCAATTAGGACTAAAAAAACCTAAAGTCCATCAAGCTTCCTTTGTGCGCAAAAATCTGAGTTATCAGGTTGAAAAATCCAATCAAAAAACCACCTCAATTGTTCACTATTTAGAAGGAAAAAAAGGACAATGCGGAATCATTTATGCGCAAACTCGAAAAAGCGTGAAGCAAATCACCCAATACTTGCATCAATTGAAATTCAAAGTGGGCATCTATCATGGCGGTATGACAAAGGAAGATCGCGAAATTATGCTAAAATCTTGGTTGTCGGGTGAAATTGAAATCATGGTCGCTACAAACGCCTTTGGAATGGGAATTGATAAACCCAACGTACGATTTGTCATTCATGCAGAATTTCCGAGTTCATTGGAAGCATATTTCCAAGAGGCCGGTCGAGGAGGAAGAGATGGCCTAGAGGCGGAGGCAATACTATTCTATCAAGAAAAGGAAATTGAAGACCATCGCTTGAAAATCAAGTTTGAATTTCCTCCGAAAGAAGAAATTCTTAAAGTTTATAGGGGGCTGTGTAATTACCTTAAAATTGCATTCGGTTCAGGAAATCAAGAAACTTTTTCGCTAGATGTTACTCATTTTATCCACACTTTTCAATTGGATCCCAAAATAACGAATGCCGCATTGAAAATATTACAATTGAATCAGACCCTATCAATTTCTGAAAGCATTCAATACAAACATAAAATTCAAATGTTAATCGGAAATCCTGTTTTGTACAATTTTCAGATCAAACATCCTAACCTATCCCCTTTAATATCGACTTTATCTAGAAGTTATCCTGGTATTTACGATTACTTTATTGAAATCAACGAAGCGGCAATTTTGAAACAATTGCAAATCAATGAGGCCACCCTTGAAAAGCAATTGGAATTTCTCGAACAATATGGTGTAATTGATATCCATTGGAAATCCAAATTGCCAAAAATCACATTTTTAATTGATCGTCATCAAAACGATCAATTAGTGATTCAAGAAAAAGTGTATTCGAATCGATTGAAGCGAATGCAAGACAAACTCGATGCCATGATTGGATTTCTGGAAAATAATGCCTGCAGACCTCAACAAATTATCGCTTATTTCGGTCAAAAAAGTGAAGCTTGTGGAAAATGCGATGTTTGTTTGGCATCCGATTCATACAAATCACATGTTAATTTAGAATCAGCGATTTTAACTGTACTAAAAAAAGAAGGGAAATTAACCTTAGAAGCCATACAACAACACTTCCCTAAAATTGCTATTGAACAAACCTTACAAAAGCTATTGATGAGTGAACAAATTAAAAAACAAGATGATCAATTCTTTAGTTTATCTTAAGATTTTGTCCACGTGTTTTTAAGTGCATAAACTTCTTTTTGCAACGATTTTAAAGTCGAAGAAATTTCTTTCGTATCCATCTGAACATCGGGTAATTGCGGAGAAATATAATTGACAAACTTCCACATTTCGACAATATCTTTCACATGCACCATATAAGGTTCGTAAAAGGTATTCGTAGAACACAATTGAAAACATTGATTCGTTTCGATAAAATTATGCACCACTTTAAAAACAATTCCTTCGTCTTTTGTCACCACAATGCAAGGAGTACCATTACGAATACTCATCCAATTTTGAATGTATTCTGCCACAACAAAAGACCCCTCTACTACCGGAGGCATAGAATCACCCTGAATCGGAAAAGATCTGTATTTTTTATCTTTCGACAAGAAGGGTAAGGTAAATGTAGGAAGCACTTTAATGTAATCAGGATCGGCATAGCTTGACGTATATCCTGCACTGGCTTTCAACGGTACCAACTCGATTAATTCCTCATTTTCCTCGTTCACCATGGATGTTAAGACTCTTAAATTCGTCCCTTTTACATCCCCATTTTCCCGCTTATTCAGCAGCTCCCAATCTTTTTCAGAAAATTTTTCAAAATCATTTTTTAAAAGACTATCAATGGTTAACTGAAAATAATCAGATAACTGAATAATCACCTCTAGATTAGGCTGAGCAACGCCATTCTCATAACCGCTGTAAGAAGAACGTGTCAAATTTAAATCATTTGCAACCTCCTCTTGGGATTTCTTCAATCGTTTACGAAGCTGTTTAATATTATTTCCAATGGACATGATGAACTATTTTAAACGAAGGTAAAAAATATTTCTTACATATTAAACATTTTTTAGATTATATTTTAATCAATTAACGGTGTTTAATTTTTTGATGCGTCGCCTTGGAATAAATGTACGCCAAATTTGCACCAAAAAAGAGTAACTGAGCAGAATAAAATAACCAAGCTAAAATAACTAAAAGTCCGCCTGCTAAGCCTGCATTTGAAGCAAAAAAGTGATTGCTTAAATAGTATTTGATGGCCAATTGCCCTCCGTATAATAGAATAGCGGTAAATAATCCACCAAAAATAGCTACTCGCCAAGGCACAATGCAATCATGGATGTATTTAAAAATGATAATAAAAATGAACCAAAGAATGATGATCGCTAGCACATGATCGACAAAATATTGGAAAAACCAATACAAAACTTCATGATTACCCAGGAGTTTTTCACCTAATGACATCATTAACATTTGAAGAAAATATAACCCGACAAATAAAAGACTAAAAAAAATCATAAATCCAATAGATAATAAGCGAAAAAGGACATTTCTTAGCAATCCTCTCGCTACATTTGTTGGGGTATAATTTACTCTGAAAAATTCATTAATACTGGTTTTAAGAGACACGAAAATTGCTGATATGGACAACATAAAGGTAATTATCCCAATCAATTCCATGTAAAAATTTGAGCGATTGAAATTGAGGGTATGCACAAAACCAAATAGCGAATCTACATCTTTGATTCCCACATGATTTTCTAAAATTTCAACAATTACTTCAATCATTACTTTAGAACCAAGAATTTGCCCTAGAAAAGAAACGGTTAAATAAATCAATGGAATAAGTGCAAAAAGGGTATAATATGCTAAAGATGCTCCGTGAAAAAATGCTTTTTTTTCGATAAATGAAACAAAAGATTCTTTAAGTAAAAGAACGATTTCATTACCCGTTAAATGCTTCATTTTTTTTCTCGATGTAGATGTCTGTGACATGTGCAATTGATTTTATGCTATTTAACAAAATTCTTTCTTTACCATTTACTTGAAACTCAGATTGATGGTATGCTCCATAAAACGTTTCTCGTTTGAATTCGAGCTTTAATCGTTGGGATTCTATTCCTTCTAAACTGTATTCATCGGGTCTGAAAAAAATCCATAGACCATTTAACTTCACGCGATTAACCGGACCAAATAAGGCGGCCAAGGTCAAATCTTCCATTTGATAAAACATTTCTCGAGGAGTAAGATTTTTTTCAATTTTCCCATCTTTCAAATAAAAAATTCGATCCGAATGCGCAATAATTTCATCAATTTGATGAGAGACAAAACACAACGTCGTTTTTCGAATTTTATTCAATTGAAAAATATAATCCATGATTTTTTTCCTCAAATAACCATCTAAATGAACCATTGATTCGTCCAAAAGTAAAACTTGAGGTTCACTCGCTAAGGCTCTTGCGATGGAAAGTCGTTGTTGTTCTCCTCCCGAGCATTTAATAGCTTGTTGATCTGCAATTTCGTGCAATTCCAAAAGCAACAACAATTCTTCCGCAAAAGACTCCCTGATTTCTTTGGGCAAATGCTCCATTTTCAATAAGACATTTTCCCTCACCGTATGGTAAATATCTAACGTGAAGTCTTGATTTACAATACTTACATCCTCTAATCCAGGTAGAAGTCGATTTGTTGGACCGATATAATTTTGTTTTTGAAAACGAATTTGTCCTTGAAACTGTTGAAGGTAACCACCCATGATTTTCAAAAGGGAACTTTTTCCTGCACCACTTTTTCCAATGATAGCAATCACCTCCCCTTTTTTAATTTTAAATGAAATCCCTTTTAAGATTGGCTTTCCCTCTAGGTTTAACTGAATATTTTTGAGTGAAATCATTAAAAAACGAGCGGTTTTGGAAATTCTTGTGCTGCAATGTACAAACCTGGAATTGGGTTAGCCATAGGCTCATAATCTTTTAAATAGATTTGAATCAGATAACCCTCCTCACCTTTCGTTAAGGTGCAAGAATCCAAAATACTTTCGCTGCAGCCGACAAAAACAGTGGGAGCATCTTCCGATATTATTTGGAATAAACGCATATTTGGAATGTCGTATGAAAATGGCTTGTCATCTAGAACACCTTGTAAGGGATACGTTTGCATGGGTAGTTCCTCTACAGCATCCACTTTAGAAGTAATCTTAAATTCATCTTCCCAATCGTATTTCAAATTGTTTTCAGACTCTTTTCCATCGTGATGAGCCTCCGCGTGTTCAACCGAAAAATGTTGATTTAACAAATAAACATGTATATTACATTCCATAGGATAAAGTTAAAAGATAATTTTCAATCAACCTAAGTTTTTAAGGCATAAGCCATTTTCTTGCCATCGGCCCTTCTGCAAAAATCAAATCCAAAATACTTAAATGTGGAATAAAACTGCCTTCTATGGGGAACAATTGAAAATAAGGTTTCATGGTTTGACCCCCAAAGACATACGTTAAAGCATCCTTGTCATAAAAAGCATTGTATTCCATATGAAAAGGTAAACCCAACCACTCAAAGACAGTTTCATGAATATTTTGGTTGAATTTCAATAAATTAACCTCCTTTTGAAAAATTAATTTCCGAACCTCATCCCCATAATCCTCAAAAAAAGCGGCTGAAGCATATGCTGTTTCAATCGATTTCCAATGAACTTTTTGCCAAGGAGTATCATTCGCTATAATCACTTGATCCATGGGTGTTTTAGATCCATTTGAACGGATAACTGGAATCGATAATTGCTGAATTCCATTTGGCCCTAAAATCTCACAGCGCGTTCGCAAACTTTGCTTTTCAAAAAAAGCCTTTGATTCTATGCTTTTCGATTCACAAGTAATCCAAGCTTTGTAATAATTGACATTTCCAAAATAAGCCGTTGGAAAAACAGTCATCAATGAATCAATTTAAAAATTCGTTCCCAACGTACTCCAAGATATGGGCTTTTAGAAAACCAAACCAATGAAGCGCGTCCTACAACATGGTCTTCAGGTACAAATCCCCAAACTCTTGAATCTGCTGAATTATAGCGGTTATCACCCATTAACCAATAGTAGTTCATTTGAATCGTGTACGTTTTTGTTTTCTTGCCATCAATGTAAATACCATCTTTGCGTTCTTGAAGCGTGTGTCCTTCATAAGCGGTTATAATTCTTCGGTACCAAGCAATGTTCTCTTTTGTAAAATCCACCACTTTTCCTTTATACGGAATTTGAATTTTTGTAAAATCCGTAAACGTATTATTGACATAAAGATCCTTCGGAAACATATTTAAATTCTCAATTAAATCCTGAGGCTTTGGTAGATAGTTTTTATCATCAGCATATTGAGGAATGGTGTCAACCGAAAATTTCGCCTCTGGATATCCTTTTTTCAAAGCTGCAAGTTGGCCTCTCGTTAAATTCATTTTCATGACATCACCATCCAAATAATAATCGTTACGTTCTCTTTCCAAACCATACTTTTCGGTCATCACTGCTGATGATGGTGCATTGAATCCAGTAACATTGTAACGCAAATTTTGATGCTCTGCAACAAATGCAGGCTGGTTATTGATGTATAAAATGGATTTTTTAATTTCTAACCAATCTCCTGGAACTCCTACACAACGTTTAATGTAGTTTTCTCTTTTGTCGACTGGACGATAAATCACTCCAAAATGAGAAATAATTTGACCATTTTGATGCGCAATTTTATCCACAGCCAACATTTTACGCGCCTTATTTTTATACAATTCAATCTGATCTACGTACTGCTTATAAATGTAATTTTGAGCCAATTCTGAAGCTAACTCCATGTTGCCATTGACTTTTCGTAATGAATCCGTATAATATTTTTCTGCAATAGCATATCTTCTCTTAGTCTCAGGATCATTATGAAAAATACCAAGCGCTTCATTAATGACAATTCCGTGATAATCGTGTCCCATTAATCCATCAGGCATTCTTGGATCGAAAACCGCAGTATCACCTGAAGGATAATTAAAGACAACTACATCATTGCGTTGAATTTTTCCTAAACCAAATAAGCGGGTGTAGGTACCCTTTTCAAAAGTTGTATAAGAGGGTACATTCACCCATGGAATTGTATTGTGCACTAAAGGATATGACAATGGTGTCACAGGTACTTTAGGCCCATAAGCTAATTTATTGACAAATAGGAAATCACCTACCAATAAAGTCTTCTCCATTGATCCGGTTGGAATCTGAAACGGCTCAAACACGTAAGTTCTGATGATACTTGCTGCAACTAAAGCAAACAATATCGAATCTCCCCATTCCTTTACTTTGGATTTTTTTCCTGGTTTTTCACGAGTAACCGCTCCAAGTCCTAAAGCTAAAGCATGACCAATAACTGGTAAGCATAAAAACAAGACAATATGATCCGCCCATTTTCTAGTTTCAGTCTCTCTTGCATTTGCCCAATTCGTTTCACCACCAAATTCAAGCTCTGTTTTTGCAATCTTGTAGAATAAGACATACGGAAAGAAAATGGCTTGTAGGGTATCTACAAAAGAATAAAATCCAAAACGGCGTACAAATGATGTATTAACAACTGCCCACATCACCAAATGAATTCCAGGAATAAACATCAACAAGGACCAAAATGGCTTTTTATTAAATACTTTAAAAGCTACATAGTAGTTATACAAAGGAATTAAAGCTTCCCAAGAGGATCTTCCAATCTTTTTAAAACTTAAAGGCCATAATGCCAAATAAGGATGAACCAGGATTAATAAATAAAAATAAATAAAACTCATAACTTAAAAATTTAAAACGTCTTTCATGGTGTACATTCCTTTTTTATGCAACAGGAATTCTGCTGCCAACACTGCACCTAACGCAAAACCTTTGCGATTATTGGCTACATGTTTAATTTCTATTTGATCAATTTCTGAAATGTACGATACTACGTGTGTTCCAGGAACATCTGGCATTCTTACCGCTTCAATTTCCAATTGATGATCTGCAGGAGGATTTTGATCTTTTAATTTCCAATCGTTATAATTGGAATGGTTCTCCAGGATTCCTTCTGCTAGGGTAATCGCTGTACCACTGGGTGCATCCAACTTTTGAAGATGATGAATCTCTTGCATGGTAGCTACATAATCCGAATGATTCCCCATCAGTTTTGCTAGGTGTTTATTCAATTCAAAGAATAAATTCACCCCAACACTAAAATTAGAAGCGTGCAATAAACTGCCCGAATTCTTTTCAACCATGTCTCCTACTTGTAAAAGGGACTCATTCCACCCTGTTGTTCCCACCACAATAGGTTTCGAATGATTTAAACAAAATTCAATGTGATTCAATGCCAAAGATGGTTTCGTGAATTCAATTACCATGTCGACTTGCTCTAAAGAGATTGCGGACAATCGGGTTTCACTATTTACCTTAAGTGTTATTTCATGTCCTCTTTGAAGCGCAATAGACTCTATCTCCTTCCCCATCTTTCCGTATCCAAAAAGTGCAATCTTCATATTATCCAATTATTTAAAAGCCAATTTAAATCCGATTCCAACATGCTGAAAACTCATCATAACGGGTCGAACCTGCAAACTTAAATCTTCACTGATATCAAATCGAACAAAATGTGCTTCAATTCCAGCATCGGCTACCTGTAAAAGATAGACCAAACCAAGTCCTAAGATAGCCCGATCTCTTCTTGCTAAATGATTTTGATATGCAGTCAACAAACCTAAGTCATCATATTGTTGATAGGTTTCAGAAGGTAAATCACCATTTTGACGATTTTGATATTCTCGCTTAAACCCTACTGATTGTTGTTGGTTCTTGATCATGAAATAGGTGGTCGCGCCCAATCCAGCATAAATCAACGGCACTTTCCAAAATGCTTTTCGTTTTCCTTTAGGCATGGCCGTATGATTATACACCTGTCCTGCACCGGGTAAAACAGCAGAAAAAAGTATAGCTTTGGTAACCGAATGTGTCTTTTCTAGGGTGTCTTTTCCTGAATTAATCGATTGAAAATCAAATTCTTTATATGACTTACTTGAACCAAAGCTTGACTGTGAAAAAACACTGCTCAAACCTAGCAAAAACCACATCAAAATTTGATAATGCATTATTTATTTAATAACTCGATGATTCGGTTAAGATCCACTTCTGAATTAAAGGAAACCACAATTTTACCACTTCCTTGTGGAGTTTTCTTGATATCCACTTTAGCTGCAAGACGATCCGCTAAATGCTCTTTAAACACATACTGATTATTCGAAATCTCGATGACCGATTCCTTTTTTGGGGTAGACACTACAGATGCTTTACTCTGAACAACCCCGTCTCTGATCAACATTTCAGTTTCTCTCACGGAAAGTGTGTGTGCAACAATTTGATTAAAAATAGAAAGTTGCATTTCTTCATCTCCTGCTGAAACAAGCGCTCTGGCATGTCCCATTGAAATGACATTATCTCGAACAGCTGCCTGAATATCTGCTGGTAATTTTAGTAACCTTAAATGATTCGTAATACTTGATCTTGATTTTGCAATTTTTTGACTCAATTGATCTTGCGTCAGTGTACACTCTTCAATTAATCTTTGGTATGATAAAGCTACTTCAATTGCGTTTAGATCCTCACGCTGAATATTTTCAACCAAGGCCATTTCGAGCATGGTTTGATCGTTTGCCACTCTGATATAAGCGGGTACTTCTTTCAATCCAGCAATCTGAGAAGCTCTAAATCTTCGTTCACCCGAAATCAATTGGTAATTATCTCTTCCTAATTTTCGGACAGTTAAAGGCTGAATAATCCCATGAATCGAAATGGATTGAGCCAATTCATCCAATGCTGTTTTTTCAAAATGCGTTCTTGGATTAAACGGATTTGCTTCAATACTTTCAATAGGAATCATCGATACAGATCCAACCATACCCGGGTTTGATGCTTTTGAAGTAATATCGGTTGCTGAACTTTCAAGTAAAGCACTCAAACCTTTACCTAAAGCTGATCGTTTTTTTGGAGATGTATTGTTTTCACTCATGACCCTACATTCGTCAATTTAGTTAATTTATTTTTTTGCAAAATTTCACGGGTTAAATTCAAATAATTGATAGCCCCCTTGCTAGATGCATCGTGCATGACAATGGTTTCACCATGACTAGGCGCCTCACCCAATTTGGTATTTCGATGTATCAAAGTATCAAACACCAACTCTTGAAAATGGGTCTTCACTTCTTCAACCACTTGATTTGCCAATCGAAGTCTCGTATCGTACATGGTAAATAAAATACCTTCTATTTCCAATTCTTGATTTAATCGAGTTTGAATAATTTTAATTGTATTCAATAATTTCCCCAACCCTTCCAACGAATAAAACTCACATTGCACAGGAATAATCACAGAATCCGCTGCTGTTAGAGCATTGACAGTAATTAAACCTAAAGAAGGAGAACAGTCTATGATGATAAAATCATAATCATCTTTAATTTTGTTGAGGGCCAATTTTAGCATTTGCTCCCGATTAGGAAGATTAATCATTTCTAATTCGGCACCAACCAAATCAATGTGAGATGGGATAATATCTAAATTTGGATTTTCAGTTTTTAAAATCACCTCAGATGGGTGAACTTGATTGATTAAACAATCGTATATATTTCGGGTGTTTTTTGGATCCAATCCAACACCAGAAGTAGCATTTGCTTGAGGATCAGCATCAACGATTAAGGTTTTATACTCCAACACACCTAAACAACCACCTAAATTGATCGCAGTTGTTGTTTTTCCAACACCTCCTTTTTGATTCGCTATTGCAATTATTTTTCCCATTATAGAATTTTGAAGGATAAAGATACGCAATCCTTTCCTTGTAATCGACTTTTAAGAAAGGAATTTATCAACGATTTATTAAAACTATTTGGTTCAAAAAAAGAAATCCAAACGAAAAATTATAACTCTTCAAAAGTTAATGATTTAAACTCCGGACTCAACTCTTCACCAGATTTTAAGCTTTCTATTTTCTCTAAAACATCATGCATCCCTTCTCTAAATTTTTCAAAATCTTCTTTGTAAAGAAAAATCTTATGTTTTTGATAATTCTCTCGACCATCTTCACTAAACGTTTTCTTACTTTCTGTCAAAGTGATATAGTAGTCGTTTCCTTTGGTAGCTTTAATATCGAAAAAATAGGTTCTTTTTCCCGCTCGAACCACTTTTGAGTAGATTTCTTGATTTTTGTCGTTTTCCATCGTTTAGATAAATTATTAAACAAATATGCATTTTTTTTTTGACTATAACCATTTAGATGCTAATTTTTATCTTTTCAATTATAAAAGTATCTTTGTCAAAAAAGAATATCAGATGGATCCATTACATGGTGTAACTTTGCAAAAAATAGTAGAAGCTTTAGTTGAGGAAATTGGCTGGGAAAGAATGGGTGACATTATTCCAATCCGTTGTTTTCAATATGATCCTACCGTTAAAAGCAGTCTTACTTTTTTGAGAAAAACACCGTGGGCTAGAAAAAAAGTAGAGGATTTATACATTGAACGCATCGTTCAGTTTTACCAAAAATAAATCGTTTTACCATTCATTTTCTTTTCCAAATTCTTTATTGGATTGGTCGATAAGTTTCTGCCAATTATAGGTGACATCTTCGGAATCCGCTAAAATTTGCTTGTACTCTTCCAAAGTAAGGGTATATTGTTCAATTTCATCTCCCGTGTAGGCTTCAATCGCTTCAATCAGTACCTTTTCTTCTGGTGAACAAAATGAAATGGCCTGACCGTGTTTATTACCTCTTCCTGTTCGTCCGCAGCGGTGCACATAATTTTCAGGATTATCCGGAACATCGTAATTCACCACATAATCTACCGTTGGAATATCAATACCTCTACATGCAACATCAGTAGTAATCAACACTTTATTTTCACCATTTCTAAAACGGTCTAAAATCGCAAATCGATCTTTTTGCTCTACACTGCCATGCAAAGCTTCTGAAGAAACTCCTACCCTTTTCATGGCTTCTACCACACGCTCAACACGCACTTTTGTCCTTGCAAAAACTATAAACTGAAAATCAGGATATTCTTTGATCAAATTCTCGAGAAAAAAGCGTTTATCATCCATTTCCACAAAAGCCACCGCATGATCAATATTTTTTGATACTGGATTTTTAGGTGAAATCTGAATTCGAATGGCATCTCTGACAATTTTATAGGCTAGGCTTTTTATCTTTTTATCAATAGTTGCTGTAAAAAATAATGTTTGTCGATTTTTAGGCAAACGAAAAATGATATCCTGAATATCCTTATTAAAACCTAAATCAAGCATCAAATCGGCTTCATCTAAGACTAAAAATTTAGCCGAGCTTACATCAATAAAACCTTGTGAGATCAAATCAAACATTCGTCCAGGTGTTGTAACGAGTACATCAATTCCATTCTCTAAGGTTCGAATTTGTTGTTCTTGTTCTACGCCTCCAAACAAACCAAAAGTTTTGACTTTCGTTTTAGCACCAATGTCTCTGAAAACCGATGCAATCTGCTTTGCCAATTCTCTTGTCGGAACCATAACCAAACATTGAATCCCCTTTCTTCCCTTCTCTTTTTCTTTCAAAATCTTATCCAAAACAGGAATTACAAAGGCTGCTGTTTTTCCTGTTCCAGTCTGAGCCACAGCCATCACATCCTCACCCTCTAAGATGGGTTTAATTGCCTTAAATTGAATGTCTGTCGGCTTTTTATAACCTAAAACATCTAGTTGCTCGACGAGTAATTTGGAAATCGGATAATCTTTAAATTTCATGGAAGTGTAAAGCTAAAAAAACCGCTCTTTCAAGCGGTTTAAATGTTTATTGTTCTTCTTGTGTTGGTACCAAAACTCTTCCACAATGTTCACAGACAATGATTTTTCTTTTTGATTGAATATCTAATTGACGTTGAGGTGGAATCTTATTAAAACATCCTCCACAAGCATCGCGATCTACAGGAACTACCGCCAAACCGTTTTTAGCATTTTCTCTCAAACGATCATAAGCGACAAGTAGACGCTCATCAATATTTTTCTTTGCTTTTTCAGACTGAGCAATTAATTTCTCTTCATCTTTTTGCGTTTCAGAAACAATTTCGTTTAATTGAGATTGTTTCGTATTTAAATCCACTTGACGGAATTCTAGGCGCTCTTTCGCTTCGTCTAAAAGTTCTTTCTTAGAAGTCAATTTAAATTTAGCCTCTTTACTTTTCTTGTCGTGTAATTTAATTTCCAACTCTTGAAACTCAATCTCTTTTGCTAAAGATTCGAACTCACGGTTGTTACGCACGTTATTTTGTTGCTCTTTGTATTTAGAAATTGCTAATTCAGAATCTTTTGTTGCATTTTTACGATCTTGGATTTCAGTCTCCAACTCCTTAATTTCTTCTTGAATTTTTGCAATTCGTGTTCCAAGACCTGACAACTCGTCTTCTAAATCTTGAACTTCTAAAGGCAATTCACCTCGAATAGTTCGAATACGATCAATTTCAGAGTCAATTTTCTGTAATTGATATAGGGCGTCTAATTTGTCCGCCACAGATATGTCTTTTTTAGTCGCAGTTGCTGCCATGTGCTAAAAATAATTTATAGGATTTGTGTTTATTCCTGTTAAATGAATTGCAAAATTAGAAAAATTTTTCGTTAAAACATCACCAATTAAATTAATTGTAAATTGTTCGCTCTCAAAATGACCTATATCTGCAATAATGATGCGGTTTTCAGCATCAAAAAAATCGTGGTATTTATAATCTCCCGTTACAAAAATATCGGCTTTTTGAGCCAACGCTTCTCGCAATAAAAAACTACCTGAACCGCCGCAATAAGCAACCTTCTTAATTTCCGATTGATTGATTTTGGTATGTCTGATGACTTGACACCCAAAAACACGCTTCAAATGGTTTAGAAAATCCGTTACATGCATAGCTTCCTCTAGTTCGCCAACCATTCCACTACCTAGCGTTTGATTTTTATTGTCGAGTGCTTGAATAAAATAAGCAACTTCTTCGTATTTGTGACTTGTTCTTAGTGCATCCAAGACCTTGTTTAAAACATGGGTATGCACCAATACCTTAACTTCCAATTCTTCTACAGTAGAGCGTTGATCCAATTCACCAACTACCGGTTGTGCTTCGTCGATAGGCATATATGTCCCCGTTCCCTCAGTCGTAAACGAACATTCTTGGTAATTTCCAATCCTACCTCCTCCAGCATCAAAAATCGCATCCTTCACCCTTTCATGCACATCAGCGGTAACAAAATACGTCAATTGAACCAAAGTATTTGTTAATGGTTTTAATATTTCAAGATTTTTCAATCCAATCCGTTTTCCAATTTCGGCATTTACTCCATGCCATTGATGATCTAAATTGGTATGTAACGAAATAATATTAATTTGATTTAAAATGGCTTTTTGAATGATGCGTTCGACCATATTTTTGCCCGTAATCGATTTAATAGCTCCAAAAATAAGTGGGTGATGGCTGATGATCACATTCGCCTTTTTCTGAATGGCTTCCTCTACAATTTCTTCGGTCACATCTAGACATATCAGACAAGCGTGAACTGCATCTTCAAAATGTCCGATTTGCAAACCACTGTTATCCCATTTTTCTTGATGTTCAAAAGGAGCCCAACCGTTAAAAAAGGACATTAAATCTTTAATTTTTGTCTGCATCATTTCAAGTGATAAATTAATCCAAAATCCGCACCATAAGCATAGGCTTTGTGTTGATACGCTGCTGTTTTAGTGTAAGTAGAATTCAATTGCCATCTTGCCTCTGCACCAAGCGCAACTGACCACTTTTTGTGAAAGGAATACTCGATTCCCATGGAAACAATCGCATTTACTACCATGGTGTTATATCCTGACTTGGTTTTGAACGTACTGGATTCTGTTTTACCTTGATTATTTTCAAAGGTACTCTCTTGAAGATAACGCATAAACATACCCGGTTGTAATCCTCCACCAATTGTATAACGCAACCGCTGACCAAATACAACCTTCAATTGAATCGGCATTCCGAGATAACGGTATTTTGTCTCGTAGGAAAAACTAGTGTCGGGCAAATTGGATTGGTATTTTTCTCCGTTTTGAAAATAAGAAAATCCCGCTTCCCATCTCAAGTTTTTATGAAATTGATTTCGAAATCCAAAACCATAGGAAAAAAGGTTGAGAGATTGCTCATGTGCTCGCTCGTCCAAAGGTTCTCCATACAAATCTCCATTTTCTTTCAACGTGCGAAAGGCATTTGAAAAATTCATTTTTACATACAAGGAAGTTCCCATCACGGCAACGGAATCCTTATTATTGGATTTCACTTTTTTTACTTTCTCTGGCGAAACCTCTTTTTTGGGATTAGCCGATATCACCTGCGAAAAAGCAAGATTGTTCATAAACATCAAGATAAAAAGCCCTACTATTTTCATTTTTTATTTTATTTTTACTGACAAATATCGTTTAAATTGGAAACACTATGGCAAATCTAGAAAAAAAGAAGAAAAGTATTTTAAAGCGAATTCTTAAATGGACAGGAATTACCTTCCTATTATTACTCATCGCAATTATTGTCATTCCAATCTTTTTTAAAGATGAAATTAAAGAAATGGTGCTTACTGAAGTCAACAAATCTTTGTTAGCGGATGTTGAATTGGGTGATTTTGATTTGACCTTCTTGAGTACTTTCCCTCATTTAAGCGTACAATTAAACGATACCAAAATTACGGGTAGAGAACAATTTAAAGGAGTAGAATTAGCGAACATTAAAGAAATTAATGCACATGTCAACCTATGGAGTGTGATGGGGGGCGACCAAGTGGAAATCGAAGCTGTTCATATCATTGAGCCTAAATTCGATGTACGCATCATGGATGATGGCAAGGCCAATTTCGACATCGTTAAACCCGATTCACTTAAGACCGAAGAAGAAATCTCAGAACCTTCAAAATTCAAACTTTCGTTAAAGGAATACAGTATTGAGAAAGCGGACATCCAATACGACGACCAACAAGGTAATCTCTATGCTAAAATTCAGCAATTAACCCATGTGGGTAAAGGCGATTTAACGGCAGATATTATTGATTTTGAAACAAAAACTACTATGGACGCCATCACTTATAAAATGGATGGACTTAATTATTTAACGGAGGTAAAAACGGATGCTACCATTAATTTATTGATGGAATTCACTGAAAAGACCTCGAAATTCACCCTAAAGGAGAATGAAATTAAATTAAATGCACTTACCTTTTTCATTGATGGGTTTTACGAAATGCTTGAAAAATCCTCCAACATGGATATTAAATTCAACGCCTCTAAAGCCACATTTAAAGAATTGTTATCCTTGGTGCCATCTTTTTATAAATCAGGCTATGAATCCATGATTGCCGATGGAAGCTTAGCTTTAAATGCCTTTGTAAAAGGGGAAATGGATGATAAAAAAATGCCTGCTTGGGATGTGAAATTGGCCATTGAAAAAGGAAAAATTAAATATGCAGGAATGCCAGGTTCATTCCAAAATATTAACGTGAATGCGGGTTCTACCTTCAAAGGAGGTGAAAATTTAGATTTAATGACACTCGATGTAAGTAAATTTCATGCAGAGTTTGTTGGAAATTCGATCGATGCCTTTTTAAAAATGAGAAACCCCATTTCTGATCCATTGATTAAATCGAATATTAAAGCAAAAGTGAATCTAGCGACTCTTGGTAAAGTGATGCCTTTAGAAAAAGACGAAAGTTACCAAGGGAAATTAAATGCAGATGTCAACTTAAACGGTCGATTAAGCACCATCGAACAAGGTCGCTACGAAGATTTTGACGCGAATGGGATTCTACAGTTAATGGATATGAATTATAAGTCTGCAGGTTTAAAAGAAGCGGTTACAATTAATGAAATGACCTTCAAGTTTTCACCTAAAGAAATGAGTCTTGAAAAATTAGTAGGAAAAACAGGTGTTTCAGATTTCAATGTAGATGGAAAAATTGACAACTACATCGCTTACTTCTTTAGAGATGAAAAATTAACCGGTAAATTTAATTTCAATTCCAATAATTTGGATTTGGATGAACTCATGAATTTACCTGCACCAACCAATACTGAAGAACCAACACCTACTCCACCTGCAGCCGTTGAAGAAGCAGAACCCTTTTTAGTACCAGACAATGTGGACTTCCTATTAATTACCAAAGTGAATAACATTAAGTACAACGGTGTAAAGGTCCAAAATTTAACGGGTGCCGTGAATATGAAGGAAGAAGTTGCTGCTTTAAATGATTTAAACTTCAATGCCATGGGAGGATCGATCCTCATGAATGGTAGTTACGATACCAAAAATCATCACGAACCAAAAATCAACTTCTCCTACGTCTTAAAGAATATTGAATTGAAACAATTGGCGGATAACTTTATGACAGTTGGAAAACTTGCACCTATTGCTAAAAAGACAAAGGGAAGAATCAACACTAGTTTCAACATGTCAAGTTCTTTGAATAAGGCATTAGAACCTATTTATAGTTCTTTGAATGGATTGGGAGATATTAGTTCAGATCAAATTACAGTTTCTGGTTTCAAACCGCTTGACAAGTTGGCAGAAACATTGAAAATGAACAAGTTATCCACCCAAACCTTACAAGATTTTAAAACTAAATTTAAAATTGAACAAGGAAAAGTTTCTGTGACTCCTTTCAACGTAAATCTTGGAAAAATCAAAACAAACGTTTCTGGATCTACTTCTTTGAATCAAGACATAGATTATAAAATAAAAATGATGATTCCAAAAGAAGAAATTCCTGCATCAATCATTAAAGCAGCAGAACAAGCGATTTCGAAAATCAACTCCGCTGCGCCGATGTTAAACGTGAAAAGTTTACCTGACTTTATTCCATTAACTGCATTAATTGGGGGTACCGTAACCGATCCAAAAATTGATGCCGATTTGAAAAAAGCTGTGATGGAGGCTACTGGGAATTCTAAAGATCAATTGATTAATAATGTGAAAGAAACCGTGAAGGATACGGCAAAAGCCATTATTAACAATAAAATCAACGAAACCAAAGAAGACCTGCAAAAGAAGAAACAAGAAATTATGGACGAAGCGGGAAAACAAGCGGACAAAGTGAAAGCAGAGGGTAAAAAAGCTGGAGATCAAATCAGAGCTGAAGCTCAAAAACAAGCAGATCAGTTGATGAAAGAAGCAGGTTCTAATCCGTTAAAGAAAAAAACAGCAGAAGTAGCCGGCAATAAATTGAAAAAAGAGGCCGATGTGAATGCTAAAAAATTAGAAGATGAGGCCAACAAAAAAGCCGATAAAATTCTAGCGGATGCCAAAGAAAGAGCAGACAATTTAAAATAACATAAAAACCGTTGCGAAAGTGACGGTTTTTTTTCTTCATTCATTTCTTTTGGCTAATTTTGATTCATGAAAAAAATGAGTCTCGCTGACGAAAACGTAAAATACCTCTTAAAACAATTAAGCCTTGTTTTAATTGGCATGACAATTTGTAGAATCGTTTTTTATGCATTCAACGCAGAAAGCTTTCCCAACATTAGTATTCAAGATTTTATTCTGGGGATTTGGTTTGATTGCATCACAATTGCTTATTACTTTCTTCCCTTTATCGCAATTTCATTATTACCTAAAATTCAAAGTTTAAAAGGCATCCAATTCATTCTAACTTCCTATTACTTCCTCATCAGTGCGCTGATGTTTGCGCTGAACTTGATGGATATCGAATATTTTAAATTTACCGGAAAAAGATCAACGTTCGATCTATTTGCTATTTTAGGCGCAGGAAATGACTTTAGTCAATTGGCAACTTCATTCATTACCGATTTTTGGTTTATTATTTTAATTTGGTGCTTGCTCCTTTTCGCACTTTTTAAAATTTGGAGAAAAATTCAAATTAAACAGACTACTTTTTCGTGGTTCAAAAAAACAACTTGGCTCGTAATCACCGTTGGTTTCACGGTTTTTATATCTAGGGGTGGACTTGTACTGAAACCCATTGGAATCATTGAAGCATCCCAATATGCGAATCCAGAAAACACGACACTTGTATTGAACACGCCTTTTACCATGCTTAAATCGTATGGAAAACAAGGCTTGGAAGAAAAAAATTACTTTAGTGAACAGGAATTAGATCAGTTATTTAATCCCAAAAAAAAATCCCATCCTCAGCATATACTTCCTAAAAACACCAATGTTGTTGTGATTATGCTAGAAAGTTTTGGAAATGAATATGTAGGTGCTTACAATCAAAAAGAAACCTACACCCCATTCTTCGATTCCATTATTCAAGAAGGTTGGTCCTTTAAATACGGCATTTCGAACGGTAAAAAATCCATTGAGGCTGTACCCTCCATTCTTGCCTCTATGCCAAGCTTGATGGATAATCCGTACATATCCTCCAATTATGCAAATAATCAAATCAATTCGATTCCTAGTATTCTGAAAAAGTTTGGTTATTCGAGTGCCTTTTACCATGGAGCTACCAATGGTTCCATGCGTTTTAATGGATTTTCTGCCCATATGGGTTTTGATCATTATGTGGGAAGATTTGAATACCATAATGATGCACATTTTGATAAAACTTGGGGGATTCTCGATGAATATTTTAATCCTTGGGCTGCTAAGGAAATGACAAAGCTTCCTACTCCTTTTTTCAGTACTTTATTTACGCTGTCATCACATCATCCCTACTATGTGCCAGAAAGACATCGTAAACACCTTAAAAAGGGTCCACATCCGATTTGCATGTCGATTAATTATGGAGATTATGCCTTGCGTAAATTTTTCGAAGAAGCCAAAAAACAGCCATGGTATACAAATACCTTATTTATTTTAGTGGCCGATCACACGCCATTTAGTACCAATGCATTGTATAGTCAAAAACGTTTTCTGTATCAAATTCCGGTGGTATTTTACGACCCACAAGGGAGATTACCGAAAAAAATGGAAACGACCATTTTTCAGCACATGGATATCCTTCCAACGGTATTAGACCTTCTCGATATTGAAACGCCATACTACGCCTTCGGAAATTCCTATTTTTCAAAAGAACCGCGTGAAGCCATTACCTATATGGAAGGATCCTACTATTATTTCTTACACGAACACATGTATATTTTTTCAAAAGATAAGGCACGAAATTTGTACAATTTTAGTTCAAGAAAAAACAAGTATGAAGATTCTCTTACGTATTATCCAGAAGAAAAAAAATGGGCTAGCAAAAGAATTCAAGCCATCATTCAAAGATACAATCACGATTTACCACTGAATAAGACTACTTATAAATGAAACAGAAAATTCGTTTTATCGTCAACCCTATTTCTGGGGTAGGAAGAAAAAATAACATTCCTTATTTGGTGGATCAATACCTGGATCATGAAAAATTTGAATACGACATCATCTATACGGAATACCGTAAGCATGCTAAACGAATTGCATACAATTCAAGCTTAGAAGGTTTTGATGTGGTGTGTGCTGTTGGTGGAGATGGTTCTGTGCATGAAGTGGGAACTGCACTCATCGGTACTAAAACAAAATTGGCGATTTTACCCGCTGGAAGTGGGAATGGGCTAGCAAGACATTTAAAAATTCCTATGGATTTAATCAAAGCGATTGAGTGCATTAATCGATATGAATCCATTTGTATGGATACCGTATTTGCAAATGACAAACCTTTTTTAGGGACTGGAGGCTACGGTTTTGACGCTTTAATAGCCAAGCGTTTTGACGAGTATCATGCAAGAGGATTCTGGAGTTACATCAAGTTGGTCATCAAAGAATTTCAAAAATTTGAATCCATTGAAATAAGTTTCGAAATTGATGGAATTAGAAGAACTGAGCACGTGATGTTGTGTTCCTTAGCGAATTCATCTGAATTTGGTAATGGGTTTTGCATCTCTCCAAAATCCAATATTGAAGATGGTAAAATTGAATTGTGCATTTTAAAACCTTTTCGCATTTGGCATGCTCCAAAATTGGCATTTCAATTTTTCACTAAAAAAGCGGATCGTTCGCGATTTATGGAAATCATTTCTGTGCAAAATGTAAAATTTTTTCTCAAGGATAATATTGCGCATTACGACGGAGAACCATTTGAAGTGCGCAATGAAATCAATATAAAGGTTTACCCAAAAAGTTTAAACATCATTAAAGGAAATTAATTTCCATTGATGATTCTTCCATCTTCCATCTCAATAATTCGATCTGTTTTGGCAGCAAAATCGTTATCGTGGGTCACAATTAAAAGGGATTGATTAAATTCTTGACACAGTTCTTGAAAAATACCAAATACGATCTCACTATTTTTTTTATCCAAATTACCTGTAGGTTCATCTCCCATGATGATGGATGGATTATTGATCAATGCCCGCGCGATGGCAACACGTTGCTTTTGTCCGCCGGATAATTGATTGGGTTTCTTTAAAGCTTCTTGCTGAACTCCTAAAATCTTTAATTTTTCGTAGGCGATATGTTCCAACTCTTCAGCACTCTTTTTTCCTAATTTCAAACCTGGAAGCATGACATTTTTTAAGACACTGAATTCATTTAAGAGGTAATGGAATTGAAAAACGAAACCGATATGTTCATTTCTTACTTTTGCTAATTCCGCTTCCTTTTTTCCACTCATCCGTATACCATCAATCCATAATTCGCCTTGATAGTCCGTATCCATAGTCGATAAAATATACAACAAGGTAGATTTTCCACAACCTGATTTCCCAATCACTGAAATGAATTCGCCTTGTTCAATTTTGAACGTAATATCTTTTAACACTTGAATTTTCACTGGGTCGTAAAAAAACTTTTGAATGTCCTTTGCTTCTAATATGGTCTTTTTCATTATTTACCTCTTATGATATCGACCGGATCAATTTTACTGGCTTTTTGGGATGGAAAGTACCCTGCAAAATAGGTCGTGATGATTGAAAAAATTCCGCCGATGATGTAGTAAACAGGACTGTAATTCACTGGAAAGGTTTTAACCGTTGGTAAAGCTGCCGTAACAAAGGGTAAATTATCGATCAACAGCGAAACTAAAAAACCAAAAATCAATCCTAAGGCTCCTCCAAAAACGCCGATGGTCAAGGCAATGGTGATAAAGATAAAATTTACATCCCTGCCTGAAAAGCCTGTTGCTTTCAAAATGGCTATAGAATCCATTTTCTCGTAAATCATCATGTTTAGAATATTATAAATCCCAAATCCTGCAACGATTAAAAGGGTAATCCCAACCGCATACGATATTAAGGAACGAACATCGCTTCCTGTTTCAAATTGAGCATTGGCTGTTTGAATATCAACGGCTTCATATTGATAAATAGCAGCATATTCCTTAGCGATTTGTGGTGCCAATTCAATATTTGTCAATTTTACTTGTAAATCAGTCACATAATCATTTGCCTCCCCTATGATTTTTTGGGTTGTACGTAAGGAACAATAACTCTGCATCTTATCAATGTCTTGCAATCCGGATTGAAACAGCCCCACGACCTTCAACTGAAATACAGCACCTTTTGAAGTGGTGATTTGAATCAAATCCCCCACATTGACCAACATTTTTTGAGCCACACCAATGCCTAGAATAATGCTATTGGGGGTGTTTTTCAACGCCTCAGTATTTCCAACAGGAACATAATCTTGGAATAAAAAGAGTTTGTTCTCTGCTTCCACATCGACCCCATTGATAACCCCAGGAATATCGACTGATCCAATGTTATAAAATACTTGAGCTGTCACTTTCGGCGCAACACCTAAAACGCGCTTGTCTTTTAATAAGGATGCATGTATTGGAGTATAGTTTTTAATTTTTAAAAATTCATTCTTTGGTTTTACCGAATGAATAAAATCGTGTCCTTTTGCAGATTTTTTTTTACGCTGAATCGGCTGAATATCTGTCGGCTTGACTTCATTATATAAGCGAATATGGGGTGTGCGATTTAAAATGATTCCATCGAGTAAATCATTTAACCCGTTCATAAAACCCAGTAAACTGATGAACATCGTGATACTAAACGTCACACCTATAGCTGCAACAAGTGTTTGCTTCCACCTAGCGAACAAGAGCGATTTAGAAATTTCAAAAATCAATTTAAATTTCATTCTTCAGGCATGATTAGTTCGGATGACTTGTTAATTCCAGAAACAATTTCGACTTTTTCGTAATCCATCAACCCGGTTTTTACTTTAACTTTTTCTCCACTACTTAATAGCACAAAAGATCCATTCAACAAGTAAGATCTTGGAATAACCAATGCATGCTCTTTCTTTCGCAATAGGATATTTGCTTCAAAGGAAAGATTAGGGTAGATATTTTCAGGTAGTTTTTGGAATACCGCCTCAATTTTGAAAGTTTTCGTCTTTTCATTCATAATTGGAATTACCTTACTGACCCTTGCTTCAAATTCTTTCCCCTTGTAACTATCCATGATGACCGAAACTTCACTACCGATTTTCACTTTTAGAATGTCGTTTTCATCCACCTGCATTTCCAGTATAAAATCCGAACCTGAACCAATGATGGCTGCTGGTAATTGGGTCGTGATAATCTCTCCAGGTTTTTTATGAATGGCAAACACTTTCCCCCTTAATTTACTTTTCAGGATATAATCACTTTCAATTTGTTTGCTAATTTGAAGATTCTTCTTGGATTGCGCTGCGTTAAAAGCTACTAAACGCTCTAAATCCGCTAAATTAACTTTCGATGAAAAATAAAGTGATTTTGAATTTTCATAGGCTAATGCACGCTGTTCCAAGTCCATTTGACTCCCAATTTCTTGATCAAATAGCTTTTTTTGACGAAAATAGAGCATCGAATCATTCAGCATTTTGTTTTTGGCTAAATCTACTTTCAATTTTGCATCGGCAATTTTCCCTTTATTGGATTGAATTTCAGAGTAAGAGGCCAAAAGCGCAGCATTTTCCTTATTTAATTTTTGCGTTTCATTGGTTATTGATAAAATGGGGGTACCCACTTCTACCCAATCGCCTTCCGCAACAAACCACTGGTCAACTACTCCATTCATCATGGCGTAGGCATCGTATTGTTGAGCAGCTTTTACCGTTCCCGAGGCATAAATAGATTCTGAAATTGTTTCAACGGAAGGCTTGATAAACGCATCATTGGAACTACATGATGCCAATAAAATGAAAGAGGTTATAACAATTATTTTATTCATACCCTAAAAGTAATTATTTTTGAAAAATAGAAATATGACATTCATCATTAAAATTAATCACTATGAAACTAGAAAAATTAATTATAAGTATTCTGATGTTTTGCTTAACAGGAATACCGGCTATCTTTAAATTAAACCATGCTTTTCCCCCTGAGTGGTTTTTGACGAAATTCAAGGGTAGTCCTATCGATTGGGTTCCATCTGGAATAGTTATTGCATACGTTATTATTGTTGCTTTGGAAGCGATAATCGCATTGCTTTTTATGATTTCCATTTTAAAAATGGAATTTAAAGACGGAAGTACTCCATCTTTTGGGAAATGGGCTTTTCAGGGAAGTTTAATCTTATTCGTTATTTTATTTTTCGGAAATTTCAGCATCCAAAATTACGAGGGTGGTTTTCAAGATTTCATGTATTTTATTGGCGTTTACCTGCTCATGGAACGCTATTTAAAAAATTAATGTGTAACCTGTGTTACGCTGCAATGTTGTCCCTCGAAGTATCTTTACCTTATGAATAAGATCAAAGCATTTAAATGGCATATTTTAGGTGGAATTGTTGGCAGTAGTTTAGGCTATGCCTATTACTATTTTATTGGTTGTGAAAGTGGTACCTGTCGCATCACATCATCACCGATAAACTCCACGTTATATGGTTTATTAATGGGTATTTTATTCATCAATTTATTCGATTCATCAAAAAAATAAACAGATGTTACAAGCAATTAAAAATTTATTAGGAATGGGACCTAAAGTAGATTTCAAATCATTAATTAAATCAGGTGCAATAATCGTAGATGTGCGCACGAAAGGAGAATATGCCGGTGGACACATCAAAGGTTCATTAAATATTCCGTTAGATCAATTGAGTGCAAATCTCAATAAATTAGACAAGGGCAAAACCATCATTACCTGCTGTGCTTCTGGAATGCGAAGCGCAAATGCTAAAGGAATTTTAAAATCGAAAGGATACCAAGAGGTACATAATGGTGGCGGTTGGCATAGTTTACAAAGTAAAATGCGTTAGTTTTGATTCGCAGTCATCATTTATTAAGAATACTTTATGTTTTTCTTGGAGGTAGCATTTTAGTTACCTCCTTTTTAGATCATTTGTGGTTAGGATTTTTCATTGGATTGTATTTCGTGCTGGCTGCTATTTTTGGTTGGGGATGTGCAAAAAACCAATGTAATCTATAAATCTTTACTTTCAAACCCTTTTCATTTAAATTCCACACTCATTTTCTCAATAAAAAATGTTATGTTTGAATTGTAATAATTCACAATGATGAAGCAATTTGAAATTCCAACATTTTATCGATCTCCGTTAATTCAAAAACTTAAAGCACAACGTAAATTAGAAGATCCGAGAAAAAAAGACTTTAGCCCTACCCGATTTCAAATCGGTCAAATTGAAATCATTTTGTCTAGGCATTTTGGATTCTGTTATGGTGTGGAAAACGCTATAGAAATAGCATACAAGGCTATTCACAATCATTCAGATAAAAACATATACCTGCTTAGCCAGATGATTCATAATCCAGAGGTTAACGAAGATCTTTTAGCTTCCGGCATCCAATTTAT
>JALRIV010000099.1 GCA_023255275.1 Crocinitomicaceae bacterium | reverse complement strand
AAAAACGGAAAAATTGCAGGAAAAAACTTGTTGCAAATATTAAATGAAATTCCAAATCGCTCGAATAACGACACCTTATTTATTGTAGCGCACAGCATGGGATATGCGTATTCCCTAGGAATTATTGATGAATTAAGAGGTAAAATAAACTTTGGCGATTTTTACATCATTGCTCCAGAAAATGCTTCGAGTGGCTATGTTCATCGAAGTGAGTGGAAACAAATTTGGCAATATGGAAGTAATTATCAAGCCGATATTAAAAAAGCACCTTGTTTATTGGATGGTATTGCCCCTCAAAGCAAAGTAGGAGGATTAAGTGAACAAAACAGGGTGTATATTCCGAGTATTTACTACCATCGAATGGGCTTTTTCGATTCCCATTTTGTGGGCTATTATACCTGGATTTTTGATATTCCTCCTCACCAAAAAGGAAATATACCACAACGATAAAAACCACCCTCAACATGAGAAGGTGGTTCCGTGGTTCATGGTTATTTAAATCGAGATTTGAATAAATTTACCATTTTGCATCTTGAATTTCATGCCGTTTATTTTAAAGGTCTTTCCTTCACCCATTTTAGCGATATTGGTCAAATCTTCTTCCATGGTATGAATGGATCCTCCTGTGGCATAGGCAAGATCGAGGTAAGCCACATTCAATCGATCGGTAACCCCGCAAATGATGATTTTAATAGGAATATTTTCTTTCTTAAGTTGATCCAACAAATTCATATCGCAAGGAGTCTCCCAGTTATCTGCAATTAAAACCACATTGTTTTTGCTTTCTGGATACTTTTTTATGGCATAAAATATGGCCTCTAAATTGTTTTCCATGTGTCGCCCTTTTTGCATCGCCTCGAAAGCTACATCAATTACTTTATTGGCATTTTTTGTATCGATTGACCAAATTCCCTGTTCATCAAATTCTTTGTCTTGATTCGTGCTATTTTCATCATCATCGTTAAAAAATACTATTTGTTTAAAGGTTTTCAGTTTTGAATTCGCTTTAATCCAAAATAATATTTGACTCGTATAGGGCGACATACTTCCCGTTACATCACAAACTACTAACTGATCCTTCCAAGTGTTATTACGAGTAAACACTTTTAGTAAGGTTGAATCTGTAAAAGGGGATTCTTGATTGACAAGGGCATTCACGGCCGTTTTTTCTTCTTGAAAAGTGGGTAAAGGACGGTAATGTATGACAAATCCGTGAAAATAGTTTTGAATACCCCCAGTTTGAGCAACCCCTGTTTGTTTTACAATTTGCCATTGGATATGACTTGCATTAAATGCTTGGGGCAAATGGATGTACAATTCCAACATCCGCTTCCGATTTAATTCTGTAAAATCTTCCCCAACGGGATAATCTGAATACACCAAATCAACAGCAGTAATACTTCCCTTTTTCACCTCATCCAAGGCTTTCAAATTTAAAATCTGATAATCGCCAGGTGCCATTTTGATTTTTGCCATATCAAATTGGTCATCTTTAGGGGTAAACTTTTCAACAACTAATGTGTCCTTGAATCGAAAACGATCTCTAATCGTTGCTTGTGCTGAGGCGGTTCCTTTCACCAAAAGAACCATTGCCAAAATCATTATTCTTGCTTCCATATCTTTGTAATACCAGAAAGCAAAAAAAGTAACAAACGAATTAAGGAATCGTGAAATTAATTTGTGTGGTAGCGACTATATTTCCAAGATTTCCTAAATTAACTTGGGTGTTTGCTGAACTGATCCAATCGCCTGAGTCAAACGTTTGATTTCCATTTTGATCATATAAAGCATAGTAGTAATAGCTTCCTGGATGCATATCAGTAAAAGTAAACCCAGAAAATGGCGACACGAAAACGTAACGAGAAATGGAATTTAAGGCTATCGAATTGAAAGCCATACCATTAAACAAGGGTTCTGTGGTGAATAGCAACATTACTTTATTGGAAACGATGGGCGTATAACTGGATGAAAAAGTTACATGGGCTTGCGTTGTTCCTAAATACGGTTGATCGCTTACAGGATAAGGGTCGCCGGAAGGAGGCGTTGTATTGGGCGAAAAATAAATGGATTCCGTTAAACCATCGAAGGTATTTGATAAATCTTTGGTCATCATTTTCTGAGGGAAGTTGAAAAGATTGACCGATGAAATAGCTGCATTGGCATTCACTAATTTAGCAGACCAGGACATGTGTAGATTCCCATTTGTATAGGAAGTCAAATAAATACTATCCGCGCGAAAAAGCAACTCCGAATACGCCCTGCTCTTCCCTTGAATCACTTCAGAAAAACGGTAATAAGAAGAATTAACTTGTTCAGAAACGGAATCGGCCAACAAATAAGAAACACGTTGCATACCATTAAAGCCACCACCATTTCGGAATGCTACTTTGAAGCGATCTTGGTGTTTCACAATAAAAAAGGACATGAAAATATCATTCAAGGAATCCAATTCATTTTTAGCAGATATTTGATGGCTAGAAATCGGTCTGAAATCAACAATCCATCTTGGATAAGACCCAAGTGCGGTAGTTGAGCTAACAGGTCCACTCCAAATTCCCTTTAATTTAGACAATATCCCAAATCCGAAGGTGTTTTCAATGCCATTTGAATTCGCATTGGTGGGAGTATCTGGTTGATCTTTTTTACAAGCGGTAAATAGTAAAGTCGCCAGTAATAATACTAAGGTGCTTTTCATGTTAATATTTAAATACTCTTTTCGTGTAAAATACCCCATTGATGTTAACCGAAACAAAATAAATCCCTTTGCAAACCGATTCGTTTTGATCATTTGTACCATTCCAATTGATTTGAGGTTGATCTAAATGATTAGTCTGAACAAGTTGTTTTATTCGATTTCCTTGGACATCGTAAATGCATGCATTCACCGAACCGTTCACTGCAAAATCGGGCAATTGAATTTGGGTAGATGACTCAAAAGGATTCGGGAAAACTTTGATTTCAGCGTACTCGTTCTCCTCTTCGGAAATTTGCATCAAACTTTCGTTCATTAAAGCCTCCATATCAAAATTTTCATCACCCGTTTGATAATTCATATAATGCATATACGTCAAGAACATCTCATCTGTGGTATTTAATCCAGCAGAAACATTAAGTGGAGGATTATTCGGATTATGCGTATTACCTGTGGTGTTATTAAATACCCCATTTGCTTTCAAAACTGTACCTGTTGGTAATTTTTGAATGTGTTTAAAAAAGTAAAAATCCTGCCAATGAAAATCCCAATGGGGAATATGGATTAATTTTAAGGTATCACCAACCGGCGGTATTCCATATACCCTCATGGATTCACCCAATAAATGCATGTGTGGAAAAACACTTAATAAAGAAATGTTAGTGGGTAATCCCCCTGTATTTGGGTATTGCGCATTGACATTGGTGATTTGATTTGCCGGTAAATTAAAACTCCAATTCTGTAATATAGGTGCTGCCGTTACTTGTCTTACCCCTGACTCACCAGAAGGGTAAAAATGAAAAATAACCTTTGTACTATCCAATTGACCAAAACTGCCCGCAGGATAATGCATCGCAAAGAGAATTTGACTATTCGCCTGCAAAGTCATCCCAAGCTTTAAACTGCTACCCGAAGGCAGGGTCATTGGGCTTGCTCCTGGAGTATATCCCATTAATAAAGTGGCAGATGAGCTACTTGGTCCTGCGCAATTACTGCCTACGGTATCGGTGACAGAAGTTCCTGTAGGATCAGCATAAATCAAAGCATGATGCACAATTTGACGATTTCCAGGAATAATTTCAATCGACTTAATGATGCGGTTTTGTGCCAAGCCTGAAGGAATGGCAAAACAAACATAATCGTCATTTTGAGCCGTAGCTTTGCTTAAATAATTCGGGATTTTTACGGTTAAATCTCCCGCACCTAAAATCGATCCACTCGAAAAGACAGGGGGTGGTGGCGTGTTGGCGCTATTTCCTTCTGGAGTGCCATTCAATAACCAATTCTGAAGTGTAGTTTTTTCAGTTGCAGAAAGCGATCGGTCATGTACGTATTGATTGTAGGTATTGCTAGGCGGCCATGGTGGCATGCGATCTTGTGAAATGGCATCGTAAATGGCAGAAGCCATGGGACTAACCTCGTTATACGAACTTAATGGAAAAGGTGCAATTCCTCCAGCATTATGACATTTGGTACATTTATTATACACAATGCTTGCCACATCATCACTCCAAGTTTGAGCAAAAATAAAAGTCGGCAAAAGGGTACAAAGCAGTAATAGTTTTTTCATGGTGTTTTGTTTGGTAAACTAAATTAACTAATTTTCAGTTATAAACCAATTAATCATGAATTCTAGTTTTCTTTCACTTTTCGAACTTGCTAAGATCTATCGTTTTGAAGACCTACTTTCCTCGCTTGACCACCGGTCGGAATGGATCGTGAAGGTAAAAGAAAACCATCGCGAAAACCATCCCTATTCAGAGCAAGAGGTGCTTGAATTTATCCATAACCTCGATCCAAAAACTTTTTTGTTTCAATCTTGGATTGAAGCATCTGCTTCCTTAAAAAACACATTACACTTTGGACGAATTGAAACAGCTCCTCAATTATCTGCAAACATAGAACAACATGCTTTTTTTGAGGAATTTGTTGATTACTTGAGTCCTTTTTTATATCCCATTCTAAAATCCCAATGCGCTGAAGGAATGAATTTAATGATCTGGGCTTCGTTCATTCGATTTACCAGTAAAGAGGAGCGAAAACAACTTGAAATGTTTGCCTTTCACCAACTATTTCCAATTTCGACATGGAAGACGGAAATGGAGCAATGGAAAGCAGAAAAGGATTTTCATCAATGGTGTCAACGTATTTTAACTAAGGAACGCATTCAACTGCTCAACTTATTTTCAAATCAGATTTACTTTTTAAAATTGGAGTTGGTGAATTTCTTACAAACGATGATCGAGCACCCGCTGTCAGATCGAAAATTTGCGCTCTGGTGGATCAAGGAACTTCAACACATTGAACTTCAAGCCGCACATCAAAAAAGAGTGGATGAACTCCTCATCCAACTAAGGACAAATGATACGCACATTAAAAAATTACAGCGTAAACAAAAACTTCCTTGGAAAAAAATGGGATTGGCCTTGGTCATTGGTTTTTTCATTTTTGGATTGACTTTTATATTCGTTCAACTAAAAAACAAGATAGAACCGGAAAACATACAAACTTCTTCATTTTCGCAATTTACCGTAGAAGAACGAAAGCATTTGGATTCGATCATCCAGCACCTTTCAAAAAATGGAAATGAAGACATTGAACATTTGGATCCCAACCTGCCTTTTTATGGCGTTTCAGAATCGCTTTATTTTCAGGCTAGCATTAAAAACAAAGCCATTCAACAACTGATTGACGATCTTAAAAAGGACTGGATTTTGCACGAAAAAAACCTTTACCAAAGCGCTTCTATGGGTCAAGCTGTTAGTCGATTTACTTATCAAGACTTAATCCCGTTGGAGCAGAAAACCAAAGGGAAATTAACCATTTGGAAAAATGATTCAGATTACGATGTGTTAGTTTTGGTGTATGAAGAAAAAGGATCAGGTTACGTAGCTGCCTTACCTTCCAAAAAAGAACTTCGGTTTAACTTACATCAACAGGATCATTTTCTAATACTCGCAGGCTTGCAATTAGAAACTAGAAAGCCAATTCAACAAGGGGACCAACCTTCCAAAAAACTCAACGTTCATTTTCGTAAAATTGATGCGAATTTTGAGAAAACTTTTCAAGAACGCTATTTGATGGAAAAATCTTCCACCTCCAAATTTTTAATAGCTGGCAAAAAGGGTGAACGCTTGGATTTGATCGATGTCAATGCCGTAGCGAAATTTGAGCAATAGAATATTAATCCGTATTTTTGCCCTATGATTTTATACAATGTTACGGTAAGTATTGACCCTTCCATCAAAGAAGAGTGGATTACTTATATGAGAAGTACACATATTCCGGATGTCATGGCTACCGGATGTTTTATTGAAAGTAGATTCTCAAAGTTACACGCTGAGGATGAAAGCGAAGAAACCTATGCCATTTCGTATGTTGCTAAAAATATTGAACAACTCGATATTTATCAAAAGGAGCACGCGAAAGGCTTACAAGAGGACCACTCTTCCCGTTTTGTGGGCAAATTCGGTGCTTTTAGATCCATTTTATCCATCATCGAAGAATTTAAATAATGCGTGTTAAACCCAAAAAACATCTCGGTCAACATTTTTTAACCGATCGGAACATTTGTCAAAAAATAGCAGTCCAATTTCAACACCATCAAGGCGTGAAGAAGGTCTTGGAAATTGGCCCTGGTATGGGAGCCTTAACCGAATATTTATTACAAGATCCGGAATCAGAAGTGCATGTATTAGACATTGATACGGAATCAATTGCCTACCTCGAATTGAATTTTCCTACCCTAAAGGGAAGAATACACAGCGGCGATTTTTTAAAGTTGAAATTGGAACAATTGATGGGTGATGAACCTTTCGCTGTAGTGGGAAATTTTCCGTACAATATCTCTTCTCAGATTTTATTCAAATGCTTAGAATACCGAAATCAAATCCCGGAAATAATGGGAATGTTTCAAAAAGAAGTGGCAGAGAGAATTGCGGAAAAACCCGGCACAAAGCAATACGGAATCATCAGTGTTTTACTGCAAACATTTTATACGATCGATTATTGTTTTACGGTAGATGAACATGTGTTTAATCCACCTCCAAAAGTGAAATCGGGTGTGATTCGTCTGACCAGAAACCATCGACAAACGCTCCCTTGCGATGAAAAACGCTTCATTCAAGTGGTAAAGATGAGCTTTAATCAACGACGAAAAACCATCCGAAATTCAATCAAACCCCTAATCGCAGGTAAAGAATTTGATCATCCATTCCTAACCCTCCGACCAGAGGTATTAGATGTAGATCAATTCATCGAATTGACCGTAGCATTAGAAAAATTGAAT
>JALRIV010000098.1 GCA_023255275.1 Crocinitomicaceae bacterium | reverse complement strand
ATGATCCGGTTAGTTTTTTATTGTTGAAAGAAATATTTAAGCCAACTAATTATCAAATTTTTCATGCAGAAAATGGTCAAGAAGGAGTCCGTTTTGCAAAAGAACATGCAGATCTTGATTTAATTTTAATGGATGTGAATTTGCCTTTATTAAATGGTCATGATGCAACGAGAGAAATCAGAGCGTTTAATCCGAGGATTCCAATTATAGCTCAAACTGCGAATGCAATGAGGGGTGATAAGGAAAAAGCGTTAGATGCTGGCTGTTCAGATTTCATTACAAAGCCTATACAAGCTAAAATATTGCTAGATAAAGTTGGTTTTTTTCTTGCTAAATAATTGTTGATTTAATGGAATTGCCTGATTTTTTATCGTTAACTTTGTACTTTAAATTTCATGCATGCTTTTATTCTTAAACGATATTGCTGGTTCTGAAGTATTGGTTATCCTTGCTTTTATCTTAATGTTTTTTGGTTCAAAAAGCATTCCTGGGATTGCACGTTCCATGGGTTCAACGATTCGTCAAATAAAAGAAGCTTCCAATGATTTACAGAATGAAATCAAAAAGTCTGGAGCTGACATGAAAAATGAATTGAATTTACGCAGCTTGTTAGATGATACAGTAGAAGATCTAAAAGCACCTTTAGATCAATATGTAAGTGATTTGGAAGACGCAGTTCAATATGAACCGATTAAAAAACAAGCCGTTATTCAGGAAGTGATTCCTGAAAATCTTACTGTAAATCAACCTGAAGATTATATTGAAACACAGGTTAAACCTAGTGAAACTACTGAAAATTAAAAAGATAATAAAAGCACAATGAAAATAAATTGTGTTCTTCTTTAATTTATGCGTATCTTTGCACCCAATTTTAAAAACATAGAATGACATTTGAGGAACTCGGGCTAAAGAGTGAGGTGCTGAAGTCGTTAAAAGACATGGGGTTTGAAGCACCTACTCCGATCCAAGAAAAAGCTATCCCACATTTATTGGGGGCACATAGCGATTTTGTTGGTTTAGCTCAAACAGGAACAGGTAAGACCGCAGCGTTTGGTCTTCCATTATTAAACAACGTCGAAAATCATGCGAAAATCCCACAAGGATTAGTGATTTGTCCAACACGTGAACTCTGCTTGCAAATTGCAAAAGATCTTGAAAACTATGCTAAGTACCTGAAGGTATCCGTTGTTGCGGTGTATGGTGGGACAGATATTCGAAAACAAATGACCGATATCAAAAGGGGGGCATCCATCATTGTTGCCACACCAGGTCGTTTAATGGATTTAATCAAAAGAAAAGCTTTGGTATTGTCTGAAATTGAGTACGTGGTACTTGATGAAGCGGATGAGATGCTAAATATGGGCTTCAAGGAGGATATTGATGCCATCCTTGAAACCACACCTGAAGATAAAAATGTATGGTTGTTTTCAGCTACCATGCCTGCAGAGGTGGCAAGAATTGCAAAAACTTACATGACAGACCCTTTAGAGGTGTCTATCGGGCATAAAAATCAAAGTAACGAAAATATTGATCACATTTATTATGTGGTGAAGGAAAAAGATCGTTACGCAGCTGTCAAAAGACTGATCGATTTTAATCCAGACATTTATGGATTAATTTTCTGTAGAACAAGACAAGAAACAGGATCTGTTGCGGAGAAATTAGCTAAAGAGGGATACAGTGCAGAACCTTTGCATGGTGATTTATCTCAAGCACAACGCGACAGGGTAATGGATCGTTTCCGTAACAAAGATATTCAAATCTTAGTAGCAACAGATGTAGCTGCTCGTGGTTTAGATATTGACAACATTACACACGTTATCAATTACAACCTTCCTGATGATATTGAAAATTACACCCATCGTAGTGGTCGTACAGCAAGAGCTGGAAGAAAAGGTGAATCGTTAGTGCTTATCAATACCCGTGAAAACGGAAAAATTAAAGCGATTGAACGCCAAATGCGTACAACATTTACCTTAGGAAGCGTGCCGAATGCTGAAGAAATTTGTGAGATTCAATTGATGAAATTGATCAACAAGGTAACTAAAGCAGATGTACGTGAAAAAGAGATCGAAAAATTCATGCCAACCATTATGGCTGAGTTTGAATCGTTATCTAAAGAAGAAGTGATTAAACATTTTGTTTCTACTGAATTCAATCGTTTTATTGAATATTACGAACGTGCAGGTGATTTAAATGCCTCGGCTTCTAGAGGAGATGATCGTGATGATCGTCCGGGTAGAAGAGACCGTAGAGATAACGAACAAGAATCTGGTAAAACACGTTTCTTCGTGAGTATCGGTAAGCGAGATGGACTAAACCCAGGTGGTTTATTGCGTTTGATTTGCGATGCTTCGAACTTAAATTCTTCGAATATTGGTCGTATTGATATCATGACTTCTTATTCGTTCTTTGATGCGGACAATGAGTATGCAGATAACATCCTTAAAACAGTAAATGGTGCTGAATACGAAGGTCATCAAGTAAGTATCGAAATCACGAAAGCGAAATCAAGCGGAGGTGGTGGAAGAAGCGGAGGCGCTCCTCGTCGAGATGGTCGTTCTTTTGGAGGTAAATTCCAAGGTGGAGGCGATCGTGGACGAAGAGATGACCGCGGACCGAGAAGAGATGATCGTAGTCCAAGAAGAGATGACCGTGGTTCAAGACCTGAGGGTGGTTTCCGAAGAGATAGCGGGTCTAGAGATGATCGTCCAAGACGCGATGATCGCGGACCGAGAACTGAGGGTGGTTTCAAAAGAGAAGGAGGTTCAAAAGATGATCGACCAAGAAGAACATCAACAGGAAATCCTTTTGGAAATCCATTCGGAAAAAAATAATTAAGAATTTATATTTTCTAAATAAAACATGGAAATTAGAAACATTGCTATTATAGCGCACGTTGACCACGGTAAAACCACCTTGGTAGATAAAATGATTGAAGCAGGTGCCGTTTTAAATGAAAGAGATCGTCCTACGGGTGAATTGATTATGGATAATAATGATTTGGAGCGCGAGCGAGGAATCACCATTGTATCTAAAAACGTTTCTGTTTACTATAAAGGAACAAAGATTAATATCATTGACACTCCAGGTCACGCCGATTTTGGGGGTGAGGTAGAACGTGTATTAAACATGGCTGATGGGGTTTGTTTGTTAGTAGATGCTTTTGAGGGACCTATGCCTCAAACTCGATTTGTTTTGGGTAAAGCATTGTCACTTGGACTTAAACCGTTATTGGTTATTAACAAGGTCGATAAAGAAAATTGTACTCCAGATGAGGTTCATGAAAAAGTATTTGATTTAATGTTTGAATTAGATGCGAATGAGCAGCAATTAGAGTTTACGACCATTTATGGTTCAGCTAAAAATGGTTGGATGTCAACCGATTGGAAAAAACCAACGGACACTATCGCACCTTTATTAGATGAAATTTTAAATTATTTTCCACCGAAAAAAATTGAAGAAGGAAACACCCAAATGTTGATTACTTCATTAGATTTTTCAACGTATGTAGGTCGTATTGCGATCGGATGCTTACGTCGTGGTGAGATTAGAGAAAATCAACAAATTATTTTACAAAAACGCGATGGTTCGCAAGAAAAACATCGTGTTAAAGAAGTATTTGTATTTTCTGGATTGGCCCGAGAGAAAGTAGAATCAGTTCAGGCGGGGGATATTTGTGCGATTACGGGTATTGAAGGATTTGAAATTGGAGATTGCGTTTGTGATTTCGAAAATCCACAACCGTTAGATACGATCCAATTGGATGAGCCTACCATGAACATGTTGTTCTCGATCAACGACTCTCCATTCTTTGGTAAAGAAGGTAAAAAAGTAACTTCACGTCATATTCAAGAGCGTCTGACAAAAGAGTTGGAAAAGAATTTGGCGATGCGTGTCACGGAGACCGATAAAGCGGATAAGTGGATTGTTGCTGGAAGAGGGGTATTGCATTTGTCGGTATTAATTGAAACGATGCGTCGTGAAGGTTATGAACTACAAGTGGGTCAGCCACAGGTAATTATTCGAGAAATAGATGGTAAAAAATGCGAGCCAATTGAAGAATTGACTATTGATTTACCTGAAGAGTTCTCAGGAACAGCTGTGGAGGCCGTTACAAAGCGTAAAGGTGAAATGACCAATATGACTCCAAAAGGAACGCGTATGGTGATTCAATTCCAAATCCCTTCCCGAGGAATCATCGGTTTGAGAAATTATTTGTTAACACAAACAGCAGGTGAAGCGATCATGACCCACCGTTTCTTAGAGTATCAACCTTACAAAGGAGATATTCCTGGACGTCAAAATGGTTCAATGATTTCTTTAGAGCAAGGGGTTTCGATTCCATTCTCTTTAAATAACTTGCAAGATCGCGGTAAGTTTTTCATCAACCCGAATGAGAACATCTATGAGGGACAAGTAATTGGTGAAAATTCACGTGCAGGTGACTTGTGTGTTAACGTAACGAAAACTAAGAAAATGTCGAATATGCGTTCTTCAGGAGCTGACGAGAAGGTGCGTTTAGCACCTGCAAAAATCTTTAGTTTGGAAGAATGTTTAGAGTACATCCAAAGTGATGAATACGTAGAGGTTACTCCTGAGAATTTAAGAATTCGTAAAATTTTACTGAAAGAATCAGAACGTAAGCGAGCAGGAAAGTAATCAGTTATTATAAACTGTTTATTTCATGTTAATAAAATTAAATTAAGGACTATAACAGGTCCTTAATTTTTTGTATCTTACAATTAATAAAGTAAACGATATGTTTGAGGAGGATGATGAGGATTTTTACGATGGCAATTTAAACGAAGATATTAGTCGTTTTGAGGCACATCTTAATGGTCATGCTTTAGGGTACTTGGATAGCGACCAATGCGAAGCGATTATAGATCATTATTTAATTAATAGTCAGTATACAAAGGCTGCAGCAGCAGCAGATTTTGCGATTCATCAATTTCCTTACAATGCACTTTTTCATTTGCGAAAAGCACAAGCAATTTCTGCCTTAGGTAATCTTAAGGAAGGATTGTCTTTGTTGGCAAAGATTGAAAAATGGGAGACTCCTACTTGCGAATTTCTATTAACCAAAGCATCCATTTTTAGTCAACTTCACGATCATAAGTTCGCTATACGATTGTTTAAAGAAGCTTTGTCTATTTCAGAGCCAGAAGATCGCGATGAAATCTATTTGGATTTAGCGATGGAATATCAGAATGATAATGACTACAAGAATGCCGTTAAAATTCTGAAAGAAGCCATTCAATACAATCCAAAAAATGAAGGTGCAATTTATGAAATAGCCTTTTGTTACGATCAATTGAATCAATTTGAAGATGCTATTAAGGCGTACCATACCTTTATAGATGAAAATCCGTATTCGTTCACATCTTGGTACAATCTGGGAAATACCTATTTAAAATTAGAGAAGTACGATAAAGCCATTTGGGCTTATGATTACTGCCTCTTAATCAATGAGGATTTTGCTCCTGCCTATTTCAATTTGGGAAATGTATATCTTACTACCGAAAAATACAAACTAGCAATTCAGCACTTTCACAAATCCATAGAAGTGGATGGTGATGATCCGATCGCTTTTTGTTACATCGGCGAATGCCATGAACAACTGGGTGAATACGATCTCGCGAAGCATTTTTATAAACGCAGTATGGAGTTAGCTCCTATGTATGCTGATTCTTGGTTAGGTATGGGAATCGTTTTGGATTTAGAAGAGAAAACGAAAGAAGGATTAACCTTTATTTTGAAAGCGGTTGAATTAGATCCGGAAAACCCATCCGTTTACCATGTGTTAGCAGGTGCATACGAAAAATTAGAAGATTGGGAAAATGCTTCCGAAAATTATGTGTATTCCCTAGCACTTGACCCGATGGAAGAGGAGTGTTTGACCAATTATGTTGATTTGTTGGCTTCATTTTCCAAAATAGATGCCCTCAATTACTTGAGAGATTTTAAAGAAAATATTGCAAAAAATAAAATTGCACCAATTTTAGAAGTAAATTTGCTCTTCACTTTAGGCAGAAAAGAAGAAGCTTGTGTACTTTTTGCCCAATGTGTGCTTGAAGATTATGAAAAAGCAAAATCAATTTTGGATTTATATCCAGAATTAGTTGAAGCCAAAGAAATAATACTATTATTAAATAACAATTAGATGAATTTTACATTAAGTCACATTCCAGAACGCGAATCAAAACCGAGAAATAAAGGGATAACCATGATGATGGATAAAGGGCTAAGTTTAAATGAGGTGGAGAATTTCATTCAAGCTTCAGGCCACTTAACTGATGTCGTTAAATTTGGTTTTGGAACTGCTTTTGTGACCAATCAATTGGAAGAAAAGATTAACATGTATAAAAATGCAGGGATCCGCCCTTATTTTGGCGGTACTTTATTCGAAGCTTTTTATGCAAGAAATCAGTTTAATGATTATTTAAAATTATTGGATAAATACGATTTAGATTTGGCTGAAATTTCAGACGGCTCGATCATGATTAATCACGATGATAAGTGCGAACTAATTCATCGAATGGCTAAAGACCGTACTGTTCTTTCTGAGGTTGGATCTAAAGATTCTGGAATTCTAATTTCTCCTTCTCGTTGGATCAAAATGATGAAGACCGAATTGGAAGCAGGAAGCTGGAAAGTGATTGCTGAAGGAAGAGAGGCAGGGAATGTAGGTGTTTTCAGACCAAACGGAACAGCGCATACCATGTTGATCAACCGCATCATTGCTAAAGTGAAACCGGAAGATATTTTATGGGAAGCACCCATTAAAAATCAACAAGTGTGGTTTATTAAGTTATTTGGAGCAAATGTAAACCTGGGTAATATCGGTCCAAATGAAATGATTCCTTTAGAATGTTTAAGATTAGGATTGAGAGGAGATACCTTCTTTGATTTTCTACCTAGTGACTATGCGGATCGTTTGAAACAAGTTAATGATCCCAACGAAGAAACTGATTTACAGGAGGAATTAGCTTAAATGTTTATTAAGAAAAAAGAGATTTCTGGTCACTCAGCAGGTGTTTATACACTGGGTTTTGATGGGGAAAAACTTTATTCTGGAT
>JALRIV010000097.1 GCA_023255275.1 Crocinitomicaceae bacterium | reverse complement strand
TCTAATTTATGGGAAGAAGTAAAAGCGATCTATTTATCGCAAGTGAATTCGTTTAAGATGGGATCGCCAGAAGACACTTCCAACTTTGTGAATGCCGTTATTGACGAACGCGCATTTGATAAAATTGCGGGATACATCGATTACGTAAAATCCCAAAACGATGCAGAAATCATCACAGGAGGAAATTACGATAAATCGAAAGGATACTTCATTGAACCAACCACGGTAGTAACCAGCAATCCAAAATTCAGAACCATGGTCGAAGAAATTTTCGGACCAGTATTGACCATTTACGTGTATCCTGAAAATGAGTTTGAGGCTACTTTAGCGTTACTAGACGAGACTTCAGAATATGCCTTAACCGGTTCAATCCTATCTAACGACCGTTATGCAATTGTAACAGCGACCAAAATGTTAGAAAATGCAGCAGGTAATTTCTACATCAACGACAAACCAACAGGAGCTGTGGTAGGACAACAACCTTTCGGGGGTGCGCGTGGTTCCGGAACCAACGATAAAGCAGGAGCAATGATGAACTTGTTGCGTTGGGTTTCTGCTAGGACAATTAAAGAAACATTCGTTCCACCAACAGATTACAGATATCCTTTTTTAGGGTAAGAATTAGAAAGGCTTCCATTTAGGAAGCCTTTTTTATGAATTATATGTATAACTTTTAATCCCTCAATTGAAATAAATACTGTTGGATGGTATTTTCCAATCCGAAATACAAGGCATCTGAAATCAAGGCATGCCCAATAGATACTTCGTCTAAAACTCCTACTTGTTGTTTAAAATAGCGTAAATTTTCAAGGCTCAAATCATGACCTGCATTGATACCCAAACCCAATTGATGGGCATGTTTTACTGCTTGAACATAAGGTAAAACGGCTTTTTCTTTATTTTCTGCAAATTGCTCTGCATAAGGTCCCGTATAAAATTCTACGCGATCTACCCCTAAAGCTTTTGCGTTATCTAAAAGGTGGAAATCGGTTTCGATAAAAATAGAGGTACGTACTCCATAACTTTTTAGTTCTGCGCAAATTTCTTTCAAAAAGTCAAAATGTTTTTCCGTATCCCAACCGGCATTGGAAGTTAAAACCCCTGGCGGATCAGGTACTAAAGTCGCTTGTGCAGGTTTAATTTCTTTGATCATTTGCATGAAACGCCCATCCGGATATCCTTCGATGTTAAATTCTGTTTTGACCACCTGTTGCAAATCGTAAACATCTTTTGTGGTAATATGTCGTTCATCAGGTCTTGGATGTACCGTAATCCCTTGCGCACCAAAGCGTTCGCAATCGATAGCTACTTGCACCACATTCGGCGTATTTCCTCCGCGCGCGTTTCGAATCGTAGCTATTTTATTGATGTTTACACTTAACTTCGTCATTTTGGTCAAATTTTTGTACTAAAATAGTAACAAACTTAAAAAGGATTTACTTACTTTGGGATAAATATGAGAGCAATAGAATTAATAACCGAGGAAATTCCCCCATTAATGCACTCCGATACAGGCGAAAAAGCCTTGCATTGGATGGATGAATTTAAAGTATCCCATCTTCCCGTGATGAAAAACGGAAATTTTGTCGGTGTAATTTCAGAAACTGACATTTTGGATCGACTTCATTTAGAAGAAAGTTTGGATAAATTATTTGATCACTTGCCTCGTCCTTATGTTTTTTCAGATACGCATATTTATGAAGTATTAGCAAAAATTGCTGAACATAAGGTTTCAGTAATGCCGATTTTAGACCGCAACGAAAAGTATTTAGGCTGTACAAATGTTTTTCATTTATTGAAATTAATATCGAACACTTCTAGCATCAAAGAAACTGGAGGTATTATTGTTCTCGAGGTTAACCAAATCGATTATTCGTTGGCGCAAATTGCACAAATTGTGGAAGGAAACAATGCGAAAATCTTAAGTTCCTACATCATGTCTTCGCCAGATAGCACGAAGTTAGAGGTTACCCTTAAAATCAATCAAATCGAATTGGATCGTATACTTCGCACGTTTGAACGTTATGATTACACCGTTAAGGCTTCGTTCCAAAAAAGCAGTTTCGACGATGACATTCAAAACAATTTTGATTCTTTAATGCACTATTTAAACATCTAAATGAAAGTAGCAGTCTTTGGTAGAAAAATAACAAAAGTTCACTTACCCATTTACCAAACCTTTATTAAAATGGCGGAGGAATTGGGGTGGAAATTGATTTTCGAACAGGAAGCGCATCATCAGTTAAGTTCAAAAATGCAAATGAGTGCCAACTACGACTTGTTTCAAAACTACCACGACTTTAAATCTGGCATCGATTTAATGGTCTCATTTGGAGGCGATGGAACTTTTATTCAAGCCGTAAAATATGTCCGCGATTCTGGAGTACCTATCATGGGAATCAATACGGGAAGATTAGGGTTTTTAGCTAATAATTCCAAAGATGATATCCTCAACACCCTTCAGATGGTGCATGATAAAAAATACAGCCATCAACAAAGATCGTTGCTTTCTGTTGAAACGGAAGAATCCATTTTTGGAGATGAAAACTTTGCCTTGAATGAATTGACCTTACATAAAAAAGATACCTCATCGATGATAACGGTGCATGCGAGTATTGACAACATGTATCTAAATTCCTATTGGGCAGATGGATTGATCATTGCTACTCCGACAGGATCTACCGCTTATAGTTTAAGTTGCAATGGACCGATTGTAACTCCGGGTTGTCAAATCCATATTTTAACACCCATTGCACCCCACAACTTAAATGTTCGACCTGTTGTAGTTCCAGATCATTTACCCATCAGTTTAAGTGTTGAGGGAAGAGATCGAAAATATTTACTGAGCTTAGATGGATGCTCCAAAAGCATTCGTCAAGATGAAAAAATCATCATCAAAAAAGCGGACTTCATGATCAATGTGGTTCGTTTTGATGACAATAACTTCTTAGATACCATCCGAAATAAAATGCTTTGGGGTATCGACCGGAGAAACTAATTTAATAACCAAAAAAAAGAAGATGAAAAAAATCCAATTACGTACGCTTGGTGCATTATGCATGACCTTACTCAGTTTTCAGTTTTCAGCAAAAGATAAAGCGCCTAAATTAGAGCCTGGAATCTATGCTGAGTTTAACACCTCCAAAGGTAAAATTCTATGTGTTTTAGAATATCAAAAAACGCCCATGACCGTAGCCAACTTTGTGGGATTAACCGAAGGTAATTTTGTATTCAACGATTCCATTAAAATCACAAAACCCTTTTACAATGGATTAAAATTCCATCGCGTGATCAAAGATTTTATGATTCAAGGAGGAGACCCGGAAGGAACTGGAGCTGGTGGACCAGGTTATAAATTTTACGACGAGATCGTAGCAGATTTAAAACATACGGGGCCTGGAATCTTATCTATGGCGAACTCAGGACCTGCTACCAACGGAAGTCAATTCTTTATTACCCATAAAGAAACGCCTTGGTTAGATGGGAAACATACTGTTTTCGGTCATGTAATTCAAGGTCAAGATGTGGTTAACGCTATCGCTCAAGATGATCTCATGAAGGAAGTAAAAATTATCCGAGTGGGTAAAGAAGCAAAAAAATGGGATGCTAATGCTGCTTTCAAATTGGCTATGGATAAAGAAAAAGCAAAAAATGCTGAAAAGGATGCCTATTTTGCAAAAATTGCAGCCATGACTGAAGATCAGTATAAAACGTTTATGTACCAGGAAGTCCTGGCTAAATATCCAAATGCGAAACAATCAACCAGTGGTTTAGTGTATATCATTGATGATGAAGGAACACGTTTAAAACCGGTAAAAGGAACGCAATTGTCCGTACACTACCGCGGGACCTTTAGAGCAGATGGCGCACAATTTGACGCTTCTTATGACCGTGGTCAACCCATGAACTTTTCATACATTGAAAATAAAATGATTCCAGGATTTGAAGAAGCTTTAGCGATGTTAGGAAAAGGAGGAAAAGCGAAAATTTTCATTCCATACTACCAAGCATATGGTAAAAATGGTCGCCCTGGAGCGATCCCTCCCTATTCAGATTTGGTATTTGATTTAGAGGTAGTTGATTTAATTCCTCGTCAAGAAGGCGGAAAGGAAGATAGTCACGAAGGACATGATCATCCGCATGGAGAACACGATGGACATAATCATTAAGAAATTATAGGATATCAAAAAAGGGAAGCGTTTGCTTCCCTTTTTTATGCTTAATATTTTGAATTAACTCCAACTGGTTCCTTCTTTGCCGTCTTTTACAATGATGCCAGCAGCGGCTAAACCATCTCGAATTTTATCAGAAGTTGTCCAATCTTTGTTTGCACGTGCTTGAGCTCTTAAGTCTAAGACCAAATCCATGACAGGGGCTAATTTAGCATCGCTTTGTGCAACGTTTAATTGTAAACCAAGGATTTCCTTTACAAAGGCAATTAAATGCGTTGAAAGTAATTTTAAATCATTCAAGGAGATCGTATCTACTTTATCGTTGATCAAATTCACTCGTTTCGCTGCTTCAAATAAATTCGCAATTAATATGGGTGTATTGAAATCATCGTCCATGGCAGTGTAGAAACTATCTACCAATGCTGAGACATCAAACGAACTTGTTTCACCTGTTGGTAATTTATCCAATAATTGTATGGCATCGCTTAATCGAGTATATCCTTTTTCCGCAGCATTTAAGGCTTCTTCCGTAAAATCCAAGGTACTTCTATAATGCGCTTGCATCATAAAGAAACGCAATACATCGGGAGAAAATCCCTTGCTAAACAATGGGGTGGTGCCTTCCACAATTTCCTTTGGTAAAAAGAAGTTGCCCAAAGATTTACTCATTTTTTGTCCGTTCACATTGAGCATGTTGGCATGCATCCAAATTTTCGCAGGATTACATCCAAATGAACCACAATTCTGTGCAATTTCATCTTCGTGATGTGGAAATTTCAAATCTAAACCACCACCGTGAATGTCAAATTGTGTCCCTAAATATTTGGTGCTCATCGCAGTACACTCGATGTGCCATCCAGGATTGCCATCGCCCCAAGGAGAACGCCAAATTTGCATATCTTCTGGATTCGCTTTTTTCCATAAGGCAAAATCTGCAAAGAAACGTTTTTCATCTTGCGCATTCAAGGTTCTAGTTTCTTCTGCCAATTCATCCACCTTTCTGCCACTTAAAATACCATAGTTGAATTTTTCACTATAGGCTTTTACGTCAAAATATACGGAACCATTTACCACATATGCCAAACCATTGTCCAAGATTTTTTCAATGATTTCGATTTGTTCTTGGATATGACCTGTCGCTGTAGGTTCAATAGATGGCGGTAATAAATTATAAATGCGCTGTAATTCTTGAAATTTCACGTTGTATTTGTAGACAATTTCTAAGGATTGTACTTGTTCTAATCTTGCTGCTTTACCAATGCTATCTACTGCTTCACCCGCACTATTCGTAATGTGACCTGCATCGGTGATGTTTCGCACATATTTGACACGGTAATCCAGAAACAAAAGGTAGCGGTAAATCATGTCAAAATTGATGAACGTACGCATGTTCCCCATATGTGGCTCACTGTATAAGGTTGGACCACAAACGTACATTCCTACATGATCTTGATGGATCGGTTCAAAATGTTCTTTTTTCCCTGAAAGCGAATTATAAATGTGTAGTTTCCCCTTGCGATTGCTCATTTTTCAAAGATTTTTGTTCAATAATATACCTCCACAAGTAAAAACCATGGACCATAATGATCATTGAATTGGTTAATATCAGGGGAATTGATTCCATCAAAACACTGTAAATTATAAATACGGAACAACCAATTATATTAATGATTCTTAATTTAATCATGTCTTTCATGACAAATGAAAAAATAACAAAGGCCGTACCGATGTAACCAATTATTTCAGTGATTTGTTCCATGTTATTTGGTGACATTGATGTTTAATTCTTTTAATTGGGCACCTTCCAATGGAGATGGCGCATCAATCATGGTGTCTCTTCCGCTATTGTTTTTAGGGAAAGCGATGAAATCACGAATGGAATCCGTGCCGCTCATGGTTGCCACTAAACGATCTAAACCGAATGCCAAACCACCATGCGGAGGCGCTCCAAATTCAAAGGCATTCATTAAGAAACCAAATTGTGCTTGTGCTTGTTCAGGCGTAAATCCTAATAAATCAAACATTTGGGCTTGTAAAGTACGGTCGTGAATACGAATAGATCCACCACCTAATTCTACCCCATTCATGGCTAAATCATACGCATTCGCTCTCACCTTTCCTGGATCGGTAGCAATTAAATGCATATCTTCCGGTTTTGGAGAGGTAAATGGATGGTGCATCGCATGGTAACGGTTATTGTCTTCATCCCATTCTAATAAAGGGAAATCCAATACCCAAAGCGGTTTAAATTCATCCGGTTTTCTTAAACCTAACTGCGTTCCTAAATGCAAACGCAATTCATTCATTTGCTTGCGAACTTTATCCAAGTCACCACTTAATACTAAGATCAAATCACCTGGATTTGACGCACATGCTTTAGCCCAAACTGCTAAATCATCCGCCGAATAAAATTTATCTACTGAAGATTTTAATGAACCATCTGCATTTACACGGCAATATACCATGCCTTTTGCACCAATTTGTGGTCTTTTCACCCATTCAGTTAACTCATCAATTTGCTTTCTCGTAAATTCAGCCGCACCAGGAACGTTGATTGCCAGCACTGCCTCTGCATCATCGAATATTGCAAATCCTTTGTTTTTGGTTGCCTCATTAAGGTTGACAAACTCCATTCCAAATCGAATGTCAGGTTTATCTGAACCGTATTTTTCCATGGCTTCGGCATACGACATGCGAGGGAAAGCGCCATCAAATTCGATGCCTTTGATAGTGCGGAATAAATGTTTAATTAATCCTTCAAACGTTTGTAAAATATCTTCTTGTTCTACAAAGGCCATTTCACAATCGATTTGGGTAAATTCCGGTTGACGGTCTGCTCTTAAATCTTCATCGCGGAAACATTTCACGATTTGATAATAACGATCAAAACCAGAAACCATCAATAATTGTTTAAAGGTTTGTGGCGATTGCGGTAAAGCGTAAAATTGACCTGGATTCATTCTTGAAGGCACCACAAAATCGCGCGCTCCCTCAGGTGTAGATTTAATTAAAATAGAATTTCCTCTTGAATACAAGTTTGATTGTGTAATTTTTTCTAATTCTTTAAGATTTTTATTAAATTCA
>JALRIV010000096.1 GCA_023255275.1 Crocinitomicaceae bacterium | reverse complement strand
AATGATCGCTCAATATTCCAATGGTCTAGGAACAACCAAATTCATCACTACACGCTTTGGAAATGTACTAGGCTCGAATGGAAGTGTGATACCATTGTTTCAAAAACAAATAGCAAAAGGTGGACCTATTACTGTAACAGATGAACGCATTACGCGATTTTTCATGACTATTCCAGAAGCTTGTCAATTAGTGCTAGAGGCTGGAACAATGGGACAAGGTGGTGAAATTTTTGTTTTTGACATGGGAGAATCGGTTAAAATTGTTGATTTAGCCAAAAAGATGATTCGTTTGCATGGTTTAACCCTTGGGAAGGATATTGAGATTAAATTCACCGGATTACGTCCTGGAGAGAAATTATATGAGGAATTATTAGCCAAGGATGAGGATACCATTCCAACGCATCATCCAAAAATTTTAAAAGCAAAATTAAAACCTGTAAACGAAGCGGAATTTGAAGAAATTTCCAATTTAATTCAATTGTTCGACAGTCAAGATAATCTAAAAATGGTACAATCGATGAAAAACATTGTCCCAGAATTTATTAGTAATAACAGTGCTTACGAAAAATTAGACCGATGATCATTCCTCCTTACGAAGCCGAAGTTCGATTTGCAGATTTAGATCTTTTAGGTCATGTGAACAATGCAGTGTATCTTTCTTATTTTGAAATGACTCGTGTGCACTACTTCTCCTATCTTCTCGGTAAAAATTGGGATTATCGACAAGAGGGATTTATTTTAGTGAGAAATGAAATTGATTACCTGAAACCCATTTTTTTATACGATCAACCCAAAATTACGCTTTATGTCTTGACTTTTGGCGTAAAAAGCATTACATTCGAATACCTGATTCAGGTCAACTCAGAAATTGTCACCAAAGGAAAATCCGTTTTGGTTGCCTTCAATGTAGCCGAAAACAAATCAATTCCCTTGAGTGAAAAATTGATTACCGCTTTTTCGACCTTAAAAAAGAATGAACTATGAAAATACTCGCTTTAATTTTTCTTTTAGGATGCTTTGGTCCGCTATTTGGTCAAATCAATGTTCCAAATCAATCTGACAAACCAAAATGTTACGATAAAAGTGACCGGATTAAAAAACAGCGTTATGCAACCTGGGAATGTGGGAAAACAGCCGGGATTGTCGACTGTAATGAAAAACTAGTGTACGAGGAAGGATCCAAATTATTTTATGCTGGAAATGGTAATACCCCTTATACCGGTGCTTGTGAAACATGCCACATGAATGGTCTTAAAGAAAGAACCGTTCACTTTAAAAACGGAAAAGAAGATGGTATTGACACAACGTATTATTCGTCGGGTTGCAAACAAGTAGTTCGAAGCCAAATCATGGGGATTGAAGATGGTGTTTGGGAATATTTTTACGACAGTACGGGGTACACGGCTTGGAAAATGTCCTATAAACAAGGAATGAAGGATGGTGTTCACATTTTCTTCAATAAAAAGGGAGATACGACAAAATTTGAAACCTACAAAAATAACATTTTAAACGGTCAAAAAAGAACGTTTTATTCCACCGGTAAAATTGAAAAAGTCATCCATTACAAGGATGGTAAATTTGATGGCCCGTTTCAAGTATTTAATTTGAATGGAGACATCATTCAAGACATCACCTATAAAAATGGATTGAAAAATGGCAGTTTCTCCTATTACTACAATGATGGTGTATTGTTAACCACCGAAAATTGGCTGAATGATCAAAAAAATGGAGAATTTGTGACCTATTATCACGATGGGAAAATACAACACAAGGAAAACTATGTGAAGGGCAAAAAAGAAGGATGGTTTGAGGAACGATGGACTACAGAAAAATTAAAACATAAAGTTTTTTATAAAAATGATGTATTGCTGAAAGAGTACAAATACGATGAACAAGGAACGATGACCTATTCCTTCGGAGAAGATGCTGACAATGATGATACCGACGATTCCATTCCTTCTTTAGAGAAAAAAGGGAAACAAAAAAAACGCAAAAAGAAGAAAAAAGAAAAGGAAAAGGGTGGACTTATAAAAATTGATTAATATGAAAATTGCTGTTTTGGGCGGTGGAGCTGCAGGATTCTTTTCAGCCATTTCAGCTAAAATTCATCATCCGCATGCGGAAGTTACCTTATTTGAAAAATCACAAAAACTCCTTTCTAAGGTGAAAATATCTGGTGGTGGAAGGTGCAATGTTACCCATGCATGTTTCGACCCCAAGGAATTGGCAGGATATTACCCTAGAGGAGGTGGTTTTCTAAAAAAAGCATTTCCTCAATTTCATGCCCAACATACCTTTGATTGGTTCGAAGAAAGAGGCGTAAAACTAAAAACCTATGCGGATGGTTGTGTTTTTCCATTAGCAAATGACTCGCAAGTAATCATAGATTGCTTTTTAGCAGAAGCAAAAAAAAGGAACATTCAAATCGAAATCGGATCTGCGCTAGAGAACATTTCTATACTTCCCTCCGGAAAAATCAACAGCACCTTCAAGAATGAAGTCATTACCTATGACAAAATGATCATCGCCATTGGTGGACAACCCAAAAAATCAAATTTAAAATGGTTGGAAGATTTAGGGCTCCAAATTATTGACCCAGTACCCTCTTTATTTACCTTTAACATGCCCAAAAATCCGATTGCTGAATTGATGGGGAATGTGGTTGAAAAAACAAGCGCTAAAATTGAAGGGACAAAATTTCAAGGAAGAGGGCCATTATTAGTTACCCATTGGGGGATGAGCGGACCAGCCATTATCACTTTATCCGCTTGGGCTGCACGCTATTTGGAAGCGCAAAAATATGAATTTGCTCTTCTGGTCAATTGGCTGGATGATCAGAAAGAAGATCAACTGAAAGAAACGATCCTACACATTCAAAAAGAGCAAGGAAACAAAATGGTCGCGAACGCCAATCCGTTTCCAATGACCAATCGACTCTGGCAATTTCTTATGTTAAAATTTGGAGTTCCTAAAGAACATCGTTGGAGAGATGTCCAAGGAAAAATGCTCAATCGATTAATTAATGGGTTGCTCAATGATCGCTACTTAGTTTCAGGTAAAACTACTTTCAAGGAGGAATTTGTTACCGCAGGAGGAGTAGACTTAGGTCAAATAGACGTAAAAACCATGCAGTGGAAAGACCAGCGCAATATTGCTTTCGCTGGGGAAGTAATGGATATTGATGGAGTGACAGGAGGATTTAATTTCCAATCCGCTTGGACAACCGCTTGGATAGCAGGCAAATATATTGGCAATTGATTATTTACTGAATTTGTATTTCAAAATGCAATAAATGGCGCGGAAACCATCTTTCCAACCAATCTTCTTACCCTCCTCATAAGTTCTTCCATAATAAGAAATCCCCACTTCATAAATTCGAATTTTTGGAACGCGTGCAAGTTTAGCCGTAATTTCAGGTTCAATTCCAAAACGGTTTTCCTTAATGGTAATTCCTTTGGCAATGGAGGTTCTGATTAATTTATAACAGGTTTCCATATCGGTTAAATTTAAATTGGTCATCATGTTGGAAAGACTGGTCAAAAATTTGTTTCCAATAGAATGCCAAAAGAATAAAATCCGATGTGGGTGATGACCGACAAAACGAGATCCGTAAACAACATCTGCTTGATCCATAAATACCGGTTTCATTAATAAGTTGTATTCTTGAGGATCATATTCTAAATCTGCATCTTGAATAATGAGGTAGTCACCTGTTGCTTCTTGAATGGCACGGTTAATAGCTGCTCCTTTTCCCATATTTTTTTCCTGTGAAAATAATTGAATGGGCATGTCGGGATTTTCCTTCATGTAGGCTTCAATTTTAGTTACAGTATCGTCTTTAGAACAATCATTAACGATGATGATTTCCTTTTGCACTTGATGATCCAATTCCACTTGTTTTATTTTATTTAAAATATGATGGATAGTTGGCCCCTCATTGTAGGCAGGAATTAAGATCGATAATTTTTGAATAGACATACTTGATTAACTTTTAGGTAAAAATAATCAACTAAATTAAAAAATGACAACAAATGCTTATGAATTAAAGGGATTGTTGCTGAGAATTAATTATTTTTGTAAAGAATTTTAAAAAATGCATAAATTAAAAGCATACTTCGCGCTTACTAAATTCCGTCTATCTTTTTTAGTGGTCATTTCGGCCATTTCAGGTTATTTATTTGCCGGTGGTTCAGATTTAACTGATTTAATCTATCTATCGCTCGGTGGAATGCTTGTCACCGCAGCTTCCAATGGATCGAATCAAATTTGGGAGAAGGAATTAGATAAACTAATGAAAAGAACGGAAAAAAGGCCATTGCCTTTAGGACATCTATCCGTAAAAGAAGCTTTAATCATTGTAGGATTGTTTTTGATTGTAGGGACTTACCTGTTGTATTTAATAAATCTTAAATCAGCCGTACTCGGAATTTTTGCATTCATTTCATACGTTTTCATTTACACCCCACTCAAACGAATAACTCCTTGGGCGGTTTTTGTCGGGGCATTTCCTGGGGCTATTCCTCCAATGCTGGGAGCCATAGCGTTTACCGGTGAATTCGGTTTAATGCCCGGCGTTTTATTTTTCGTACAATTTGTTTGGCAGTTCCCTCACTTTTGGGCAATTGCTTGGGTAGTATTTGACGATTACAAAGCTGGCGGTTTTTCCCTTCTTCCATCCAAAGGCGGACGAGACAAGGCTTCTGCTTTCCAGATTTTGATTTATTCACTGGCTTTAATTCCATTTAGTTTGCTGCCTTGGGCATTGGGTTGGACAAACTATTGGACATTAATCATCGCCACATTGATCAGCGCATGGTTTTTTCTTTACGCTTACAAACTCTTTCAAACTTGCGAGACTAAAGATGCTAAAAAATTGATGTTTGCCTCATTCATCTATTTACCCATCATACAATTTTTATATGTGTTTGATAAACTGGATATCACTGAAATTCATCCTTCATTCTTTTATTAAATTTTAGGTTATGCAAAAAGATTTTGACAAAGAGCTTTCACCTGAGGTGAGAGAAAAAATGAAAAAAAACCTGGTTTATGTAGGTATTTTTAGTGTAGCGATGCTATTCGCTGGATTTACATCTGCGTATATTGTATCGATGGGAGATTCCTTTTGGTTAAAATTTGACATCCCCAAATCGTTCTACATTTCAACGGCGATTATACTCTTCAGCAGTATTACCTTTGAATTGGCTAAAGTTTTTGTGAAAAAAAATCAACTAAATGGTTTAAAAGTGTTCATTTCACTGACTTTACTATTCGGAATATTGTTCATCTACTTTCAATTTAAAGGCTATGGTGAAATGATTGACCGCGGCGCTTATGCCGTTAACAATCACATCATTGTCACCGAAGGAAGATATGGCGATTATTACGAACTAAGATATAAAGGTCAATTTTTAGAGGTAGATGGCAACAACTATTATTTGGACGGTAAGCTAATCGGTGATTCTGAAATGGAAGAAATTCAAAAGTATTTCAAACCATTTGAAACAATTGAACGCAATAAACCGCTTTCATTTACCAAGAATAATCAAATTGAATTGTTTTACCAACAACAATTGATTCAACTGAAAGATGGAAAAGCCTTTAGACCCGATTCTACAGAATTGGCTTATGTCGATCTACTAAGACTGAACCAATTAGCTTATAATATCCGAGATAAAAGAGGTGATTTTTTTGTCAAAGGAGTTTACGGTAAAGATTTTGTCATTTATTACAAAGGAAAACCTTTAGAATACAAAGACAGAAGTCTTTGGTATCAAGGAAGAGTATTAGATAAGTACCTTCAAATCAAAGTGATGGATATTGCAGATACTGCTACCACCTATTTGTACCTAATTTCTTTCGTACATTTAATGCACGTTCTGATTACTTTATTTTACCTCGTAAAACTTGTAACCTTTTCATTTACAGGTAGATATAATAGTTCAGAATATTTAAGCTTAAAGGTAGGATCAATTTTTTGGCACTTTTTAGGTGCATTATGGGTATATTTATTATTATTTTTACTTTTTATTCATTAAACTTGCAAAAAATAAATTTTTTACAATGAGTGGACACGCTACAAAAGAAATAGACGCTGCTACGCTATGGGGAGGAAAAATATCTCCATTTAGCACAAGTTATGGAAAACTAATGATGTGGTTTTTCCTTGTATCGGATGCTTTAACCTTTGGTGGGTTATTAGTAGCCTATGGTTTCACACGACATGATGCAGTTGATGCATGGCCAATTGGAGAGGAAACTTTTAATTCTTTACCTTTCTTAGGACATGGATATCCATTGATTTATGTGGCTTTGATGACCTTTATCTTGATTGTATCATCGGTAACGATGGTTTTGGCTGTTGAGGCTGGACATCGTATGGATAAAAAAGGGGTTATTAAATGGATGATTGCTACCATTATTGGTGGTTTCTTCTTTGTTGGATCTCAAGCATGGGAGTGGTCGCATTTTATTCACGGTTCTGAATTCGGGAAAGTTGAGTTAGCGGATGGATCACAAGCTATTGTAAAAGGTCATTTTGGTGAAATTAAAAACTTCACAGTAGAAATTGCAGGTAAACACCACAAAAAAGGAGAGGTAATTACTGAAGATTTAATGCATGAATTCCAACATGCAGCTTTAGCAGGTCATATCACTGATGGTAAAATTACCTTACATGATGGTTCAGTTGCCAAAATTAACAAAGCAAAAGATGAACATTTGAAATTAATCATTAAGAAAAATGGTTCTAAACATCAAATTGGACAGTCTATCGAACATGCAGCTGCTGAAAAAGCATACTACGAAGCAATTTATTCAGGGCAAGCAAATCGTGTAATTTACGGAGCAAACCTAGAAGAAAATGAATACGGTCCACAACAATATGGCCAATTTTTCTTCTTCATTACTGGTTTCCACGGTTTCCACGTATTCTCTGGAGTAATCATCAACATCATTATATTATTGGGTGTTATTGCGGGTACTTACCACAAAAGAGGTCACTACGAAATGGTTGAAAAAACAGGTTTATATTGGCACTTTGTCGATTTAGTTTGGGTTTTCGTATTTACCTTCTTCTATTTAGTTTAATCATTTTCAAAAAGAGATATTATGAAAAGAGACGATATTATTGAATATTCTTTAGATACACACCACGACGAGGCACATGGTAAAGTAATCCGTAAAAAAATATGGATGGTTACTTTATTGTTAACTGTGATTACTGCTGTAGAAGTTGCTTTAGGTGCTTACATCAAGCAAGGTTCAGGAGCATGGCCATTTGTGAAATGGTCTTTCA
>JALRIV010000095.1 GCA_023255275.1 Crocinitomicaceae bacterium | reverse complement strand
GTCAAATGCCCCGCAACCTCTTTTCTGGTTTTTTGAAACTGAATTAAATGGGGATCAATTTCCTGACCAAAAAGAGAATTGGAATGGTCTATTAAGGTTTGTTTAATTAAATTTTCCATAGGTTATTTTGCAGCAATCACCGCTGCGACATCTTTTATAATTTCAAAGGCAATTTCTGCCATTTTATTCTTTTTTTCATCCAAACATGGGTTCACCTCTACGATTTCGAAACAAACCGTTTTCTCCCAAGCTACCAATTGGGTCAATAGTTCTTTTGCCTCTTCGATGGTTAATCCATTTTTTACCGGAGTTCCTGTTCCATATGACGTTAAATCCGGGTCCATGGAGTCAACATCAAAAGAAACATAGACGTGGGTGCAATCTTTCAAGCGATTTTGAATACCTGCTAAAATCCCCTGTATTTTATGCGTGCGAACTTCTTCGACAGTATAATTTTTAATCGCTAAACGCTTCATGATCGCCTCTTCCTCCGGTTCGGTATCGCGTACGGCAACATATACCAAATGATCCGGATGAAATTTAGGACCGTCAAATCCAATTTTTTTTAGGGTTTCCCAATGTGCTAGCGTACTTGCATTAAGGTCATTTCGTTGACATTCCAAATTATCGTCACCAATCACTGTACCTAAGGGCATCCCATGCATATTTCCTGAAGGAGTCGTATAAGGCGTATGAATATCCGCATGAGCATCAATCCATACAATGCCTAATTTAGCATTTGGAAAGGCACTTTTAATTCCACAGATCGTTCCTCCTGCAGAACCATGATCGGCAGCAATAAGGAAAGGAAACTGCTCTTTTTTCAAAGTATCTGCAACCTGAACATTCAGTTGCTCAAACACAGAAATCAAACCTTGAATTCGTTTCGCATGTGGATTATGATCCGGATTATCCAACAAATGATTGGTATCCTGAATGTGTATAAAATTTTGATGTTGGAAAAATAAGTCTTGTTGGGTTCGCGCTGCTGCAAATATAGCTTCAGGTCCAAGTGATGCTCCCCTTGTACCGGCCGTAATTTCAGATTTATTTAGAATATATTGGATATTTTTCATCTTTTATGAGGAACTAAATTAGTTTAACCATTTCAAACCTTTCGAATATAGCAAAACGAAAACCCCTGAAATGATCATGTTGATGATCACCACGATGGATGGGATGTATTGGGCATCGACAAAAAAGTACAATTGGATAATCGATAATAAGGAATAAATGATGTACAAATGAAATCCAAGTTTTCTACCTTTCCATACCAAAAGTGCCGCAAAAAAGCCCAGTACGATTACCAATAAAGCAATCAACGAAACGGTATAAAAATTAGCATTGATGGATGCAGTCATGTTGTCGACTTGTTCCAATAATTGAACAACATAATCCATACCTTGCTCTTTCATAGGTTTGATGGATTTTAACATTTGAACCTTTTGTTCAATCATTTGATCTTCAGTCATCGGACCTTTAAGCAAACTGAACAAACTTGAAACAAAAGATATTCCAGTATAGATAAAAGTTAAAATGGTCAATACTGTTAAAATTTGAGGACGCTTATTAGGATTCTGAATTTCTTCCTTGAGTTCGTTTTGTAATTCCATATTCTTTAGTTTTAATTCAAATTTAATTCAATTCTTTCACAAACGACTCACTTTTCTTCATCAATGGGTGTAAATAGGTATCCACTTCGACAAAAGGCACGACTTGACGGAAGGCTTGATATAAACTTTCAATTTGTGGCGAAGAAGTTAATGGCCTTCTAAATTCAAAGCCTTGTGCGGCATTTAACAATTCAATCCCTTGAATTTTAAAACAATTTTCAATGACGCGATATAATTTTGTTCCAGCATTGGCTCCCATACTTACATGGTCTTCTTGTCCATTACTGGAATCAATGGTATCTACAGATGCCGGCATACATAATTGTTTATTCTGGCTGACAATCGATGCGCACGTATACTGAGGAATCATAAATCCAGAATTCAATCCTGGGTTAGCCACTAAAAATGCTGGTAAACCTCTCGTTCCTGAAATCAATTTATAGACTCTACGCTCACTGATTGAACCCATTTCAGCCATCGCAATCGCTAAGAAATCCATGGCCAAAGCCAAAGGTTGTCCGTGGAAATTACCTGCTGAAACTACGTCATCTTCTTCGGGGAAAATAGTTGGATTATCCGTAACTGCATTGATTTCTCGTTCAACAATGGTAGCACAATAATCCATTGCATCCTTACTTGCTCCATGCACTTGAGGAATACAACGGAAAGAATAAGGGTCTTGCACGTGTGCTTTGAATTGGTGTGCAATTTCACTACCTACCAGTATTTCAGTCATCGATTTTGCCGTTTCGATTTGTCCTACTTGTTTTCTAATTTCATTTACATTGGCTTGAAAGGGATTCACTCTTCCATCATAAGCTTCTAAAGACAATGCCGCAATTGAAATCCAGTTTTTCCACAACTGCTTGCTTTTGGAAACGGCATCACTGGCATAAGCACTCATAAATTGCGTTCCATTCAACAAAGCCAATCCTTCTTTGGACTTCAAAGTAATGGGTGATAATCCAAAATGGGCATTGATTTCTTTTGCACTCATTTTACGTCCTTCAAAATACACCTCCCCTTCACCAATCAAAGGCAATGAAAGATGTGCCAAAGGAGCTAAATCGCCTGATGCACCTAAACTTCCTTGTTGGTAAACAACAGGATAAATCCCATGATTGTAGAAAAACAAGAGACGTTCCACCGTTTCTAATTGTACCCCTGAATGGCCATAAGATAAGCCGAATGCTTTTAGCAATAACATTCTGCGTACTACCGATAACGGAACCTCCTCGCCCATTCCACATGCATGAGACATCACCAAATTCACTTGTAATTGCGATAAATCGTCATTTGAAATAGCCGTATTGCAAAGCGAACCAAAACCCGTGTTGATTCCATACATTAACTGATTGTGATTTTTAGCCTTTTCATCCAAGTAGGCTCTACATGATGAAATCGCCGTTTTAGCCTTTTCACTCAGAACTACCTCTTGTTTTGAATCTAATAATTGATCCAATTGTTCCAGGGTAATCCAAAAATGATTAATTTCAAATGTTGACATATTTCTAAGTTTAAGTTGTAATTTTTGGATTGCAGTAGATGATGCAATCAGTCTAGGATTTTTTTAACAAGTGAATCACTTCATCCACACTCATTTCCTCCTGTTCACCCGTTTCCATATTTTTTAATAAAATCAATTGGTCTTGTATCTCGCGTTCGCCCACAAGCGCCACATAACGTACATGACGATCATTGGCGTATTTCATTTGCTTTTGAATTTTTGCAGCACTCGGGTAAATTTCGCAATCAATTCCATTGGCTCTGATTTCTTTGATCCATTTTAAACAAGAGGCTTGTTCGGTCTCTCCAAAGTTGACAAACATCAACGATAGCCCTTGTTCGGTCTCTTTAGGAAACAAACCTAGCTCTAATAAAACATCGTAAATTCGATCTGCTCCAAATGAAATTCCCACACCAGACATGCCTTTCATTCCAAAAAGACCTGTCAAATCATCGTAGCGACCACCGCCACAAATAGATCCCATTTTCACACCATTTGCTTTTACCTCAAAAATGGCACCCGTATAATAATTCAACCCTCTTGCTAGGGTGATATCAAATTCAATTTCAGCGCGTTGAACACCAATTTCATTTACTTGATTCAGGACATAAGTCAACTCCTTAATTCCTTCTAATCCAATCTCACTGGATGCTAGAAAAGCAGTCATTTTCTCCATTTTTTCCTGGTTAGAGCCAGAAAAACTAAACAACGGTTTTATTTTCGCTATCGCCGTTGCTGAAATGCCTTTTTGCTTCAATTCTTCAACCACGCCATCTTCGCCAATTTTATCTAGTTTATCAATCGCGACCGTAATATCCACCAACTGCTCATGCGCACCGCTCACTTCGGCAATTCCCGAAAGAATTTTTCGGTTATTCAATTTGATGGTAAAACTTGGAAGGTTTAACTGCGTCAACACCTCATCAAAAAGCAACACAAAATCAACCTCGTACAATAAGGAATCACTGCCAACCACATCGGCATCACATTGATAGAATTCTTGATATCTCCCGTGTTGTGGACGATCGGCTCTCCAAACCGGTTGGATTTGGTATCTTTTAAAAGGGAATTCTATTTCGTTTTGGTGTTGCACTACATAACGTGCAAAAGGCACTGTTAAATCATAACGCAAGGCTTTTTCAGCCAATGAATTCGCAAAGCGAGGTAAATTATCTTGTTTCAAAGCCTCAATGTCCGCTTTTTTCATTTTCTCTCCAGAATTTAAAATCCTAAAAATGAGACGGTCACCTTCTTCGCCATATTTCCCCATTAAGGTCGTGGATAATTCAAAAGACGGAGTTTCAATGGGTGAAAAACCATACTTTTTAAATGCCCCTTTGATGACATCAAACAAATAATTTCGTCTTGCAACATCAACGGGTAAAAAATCACGAGTTCCTTTGGGAATGGCTGGTTTTTGAGACATATTTTTCAAAATTTAAGGCAAATTTACAAAAATGGAATTACTATTGGCCATTCCCACGACATAAACTTGGTCAAAAAGGCGCATTTTATTTTCTCCCCATTCAAGATGCATGCAATCCATAAAAACTAATTATCTTTGAGCCAAAAATAGACGAGATGCTTAAAATTGACATGCACACCCATATCATTCCGAAAAAATTGCCTAATTGGACCGAAAAATTTGGTTATGGAAAATTTATTTACCTAGAGGAAAACGAAGATAAATCTGCCAATATGATGCAGGGTGGTCAATTTTTTAGACGTATTCTTGAAAATTGCTGGGACGAAGATCTTCGCATCAACGAATACCAACAATTTGACACGCAAGTTCAAGTGGTATGTACGATTCCGGTTTTATTTTCCTATTGGGCAAAACCACAAGATGGATTAGAAGTGTCTCAATTTTTAAACGACCATATCTCAGACTTGGTAGCACGATACCCCAAAAACTATATTGGCTTAGCGACCATTCCGATGCAAGATACCGAATTAGCGATTCAAGAATTGGAGCGCGCGAAAAAAAATGGACATGTCGGCATACAAATTGGTTCGAACATCAACGATGAAAATTTATCTGAAGAGCGCTTCTTCCCTATTTTTGAGGCATGTGAGCGTTTAGGAATGGCGGTTATGATTCACCCATGGCAAATGATGGGCTTTGATTCCATGAAAAAATATTGGTTACCGTGGTTAGTCGGAATGCCGGCTGAAACGTCAAGAGCAGCCTGTTCTTTAATCTTTGGCGGTGTATTGGAACGATTACCGAATTTGCGAGTTTGTTTCTCACATGCGGGAGGATCCTTTTTACCTACTTTAGGGAGAATTGAACACGGTTTCAATTGCAGACCGGATTTAGTTGCGATCGACAATCCAGTTAATCCTCGTGAATATGTAGGTAAATTCTGGGTGGATAGCATTACCCACGACATTGACGCCTTGGAATATATCCTCAAAATGCAAGGCAGTAAAAAAGTGTGTTTAGGTTCTGATTATCCCTTCCCTTTGGGTGATTTGGAAATTGGAAAATTCATCACAGATGCTAAGCTTTCCCCACAGGTAGTGGAAGATATTTTTTGCAACTCCACCTTGGAATGGTTAGACTTGAAAAAGGAAATGTTTTTATAACTAAGGAATAAGCACAAAATTTCTAGTAAACGTAGCTTCGTCATATTGAAGATTTAGGTTTACGCGAATGACGAGTTTTAGCACCGAAGTATCTTGAACATATAAAACAGGATGTTCATGTACCGTATATTGGCTATTTTGGGTAGCATAATTTTGATGATAAAGCAACTCACTTTCTTTCCAAATTTGTAGTTGATACCCATTCAAAAAATCAGCTGAATGGATCAATCCATCTATCGAAAAGCTTACTCCACTTTGAAGAGTGTCGCCTGCATTCGGGTTTAAGATGGTGATTTTTGCCTGTGTGGAGAAATCACTTGCCTTTAATGTCTCCTTTTTACATCCCAGTAAAATAAAGGCAAAAGCCCAAAAATAGAGTGATTGTATATATTGTTTCATTTCCTCTAAAGTATTTAGAAACCAGCGAAGCCTTTCCTTTTAAAAAGACTTCACTGGTAAACCTATTAAATTATGGCAATGCCACAAAATGAACTGTTTTCAATTGATGGTTGCCTTCATGGTCTTTTACTACATCAACCGTTAGGGTCATCTTTGCCGTATCTACCACCTGATTCATCCACATTTCATGAATGGTCAAACTGGTAGTGTGGACATCGTATGTCGTATCTAAATAAACCTGTTGCAATTCATCACGTAAAGAAATGCGATAGCCATGAATTTCTTGCGTCGCATTAATGGACCCATGAATCATATAGTTAACCATCGACGCAACGGTATCTCCCTCATTTGGGTGCATCAAAGTAATGGTCACTTCATTTTCTACTTCTTCTGTTTTCTTTTTCTTGCAAGCAGTTGCTAACAAACTTAATACAGCAATCATTACCCATACTGTAGTGCTTTTTAATTTATTCATTTTTTATTTTTTTTAGTTTTTTTGATTAAATAATTGATTCCAAATTGAAAGGTTCCCGATTGATGAATCGATCCCTTTCCGATATGTTGGTAAATGGGCGGTAAATAATGTAAAAACACATTCCATTTTTGACCAAAATAGTTCACCCCCACTAAACCATTGAATTGATAACCATGGTTCAACGAATTGATGTTAATCGCACCAAAAATTCGATCGTGCTCAAAATTTTTAACATTGATCCCGATTTGAAATAACCATTTGTTTCCCTTCCAATTTTCTAAAGCCATTAAATAGGAGGCATTCACATTCAACGCATTACCAAATTGATACCCTTGTGGATTTTTCAATCTTGTTGCATAACTTAATTCTAGATTAATCCCATGCTTTTTTTGTTGATAAGAAAAATTCAAATTGGGTGTAAAATCAAAGGCGCCAGTTCCTGGATTCAAATTTGAGGTAATATGATTATCCTTCGCATGGTAGCCCGTAGGCAATTTGATCGCTAATCCTGTAGATAAGAAAAAACGACGATCTCGAAGGGAATCTTTTGCATTCAACCACAAATATTGTCCCATGACAGAAACATCGCCCACACCTACTTTTGAAAGCCAATGGGCGTCTTTAAGTTGAAGGTTATAAACCAACGGAATAATGGTGTACAATTGTATTTTTGGATGTACTTGCCATCTTCCATTCATTTCCCACGTATTGAAATATT
>JALRIV010000094.1 GCA_023255275.1 Crocinitomicaceae bacterium | reverse complement strand
AAAATACATCATCTGTTTTTCGAATTGGAGTTCGGTGGCGACAAATGTACCTTTACAATTTGGTGGAACTGCCGTTGTAAGTTGTCAACCGTTGGGTGTAAATTTATTTGATTACACGGTAGATTGTGAAGAAAATGAGCATTTATTAGAGTGGAAAACTTCTCATGAAGAAAACTTCAGTCACTTTGAAGTACAGCGTATGAATGAACAACAACAGTGGGAAATCATGAGTCAAATCAACAACCCTGTTCATGAGGAAGGAACTACTCGTGTGTATCGTTTTCAAATCGAAGCAAGAACGGCTGAAATTCAATATTATCGATTAAAGATGATTGATGTCAACGGAGATTTTGAATACTCAGATATTAAATCTGTTTTATGTTCTAAAACCATTCAAAACAATACATTAGCGCCAAATCCTTCTAAAGACTTCACGAATTTAATTTACTATTCAAATAGTATCGGAACTTTAGAAATTATGGATCAAACCGGTCGATTAATTCAACATTATACGCTTGAAAATACCGGAAAAAGAATGGTTGAAAAAGTAATTGATGTGCAGGACTTAAAAGAAGGGATCTATTATTTTATGTTGAACATCGACGACCAAGTTACTACCTTGCCATTTATCAAACAATAAGCTAGAGCTTTCGTTCATCGGGTTTAATCTTGAAGGTAAACCCGGTGAACCCTTTTCGAAATACTGGTCAGAACTTCATACGGTATGGTCTCCGTTTGATTTGCAAAATCTAGAAGGCTTTGATGGCCTCCAATGATTTCAATTTCGTCGCCCTCATTCACGGGTAAACCAGAAACGTCAATCATAATCATATCCATGCATACGTTTCCTAAAGTAGGACAAAAATGCTGCTTCCAATAAACACCTCCCTTGCCTTGAGAAAGTGATCGCTTAAAGCCATCCGCATAACCCACTGGAACAATGGCAATAGTCTTGGTTTCACTTGCAATAAAACTACGATTGTAGCCAACACTGTCGCCTTTTTTTAATTTTTTTATCTGACTGATGCTGCTTTTCCATTTGAAAACCGCTTTCAAGTCATTTTTAAAAGCCGGATGATTGCTCAAACCATACATGCCAATCCCTATCCTTACCATATCAAATTGAGCAAAACCATAATTGATTATCCCTTCAGAATTTAATATATGTCGATCGAAAGCATAGCCCAATGTTTCATAGATGAATTTCGTAGCGGATTGAAAACGATTGATTTGTAATTCTGAAAAGCGTCGATCTCTGCGATTATCAGATTCTGCAAGGTGACTATAAACGCCTTTCACATATACTTCCGGTTGGGATTTTATGAGCGCTAAAACCTCGGGTAAATCTGCTTGTTCAAAACCCAATCGATGCATTCCTGTATCTAATTTCAAATGGATAGGGAAATGGGTTTTACCTGAAAATATGAGTTCTTTGATGAATTGATCCAATTGGTATTTCGCATAAATCGCAGGTTCTAATGCATATTGAATGCAATCACTAAATCCATCTTCTTCTGCATTCATGACTAAAATGGGCGCTTTTACACCTAATTTTCTTAAGGCGATTCCTTCATCTGCGTAGGCTACACCAAAATAAGGTATCCCTAAATTTTCTAAAAATAACGGGATCGCATCTTGACCTGAACCATAAGCATCCGCTTTAACCATCGCCATCATTTTAGTTCCGGGATTTAACTCAGCACGATACTTCTCAATGTTATGCTTGATCGCTGAAAGATCAATTTCAATATACGTTTGGTGTTTCTTTAAGCGATAAAAATTAATCAATCGTTCCATGCCCGCTTTTCGCGTTCCTTTAAGCAACACAACGCTGTGGTCAAACGTTAAAGAAGGCTGTTCGTTAGGATATAAGAACTCATAACGAATAGGTTGAAAAGATTGCAGCGCCTGAGTCAATTGCTCCTCCAAAGCTGAATTGTGCTCGTGCATACCAATGACTACGATACGGTCTCGGCTTCCTGCAATGGAGACTTGAAAAGCTAAGGACTGAACAAAGGCCTCCGTATCGAGGTGATAAGCATCGTGAATGACTAAAGATTGATTTTTACCTTCAAAAGTTTCCAAGCGCATGGCCAAAGAAGGAAGATGCTTAATGCGGTCAAAAAAAGAGGGACCTTTAACTTTAAAATAGGAAGCCACACCAATCGCAATGGTTGCATTAAACACATGTACTGCATCAGTATAAGGGAAAAAACTTAATTCTTTTTGAAAGGCAGAAGGTTGCATCTTTTGGTGAGGAGCTGAAAAAGTTTTCGGGACTTCAACCCCTGGTCCAAAAAAAGTAAACTGACACCCCTTGAACAAACTCATTTTTTCGGCGAAATGTTCTTTTTCACTCTTAAAATTTGTTCGATGTGCCGTTCCAAAACTGGTGAAAATCCCGTATTCAGGTTGCACCATTTCTGCTAAAGATTCCATCTCTCCGGCTTCAGAAATTCCCACTTCCACCAACCCAAAATCTGCTTGTGGGTCAAAATTAAGCAGCGATAAAGCTACACCCAATTGTGAATTGTAACTTTTAGGACTCCGTTGTACTTTATATTTGATCGATAACAACTCATAAAGCCATTCCTTGACCATTGTTTTACCATAACTCCCAGTAATCGCGATCAACGGATAATTTAATTGCTTGCGGTAATATTTTGCGTACGACTGAAGTGCCTTCAACACATCTGCTACATGAATAAAGACTGCTTCTTCGTAGGCTTGAACATCGGTAGTTTGATCGATTAAAAATAGACGAATTCCTTTATCATATGCTTCCCCAATAAATTGATGCCCATCGCGATGGTTGCTCTTTAAGGCGATGAAAATACTTTTTGACCCTTGATAAATTTTTCTAGAATCGTAAACAACGGTATGATCAACTTGAGTTAAATCACCTTGGATGATTTTACCGGCTATGACGTCTAAAAAAGTTGATATTTCACAATTTATTTTCACAATGAAAAAGTACTTAAATTTCTAATTGAATCGCATCTTGTCAAAATTCTAAACTTTTGGACTTATTAACAATCTTTAGAAGAGAATTTTTTAAAAAACTTAACTATTCAATGGATTTAGACCTTAAATTTACGATATATTATAGGTTGTATTCACTATAATTTCAAAAAAATCGTAAAAGGAAGAAAAATGAAGGAATTAATCAATCAAATCCAGTCTTTACAACTTGCTATTGAAAATGGAAATGTCGATGCGAAGACCATGGATGATTTTGTAAACAACAGCAAAGAATTATACGAAAGAGCGATTATTTTACGGTATAAATTGTACGAACAAGAAATTCTATCTATTCCTTTTTCTACTGAAATTCCTTTGATGGAAATCAACCTTTCTTCAGATGATTTTGAAATGGAACAAGAAGAAATTCCTGCCGCAGCAGCTCCAATGGAAGAAACGGTTGAGGAACCTTTCACCATAGAAGAAGAGACAACGGTTGAATCTTTTGAATTGGAAAGCGATGAACCAGTCATGGAATTGAATTTTGATTCGAACGAACAAGAAGAAATACTTGCAACTGACCACAGTATTGAGGAAGTAATTGAGCAAATGACGATCGCGAGCAACCAACCGATTGAAGATATGCCCATTGAAAATTCCTTCGAAATGTCAACGCCAAACGATGATAGTCTTGGAAGTAAATTAGGCCTTACAAAAATAGATACGCTGATTGGGTCTTTTGGATTAAACGAACGACTACAATATATCAATGAACTCTTCGATGGATCTTCTGAAGTGTTTTCTGATGCGATAAAATCTTTAGATAATCAAGCGGATTACGCAGCTGCAAGACAAATCATGAAAGATTTTGCCATGAATTATCATTGGGATAAAGAGAGTGAAACAGTAATAGAATTCGCTCAAAAAGTCGCTAGACGATATGCTTAAACGCTTCCTGCTTATATTTTTATACTTACCGGTTTTTGGTCAAGTAGAAAGTATTAAAGAAGATGTCTCAATACTTTGTTCTCCTACCTTCCATGGTAGAGGATATGTTGAAAATGGGGATGAAATTGCTGCGAATTACTTGGCGCAACGATTCAAACAAATCGGTTTAAAACCATTAAAAAATTCGTATTTTCAAAATTTTCGGTTTGATGTAAATTCTTTCCCAGGATCCCTGCATTTTATCATAGATCAAGATACGTTAATCCCCGGAATTGATTATTTAATCGATCCCGGATGCCCTAATTTTAATGGGAATTTAAATCCAAAATCCCTTTCTTTTGAAATTTGTAGAAATCAAGAAAAATTAATTGCTGAAATAAAACAAATTCTTACCCAAAAAGAATTCAATGCGGTTTTACTTGATTTCAGAACCACACCAAAAGATTCATTAGCATTAATAAGAGGAATCGGTGAGGAAATCGCACAAATTTTACCGGTCGTGGAATGGGTTAATCAAAAGCTGACTTGGTCTGTTAGCCAAGAGCAACTCAACTTTCCATTGGTGCAATTGCATAAAGACTCCTTGAAGCTTCAAGACATTCGCTTAGCAATTGAGGCAAAATTAGTAAAGGATCACGAAAGTAAAAATGTGATTGCATGCATAAAATCCAAAAAGAAAAAAGCAAAAACGATTGTTTTTACCGCCCATTATGATCATTTGGGGCGAATGGGGAAATCCACTTATTTTCCAGGAGCGAACGATAATGCAAGCGGGGTTGCCACGTTATTGGCAATGGCTGAAAAGTGCATGAAAAACCCCATTCAACATTACAACATCGTCTTTATAGCATTTGCCGGGGAGGAAGTTGGACTTTTAGGTTCAAAATATTTTGTAGAACATCCTTTAATGGACTTAAAAAAGATTCAATTTTTAATCAATTTGGATATCATGGGGAGCGGTGAAGATGGAATTACCGTGGTCAATGCTACCCTATTCAACGATGCCTTTCAAGCATTAACCCAAACAAATGCGGACGGCCAATTCCTTTCACAAATAAAATCAAGAGGTCCGGCAGCCAATTCTGATCATTATTGGTTTACGCAAAAACAAGTGCCATCCTTTTTTATTTATACGATGGGCCCGAATAAAAATTACCACGATGTGCACGATACCTATGAAAATTTAACCTTTGCTAAAAGCAATGCCTTGGTGGAATTACTCTATCAATTTGCGGCTAAATTGTAGTTATCGAAGTATTTTCCATGGATCAATTTTCTCTCCTTCGATTTTCAAAAAGTATAACCCGCTTGGTAAAGCACTAAAATCAAATTGAATCTGATTTGCATCCATGGGAATAATCGTAGGTGTGATGACTTGGCCTTGATGATTGTAAAGTACAAAATGACTTCCTGCTAAATTGAAATTGGAATGTTTAAGGCGGTATTGATGTTCCGTTAATTGTGTAAATTGAAACGCGCTGGATAATTCGTCTAGACCAGTAGTGGAAAGGGTAATTGATTTTTTCAAGGTATCTTCACCACAACTGTTGTAGGCGATCAATTGGATTTCATAGTTTCCTGTGGTACTGTAAGTATGATTTGGGGAAGAATCCACAGAGGTAGAACCATCTCCAAAATCCCAAAGATAATGGGTGCTCCGCCAACTTTTATTTTCCAATTGAATGGAATTATTGAACAGGGTATACTCAAATTTGGCAATAGCCGTTTCAGTATTTGTTCGGAGTGACCAATGTTCCATACTGTCCAATACCGTTAAGGATGCAGCTTGCTGCAAAATGTTAGCTGTATTCATGTCCAAATTGCCCATAAACATCGTGTTCAAAGGCGATTTATGAAAAAGCGAGGCATAAAAAACACAAGCCGCCAAATAGGTACCTTCTTCGGAAGGGTGCGAACCATCTCCAGCATATAAATTGATGGAAGGGTGTTGATCACGAACATAAGCCCACGCGGAACCAACGGGTGAAACAGATCCTTGGGTACTGTCGTTGATACGCAAATAAGCATCATGAAGCCTCCAATTCATTTTGTGAAAGGTATTGATGGAATCCCATTGCGGATCCCCAAATGCTCTACCCCAAGTCATAAAGTATAAGGGCTGAGAACAGTAACGATTAGCATAAATACTGTCGGCTAAACGTTGAGCTGCTGGTAAAGTGCTTGCGTTGACTTGAGCGAACGGAAAAGAGGGTTCTTGACTTTGCGCCTGAAGTACCACATAGTCCCAAGGTTGACTGTTGATTTTCTGATAGGTAAGGTTATCATTGGCATGATTCTCGAAGGTAAATCCACCATTGGTTTTTGCATCGATGGTCAATACATCCCCCTTTCCCGCTGCAATTTGTTTTAGCGTGTAGGGTAAATCATTGACATACGTATAACTGTTCCCAATAAACAAAACCGATAAGCTATCTTGACTCCAAAATGGAAACGCGAAAAGACAAAAGAAAAGGGCAATTTTTTGGGGCATGTTAAAGTTGGGTTACGATTAAAGGGCTAAAATAGAAATAATCGATTAAAAAGTTTGAGTTTCAAAAGATTATCTATTGCAAATTTAATGCATCACAGAAACCAACAATCCGAAGAAATGTTTAATTTTAAGCGAATAAAAACACGTTCATGTCAGGTCAACTTATACGCATATTACTCATTACGATCCTTATTGCAAGTCAAAAACTATTGTTTGGACAAGCTTATCAAGGACACGAAAAACCGGTAAAAACCTATCAAAAAGCGGGAAATTGTACCCCGCCCACCACCACTACGTATATGGAGCTTAACAATGTGCGAGCGATGGTGCATACGGCCGGAAATTTGTGGCAAGTGCCCAATCAAAATTATTCGCAATATGAAGTGCCTAAAAATTCAGGTAGAATGGCCTTGTTTACCGCAGCGCTTTGGTTGGGAGGAACAGATGTGAACAATCAATTGAAACTTGCCGCCTTGAGGTACCGAAATGGACAAGATTATTGGACAGGTCCCCTTTCGAATCAAATGGCTGAAACCAGTTATGAAAATTGTGACAAATACGATCGCCATTTTACGACTACGCAGGATGATGTTAGAACCTTCAAGGCTTGGTTTGATGCTGGATTAGCAGATGCTGCAAACGGAACCAATACCCAAAGCACCTTATTTCCAGGTTACAAAGTGCCTTTGATCATCAAGGAATGGCCTGCTCACGGCGATGTTTCTCAAGGACAAGACTATTATTTGGCACCCTTTTTCGATCGTGATCAAGATGGAAATTACGATTGGCAAAATGGAGATTACCCTTGGTACGATTTAGACAAAACGAAGGATTGTAAAACCGACCGTCGCGTTTCGCTTTATGGAGATATCAACTTTTGGTGGGTTATGAATGACAAAGGG
>JALRIV010000093.1 GCA_023255275.1 Crocinitomicaceae bacterium | reverse complement strand
GGGGGTTGATGCAATTGTTGCCGAAGGCTTCGAAGCTGGTGGACACAATGGTCGAGAGGAAACTACTACCCTTTGTTTAATTCCTAAAATTGCCCAGGAAGTCCACATACCAATCATCGCTGCAGGAGGAATTGGAACAGGAAAAGCAATGTTAGCGGCCATGAATCTGGGTGCCGACGGAGTTCAAATGGGAAGTCGATTTGTAGCTTGTGAAGAATCGAGCGCACACATCAATTTTAAAAACCGTGTAATTCAATCCGAAGAAGGCGATACGAAACTCACCTTAAAAGACCTTACTCCAGTTCGCTTAATGAAAAACGAATTTTATGCCAAAATTGAGCAATCGTATGTAGAGCAAAAGGACGCAAATTACAGAGCCGAATTATTAGGTCGAGGAAGGGCTAAAAAAGGAATGTTTGAAGGGGATTTAGTGGAAGGCGAACTAGAAATCGGACAAGTGGCAAGTCTTTTCAATACGATTTTACCCGCAGCAGAAATCATCAAACAAGTGATCCAAGAATTCGAAGAAGCAAAAGCATTGCAAAATTCGGAACGATTTACTTTTTAAAAAATAGCATGATACATTACGAAAAATTTCAACTTGACAATGGTTTACGGGTGATCTTTCACCAAGATAAAACAACACCTCTAGCGGTCGTTAACACCCTTTACGATGTTGGGGCAAGGGATGAATCAGAGGATAAAACGGGATTTGCCCATTTGTTTGAACATTTAATGTTTGGAGGTTCTGTACATATTCCAGATTTTGATGCACCACTTCAAAATGCAGGTGGGGAAAGCAACGCCTTTACGTCCAATGATATCACGAATTATTACGATCAATTACCCGCAAAAAACCTAGATACTGCCTTGTGGCTGGAAAGTGACCGTATGTTATCCCTTGCTTTTACTGAAAAAAGTTTGGAAGTTCAACGCAATGTAGTCATCGAAGAGTTCAAACAAAGGTATTTGAATCAACCTTATGGAGATGTATGGTTAGAATTGAGACCCTTAGCTTACAAGGAACATCCTTATCGCTGGGCGACGATTGGGAAAAACATCCAACACATTGAAGAAGCCACGATGGAAGATGTGAAATCCTTCTTTAAAACACATTATCACCCGGGCAATGCTATTCTTTGTATTGCTGGAAATTTCGAATTACAAGAAATTCAAGAAAAAGTCAATCATTGGTTTGGCTCGATTCCTTCCCAACCTAAAAAAGTCAGGAATTTACCGAAAGAACCCATTCAAACTGAATTTAGAGAGAAAACGTTAGAGCGAAATGTTCCAACGGATGCATTTTATTACGCCTTTAAAATGTGTCCGAAGTTGCATCCAGATTATTTTATTACCGACTTAATTTCAGATGCGATTGGTCGCGATAAATCAGCTAGACTATATACTTCGCTCAAAAAAAATCAAAAATTGGTTTCAGAAATCGGAGCTTATGTCATGGGATCTATCGATGAAGGATTACTTATCATCTCTGGAAAATTAAATCCCGGGATTTCATTTGAACAATTAGACCAAGCTTTATGGCAAGAATTACACACTTTGTCCAACGAAGAAATGAGTTTAAAAGAACTCAATCGTTTAAAAATAAAGGTAAGAACCGCCAAAGAATTTCAAGAACAAGGGGCTCTCAATCGTGCCATGAACTTATGTTTTCATGAGTTAATGGGAGATATAGAAGAGATCAATCGCGAAAATGAACATTATGAAAAAATTACACCAACGGATATGGTTCGTGTATCGAAAGTGCTCTTCACCAAAGAAAATTGTTCTTTATTAAAAGTAAAAAGTAATGATGCTAAATAGATTAAACGCGCCAACCCTTCATCCGATTGACAAAATCGAATTTATTGAACCCGCGGTTTTTGAAATCGCCCCGAAAGTGAAGTTGTTTCACATGAATGAAGTCGCTAACGAAACGTGTCGTTTTGACCTCTATTTTCATGCAGGATCTATTCAAGATTCTGCCATTGTTTCGAGCTTGACCTCTGCCTTACTTTTATCGGGAACGGCGAATAAAAATGCGGAACAAATCCAAGAGGAAATCAATGCGCTAGGTGGATTTTTTGAGACAGGTGTATCCCAAGAAAATGCCGTAATCAGTATTTATGCGCTGAAAGAAAATTTGGTAGCGATTGTTAAAATTGTGTTGGATGCTATAGCTAACTGTAGTTTTCCTGAGCAAGAATTTCACGATGTCATCAACGAACGCAAACAAAAATATTTGGTGCAACAGGAAAAAGTTTCCTTTTTAGTGCAAAGAGCGTTTCAACAACGGTTATTTCACGATTCACCCTACGGACAAATCACCCAAATTGAAGATTATAATAAGGTTAGTCGCGAGGAGGTGATGGAATTCCATAAAAAACACTATTTGAGCGGTTTGAATAAAACGGCACTTGTGGGTAATTTTAAAATGGATGAAATTGACGAGCTTATAGATTTATGTGGAGTTTTACAATCCGAAGCTAAAACCAATCATCTCCCTATCATTCAAAACCTTAGAGGAAGTGTGCATATTGAAAAGAAGGATGCTTTACAGACCGCTATCCGAGTGGGAAGAACACTGCTACAAAGAAACCATCCAGACTATCATGACTTCATCATTACCAATACCATTTTAGGCGATTATTTCGGAAGTCGTTTGATGTCAAACATACGAGAGGATAAGGGATACACCTATGGGATTGGATCAATGGTTTCAGATTTCAAAGGTTTTAGTTATTTCCTCATTGCTACGGAAGTGGCCAAAGAGGTGAAAGAAGCAACGCTTACTGAAATACAGTTTGAAATTAAACGTATGCAAACAGAACGCATTGAGGAAGAAGAACTCAATTTGGTGAAAAACTATTTAATTGGCCAAATGTTGAAAAGTGCAGATGGTCCTTACTCCATGATGGACTTGTTTTTAAGTGCTGAAATGCATGACACAAGCTATGATTTTTACAATGAAGCCATCGATAAAATAAATCATATTACGTCTGATCGGATTCAAGAAATTGCTCAGAAATATTTAAATTGGGAAGATTTCACGATAGTTACTGCAGGATAAACAACGTTTTATTAAATTACACGTTATACTAAAAAACAAGAAAATTCGTTTTCCACCTATGCGTACATCTTTCATATTGTTCTTTGCGATACTGTTTTATGGGTTTACCAGTTATGGATCTCATATTATGGGAGGTGAAATTACGTGGAAATGCCAAGGAGGTTCGTATGTTTTTGAATTGGTCGTTTACCGCGATTGTAATGGTGCTGAAATCAACACAGTCTCTGAACAAATAAAAGTTTGGAATCACCCAACTTTATCCAGCATTCAAGTTGACTTTATTTCAAGACAAGACATTTCACCGTATTGTAACCCAGTATCAGGCGCTCCAAATCCATTGACTTGTGGAACAGGACCTAATGGTGGCAACGGAGCTGGGGCGATTGAAAAAATCACCTACCGGAGCGCGCCTATTTCAATTTCTGGAGTTCCTCCTGCAGTTGGATGGATTCTCACTTACGATAATTTTTCAAGAAGTGGTGCGATTACGAATTTAGTCAACCCTTCTACTTACGGGATTACCATCACCTCTAAAATGTTTGCCATTGCAGGAGGAAATGGAACTTGTGTTGACAATTCACCGCAATTTCTGCAAGCTCCTTATTTTACAGCGTGCGTTGGAAATGACTATACCTATAACATGAATGCAATTGACCCAGATTTGGATTCCATTTCGATTCAATTTAGTCAACCTTTGAATAATTTTACCGGAGCTTATAACCCTCCAAGTTCTCCAGCAAGTATTCCTTTTGTTTCGGGTTTCAGTGCAAACTCCCCTACTCCGGACGCAAGTTTCAATGCGGGTAATATAGCTGCTACGATTGGTGCATCATCTGGGGAATTAAAGTTTAAAAGTTTTAACTCAGGGAATTTTGTCATTAAAGTAACCGTAAGCTCGTATCGAAACGGTTTGCTCATTGCTCAAGTAGATCGAGAAATGCAAGTAGTGGTCGCCAATTGTTCCCCCTCTAATAATGCCCCTGTAATCAATGGTCCTTTTGGAGGAAGTTTCGAAACCACCGTTTTAGCAGGAACGCTAGTCAACTTTAATTTATCCAGTACAGATATAGAAAATCTTCAAGATGGAAGCCCTCAAAGTAATTTACTTGCTGCCTCTGGACCTATGTTTGGCACCAATTTCACCAGTACAACAGGATGTGATATTGCGCCATGCGCTACTTTAAATGCTACGCCATTAATTACCGGAATACAAGGGGTAAGCACAGATTTTTCATGGCAAACCACATGTGATCATCTAGAAAATCAGTATGGAATTGTTGCCGATGTCGTTCCTTATCACTTTGTTTTTAAAGTTCAAGACGATTACTGTCAAATTCCAAAGGTCACCTATGCCACCATCACCATACATGTCGTTAATCCCGGAATAATTCAGGCTCCAAGCATTGATTGCATTCAAACAGCTGCGAATGGAGATTTACAAATCAATTGGACACCTGTAATCGATGTAAACAATACTTTTCAATCCTATAAAATTTACTCCTTACAAGATGGTTTAATCGCTACCCTAAATACGATTGGTAGTTCAAATTATACCATTCCTAATCCTAACATGGCAAAAGATTATTACCTATCTGTCCTTTCTGGCTGCAATGGTAATTATGAATCTTTCAGCGATACCGTTTCTAACATTTACTTATCGCTTTCCAATCCTTCAGATGGCACCGCGGTCTTATCTTGGAATGATCCCATCACCCCTCCCTATGCAAGTATGGGGTCATATTATTACATCCAACGGGAATACCCAACAGGCATTTGGACAACCATTGATAGTGTACCTTACGGAGTGCATAACTACAAGGATACTATTGATATCTGTCAAGCATTTTTAAATTACCGAATTGAATTGAATAACGTACCTTGTAATTTCAACTCCAATATTCAAGGAGACGATTTTGAAGACATGCTTACTCCAGATATCCCAGTAATTTCTGCTGTTACTATTGACACAATCAACTCGAACCTTACCTTGACGTGGAATCAAAACAATCAACCCGACACCTACGGGTATGTCATTTACACCTTTGACGCTAATGGATTTATTTACGAAATTGACACGGTTTGGGGAATTTCAAATACGAGTTACACATACGCACCTGATGTAAGTGCAGGACCGCTATCCTATTCAGTTGCTGCGTTTGACTCTTGCTTCACCAATATCATTCCGCCAACCTACCAAACTTCCGCAAAAGCATTGGTACATACCACTAATTTTTTATCGGGTCAATTATCCGTTTGTGATCATACCGTAAAACTAACTTGGACGGGATATCAAGGATGGAATAATCTCCAAAATTATGAAGTTTACGGGTATGAAACGGGACAAGGATGGCAGCTTTTGGGTACTACAACCAACAATTCTTTTAATTTTATTGCGAACCCGCTGACAACTTACCACTTCGTTGTAAAAGCCGTTACTTCCAGCGCTATTGGCTCCTTTTCCAATCAGATCAGTATTCAAATAACGGCACCTATTCCACCAGCCTATCATTACCTTCAAGTGGCTACCGTGGCTAATCATCAGATCCTATTGAGACATCATATAGAACAAACACCTGGAGTTCAGGCCATTTCCCTTCAAAAAAGATCAACTACAGGTGTTTTCGAAGAAATTGCTCAATTACCAAACAATACTTCTCCTCTTGTTTTTATCGATACAGATGTTGAAGTACAAAAATACAGTTATACGTATCGGGCGCAAATCATTGATAGTTGCAATAATTTAGGTCCGGTTTCCAATTGGGCGAAAAGCATTTTACTACAGGAAAAACACGACGATGTTCAAATGAAGGCGTATTTAAATTGGTCATCTTACCTTGATTTTGATGGTTCAATAAATAATTATACCCTATACCGTTCCATCAATGGCGTTTACAGTGCCGTAGGTGTTTTGAATGATGGTCATTATCAATTTGAAGACGATTTATCCCCATTAGATTTCGATGGTAAAGTTTGTTATGTAGTGGATGCCAACGAATCATTTAACACCTATGGTTTTGCGGAAACTAGTCGATCCAATGAAATATGTATCGTGTTCGAACCCTTAATTTATGTGCCTAATGCGTTTATTCCAGATGGGATAAACTATAAATTCCTGCCCGTATTGACCTACGATGATCCTTCCCAATTTTTGATGCAAATTTATGATCGATGGGGACAAGTAATTTTTGAAACAAAGGATCAATATCAAGGTTGGGATGGGTATATCCAACCCTTCAATCAAATGGCAGAAACAGGCATGTATGTTTATTTAATCTCCTTTACTGACGGAGGTGGAAACGAACATATAAAAAGAGGTACTGTGAGTTTATTAAAATAAAAGAGCCCCAATGAATTTTGGAGCCCTTTCACGTTTGATTTATAAAATTTTAATGTTCAACAACCACTTTTTTAGTAATCAATTGCCCATTTAATTGCAACCTAATCAGGTATACTCCATCAGCCCAACCATTCGTTTGAATCGGGATATTATTTGAACCCGCCTTCAAATCAACTGCTTTCGCTAAAATAAATTGACCTTGAGCACTTTCAATATGGATCAACAACTCTGTCACCGATTTACTTTGCACATCAATATTAAATTGATCTCTTGCAGGATTAGGAAAAACATCCAAAGCTAAAGTTTCAATGGCACACCCAACGCTGATTGGACCGTAAACTGTTTCTTTTCCATCAAAATCGCGCTGCACCAAGCGATAGTAAACAATCTCTCTGGATACTTGCGGATCTATCCATTCATAGTTCAACCTTACTTGACTATTACCTGCTGCAGGAACAGTTCCTACGGTATTCCAAGTATAATTATCCTTTGCCTTTTCAATTTGGAAATTTGCGGCATTGATTTCAGACAAGGTACTCCACGATAATTTCACTTCTGAATGATGACAAGATCCATTAAAATAATCTAAGGTAATTGGCAGCGGACTTTTATCGTCGCTACCGATGGCAAACGGAGAAAAAGTACCCGTATACCCCGTAACACTAGCGGTATTTGCCGTATTGGCATGAGTTCCTGTCGCAATCTCCCAATTGATTCCATTATGATGATTTACTGTGGGAATATCCAAGGTTGATGATTCCTCTCCATCGTTCCATTGAAAGTTTAAATCAATTCCACTTCCACCATTTAGATTTGTTTTGGATATATTCCAAGTTCGTTGTACATGAGGTGTGGTTGGTGCAGCTCCTGAAACACCATTTAAATACACTTGATCTTCCACATTCACACTAAAGTAATCAC
>JALRIV010000092.1 GCA_023255275.1 Crocinitomicaceae bacterium | reverse complement strand
ACCACAGCAACCTCTTCGTATTTTTTTTCTTTCGGAATCGTGTACAGTGAAAATCGGGATTTAATCCCACAATAAATGACATGGATCAAGGGAGACTCTGAAAGCTTTCCTGCATATTGATGGTTATGATCATCTAACATCCAAATGGTATCAAAACGCTTCAACAGACGAAGATGTAACTTTTGAATAAAAAAGAGATACCAAGGTAAAGGCAAAGTCCCTTGATGGGTAATTAAAACCGAAGGTACTTTATCCGTCCACAATCCATAACGCTCATCCGAAATCACTAGATCTATTTTTAATTCATCCACCCAATTGGCAGTTTCCATCTCCTCATCTTCCCTTCTCCTTTTCAAAGCACGGTAAGACAAAAACAAATCCCAAGCAAAATTTCCTTTTCCATTGAATTTAAATGGATAGCGGGCTAATTTAATGAATCGAATTTCTGGAAAATACGCTTTGAATACTTTCTTTTGAGCCACATTAGCTCCAATGATCACGGTATTTCCTTGGTCGAGCAGCTGTTGAACGATGGGTATACATCGGGAAACATGACCCATTCCCCAATTTAAGGTCCCTAGTAGTATTCGTTTGTTTTTGATCTCGTTTAAATGCTGCATGCATTATAAATTTAGTTTTTTATTTTTATTTACTAAAGGAAATCGCCAAAAAAAGCAACGAAGTTATCCACTTTATTTTTTTGAAAACAACCAGAATGCCTTTAAATGGAAGAATTTACAAACCCTTCATGGGTAAAGAAAAAGCAAACTTAAAAATGTTGAAACATTTTTCTACAAAAAAGGACCGTTTTACAAACAATGCTTTTATCTTTATGCTAACAAATTACAAAAAGAATATCCTATGTTTGATAACAACGAATTTAAAAAATATGCAACCAAACACATGGGCATTAGCAGTATGCACATGGAACATTACATTGAATCTTCATTAACCCCTTACATCATTGAGGAGCGTTCTTTGAATATGACGCAAATGGATGTGTTTTCTCGTTTAATGATGGATCGTATTATCTTTTTAGGTACCGGAATTAACGATCAAGTAGCGAATATCATCAACGCACAATTGTTGTTTTTAGAGTCTGTAGATCCTAAAAAAGACATTCAAATTTATTTGAATTCACCTGGAGGTTCCGTTTATGCAGGACTTGGTATTTACGATACGATGCAATACATCAAGCCAGATGTAGCGACGATCTGTACCGGAATGGCAGCATCTATGGGTGCAGTGCTTTTATGTGCTGGTGCCGACGGAAAACGTTCTGCATTGAAACATTCACGCGTAATGATTCATCAACCATTAGGAGGTGCACAAGGACAAGCTTCTGATATCGAAATTACAGCGCGCGAAATTCAAAAATTGAAAAAAGAATTGTACGATATCATCGCAACACACTCCAAGCAAGACTACGACAAAGTATGGGCTGACTCAGATCGCGATTACTGGATGACTTCTGAGGAGGCAAAAGCTTACGGAATGGTTGACGAAGTTTTGTTACGCAATCCAAAATAACTATCTTTGTACTCGAATTAAACGTCCAACTGCGCTTCGTGGTTGGACTTTTTTAACTTTAAATATGGCAAAAAAAGATACGCATTGTTCTTTTTGTGGACGATCAAGAAATGAAGTGGGGATGTTGATTGCAGGTGTTTCAGGACATATTTGCGATAGTTGTATTGTACAAGCGAATACCATCATCAAAGAGGAGCAAATTATACCATCCAAAGAGCATGCGCCAGTGAATGTCTTAAAACCGAAAGAAATTAAGGAAAATTTAGACACTTATGTCATTGGTCAGGAAGATGCTAAGAAAACCCTTTCCGTAGCGGTGTATAACCATTACAAGAGACTCAACCAAAAAGTACAAAAAGACGAGGTGGAAATTGAAAAATCCAACGTCATCTTGGTAGGAAGAACAGGTACGGGTAAAACCTTGCTCGCTAAAACCATTGCTAAAATGTTAAACGTTCCCTTTTGCATTGCAGATGCTACGGTGTTAACGGAAGCGGGTTATGTAGGTGAAGATGTCGAAAGTATCTTATCGCGTTTATTGCAGGCTGCCGATTACAATGTGGATGCTGCTGAACGAGGCATTGTATTTATAGATGAAATTGATAAGATTGCCCGAAAATCAGATAATCCATCCATCACTAGAGATGTTTCCGGGGAAGGCGTGCAACAAGCCCTTTTAAAATTATTGGAAGGCTCCATTGCGAATGTGCCACCTCAAGGGGGAAGAAAACACCCGGAACAAAAAATGATTCAAATCGATACGAAAAACATTTTGTTCATTTGTGGAGGAGCTTTTGACGGCATTGAAAAAATTATTGCCAGTCGCGTAAATCGACAAACCCTTGGGTTTTCATCCAATACTGAAGAACGTGTGGAAGGAGAAGATCTTTTACGATACATCATCCCTACCGATGTGAAAACCTTCGGATTAATTCCAGAGTTGATTGGCCGTTTTCCAGTCTTAACCTATTTAGAACCGCTCAACGCTGCGTCTTTGAAAAGAATCTTAATGGAACCTAAGAATGCGTTAATCAAACAATATGTGCGCTTATTCGAAATGGATGGGGTACAATTGCAATTTGATGCCGATGTATTGGATTTTATGGTTGAAAAAGCAATCGAATTCAAACTGGGTGCTCGTGGACTTCGTTCCATTTGCGAGGCCATTCTTACCGATATCATGTTTGAATTACCGTCCAATAACGAAAAATCTTTTCGAGTGGAATTGGCTTACGCGCAAGCACAATTTGCAAAATCAAAAATGGCAAAATTACAAGTAGCATAAATTTAGAATGGCTGTTGAAGGGATTACGAAATGCTTTCAACAGCTATTTTTGCTGACCACAAACACAAAGGAATTCCTCCTCCGGGGTGCACACTTCCACCCACAAAATACAAACCGTTTACCTTGCTAAAATTAGGGTGACGCAGAAAAGCTGCCATTCGATTATTAGAACTCGACCCATACAAAGCACCTTGATGACTGGAGGTACGTTCCTCAATTCGAACAGGATCTAAATAATCTTCTTCCACAATACATGCAGCGATGGAAACATCCAAACAGCGACTTAATTTTGCAATGACGCGCTCTCTAATCGATTTTCGTAAGCCTTCCCAATCTTGCCCTGAATTGGCGGGTACATTGACCATCACAAACCAATTTTCCATTCCTTCAGGTGCATGCCCCTCTACCACTTTTGAACTGACATGCACATATACCGTTGGATCCTTGTAAACGACGCCTTGATGAAAAATTCCATCGAACTCTTTTTGATAGTCTTCGCTAAAAAAAATGTTGTGCAAATCCAATTGCTCAAAAGTGCGATTCATACCCCAATAGAAAATCATGGCTGAAGAAGAAGGTTCCTGAGCCAATTGACGTTTGGGCTTCTTCACTTCAGGTAACAAATATTGGTAAGCCGGTTTGATATCTGCATTACAAAAAACCAACTCAGCGGGAAGATATCCGCTTTCCGTTTTCACACCACGCACCTCCCCTTTTTCGACTAAAATCTCTTTCACGCGTGTTTGCGTCTTGAATTCAACGCCATTGCGTTTCGCTAAATCGACCAAAGATTGTGTGATACTGTGCATTCCTTTCTTCGGGAAAAAGGAACCAATTCCTGACTCTAAGTGAGCAATCATATTCAAAATGGCAGGAGCTTGATACGGATTAGAACCATTATAAGTCGCAAAACGATCAAAGATTTGAACCAATTTGGGATCTTTTAAACGCTTAACATTGTCTTGGTGCATTGACTTCATCAAGCCCATTTTAGGCAAACTTAGTAAACTTTTCGGCAAACGTTTATCCCAATAAGTAGCTGCTTTATGCAACGAGTGTTCTAAAAACAAATAATGCGTTTGATCATATAAGAAACGACTGTGTTCCAAATAATCTAATACGGGCTGAGGATCCAAACCTAAATGAGTTTGTATCGATTGTTTTAAATCATTTGGGTCGCCATAAAAAGGCAAAAAAGTACCGTCCTCAAAAAAATAATGACATAAGGTATTTCTTTTGACATATTGAAAGGAATCCTCTGCTTGCTCTCCAAACAAAGTAAATAATTCAGTCACATTTTGTGGCATCGTAAATAAGGATGGTCCCGCATCAAAAATAAAATCACCCAATTGAATTTCGGTCAATTTCCCTCCCAAATACGTATTGGATTCACAAACTGTTACATGATATCCTTTTGCACACAACCGCAAAGCAGCAGCAATTCCTGCAATGCCCGAACCAACTACAATTACCTTTTTTCTATTCACATCTTAAAATTAAGTAACCTAATTTAATATCCCTGCAAAACCCGTTAAAATTTATTATTTTTATTCAAATTCGTGAACATGGAAAATGGAAAAATAACGGGTATCGGAGGCGTTTTTATTAAATTCAACGATCCTACTCAAATGCGTATTTGGTATCAAGAGGCTCTTGGAATGCCTACCAATGATTATGGTGTTTTGTTTTCCAACAAGGGGACTCCAGATGAAAAAGGTGTTTTACAACTTGGGACTTTCGAAGCTGACTCGACGTATTTTGGATCGGAAAAGCAACAAGTGATGCTGAACTTCAAAGTGAATGATTTGGAAAGCTTTTTATTGAAATTAAAAGCAAAGCATGTAAAAATCGTTGATGAAATGGAGACGTATTCCTATGGGAAGTTTATCCACATCGAAGATCCTGAAGGTAATCGCATCGAATTATGGGAACCTACCGATCAATCCTTTGAGGACGAAACAAAATTGTAAAAAACTGATTTTAGTTCTTTTTTCAGCTTCCTTTTTTCCTGAAATTTAACAAAAAATAAAACATGAACGATATCACCAATCGACGAGATATTCATTTATTGGTCGATTTATTTTACACCAAGGTTTTGAAAGATGAATTAATTGGTGGCTTTTTTACCCATTTGAACTTTAAAGACCATTTACCCAAAATGATCGAATTTTGGTCTTTTGTCTTATTGGACGAACCTGGTTACCAAACGAATGTTGTTGGCAAACACCTACAAATGAAAATCGAACAACAACATATGGATCGTTGGATTGCGCTTTTTAAGGCAACCCTTAAAGAAAATTTTGAAGGCGAAAAAGCGAATACTGCCCTTCAAAGAGCCGAATGGATCGCTTGGACCATCTTGCATAAAATTCATGAAAAATCTTAAAAAAATTGGTCTAATTGGTTGTGGTGAGGTAGGGAGTCTACTACTCGCACAATTGAATATGCTACTAAGGGATGTTCAATTTTACATCCTAGACCATAATCTTGAGCATGGCGGAAAATATTTGGATTTGAAACATGCGCTAATCCACCAAAATAATGCGCTTTTCTTCAATGAACAAGAGGGCATGGAATCCATCGACCTTCTTTTTTATGCTGCAGGAGTTCCAAACCCTCCTGGAATAGACCGTTCTGTGATGGCCCATCAAAACAAATCGATTATCGAATCCATTTTCAAAACCCTCCAATTCAAGCAAAATATCCCGATCATCGTGCTTGCTAATCCAGTTGAAGCCAGTTGTTTTTGGATCGATCAGGTTACCCAACAAAGGCATTTCATTTTAGGAACAGGAACCTTACTTGATACTTACCGATTAAGAGCATTAATCCCCGAAGAAAAACAAGCGCTTGTTTTAGGGGAACATGGACCAAAGATGTTTATCCTACAGGAATCCATAAACGCTAAGGATTTTCAATGGGATGCCTGGAATCAACAATTAAAAGGTTTGGCTACCGAAATCCGTCGAACGGAAATGGGAACCAAATATGGCGTGGTCGCCTCAGCGATTCAATTAATGCAAAACTTAGCAAATTTAGAAGATTTCCCGCTTCCTTATTGTCGAAAAATTAATGATCAATTACAGCAACTGTTAAAAGTGAACCACCCTATTTACGTGAACCATCACTTGAATGCGGAAAAATTCGCTGAATTGTTTTCATCATTTTCATCCAAAGATCAAGCACATCTCATGGCTGCGGCACAACAAATCGAGAAACTTAGTTTGATTTAAAAATGAATGTGCTTGGCTTGTACAGCTTCACCTAAAAAGAAACTCGCCTTTTCGTTGAAGGTCTGAACATTTTCAGAAGTCAAATATTCCACAGAAGCTCCTTTAGAACATTTCGCTTCCATTTCAGGGTGTCGTTTCAAATAATCCACCAAACTTGCTGCCACAATGGGACCTTGCTCTATGATTCGAATTCCTTCAGAGATAGATCGTAAAAAGTCAGCAACTAAAGGGTAATGGGTACAACCTAAAATAACGCTATCGATAGACGGTGATTGCTCGATCAAAGCTTTCCAATCGCTTGCAATAAAGGATTTTCCAGCGTCGGATTGATGCAAGTTATGCTCAATCAAAGGCACCCATATCGGACAAGCCTGTTGAAACACGCGAACTTCGGGCGCTAATTTTTGGATTTCAAGCACATAAGATTCTGACTTTACCGTTCCCTCTGTAGCTAATACTCCGATTTCATGCGTATTGGAGAGATTGGCTAACATTTCTACACTTGGACGAATGACCCCCAAAACGCGCTTTTTAGGATCTATATGGGGCAAATCGTGTTGTTGAATCGTTCTTAATGCTTTTGCTGAAGCTGTGTTACAGGCTAAAATAACCAGTTCGCACCCCTGTTCAAAAAGGGTTTTAACTGCCTCTAGGGTATATTCATAAACCACATCAAAAGAACGGGTACCATAGGGTGCACGCGCATTATCCCCCAAGTACAAAAAGTCGTAGGTTGGCAACGAAGACCTTAATGCACTTAAGATCGTTAAACCACCGTAGCCCGAATCAAAAACACCAATAGGAGATTTTTTATCCATAACACGAAGATACAAAAAAAGGCAACCGAAACGATTGCCTTTTAGAATAGTTATTTAAAATTAGTTTTTAGTCGCTTCCGCATCTAAACGCAATAATTCAACCATGACTTCAGCAGTAATATCCATTCCGCCTTTACGATATAAGGTAGCTGATGAATCCAATACATAGCTTAATTTTTTACGATCGGAAACGATTTCAATAGATTTCTCCACGCGCTCTAAAATCGGCTTATTCAATTCTTGAGAATACATTTGTAATTCTTGCTGCAATGAATTTTGACGCTCTTGAATATTTTGATACTTACGATTCAATTTATCCTCTTCAATTTTAAGAATCATTGGGGTCATGTCTTTTTTCTTTTGCTCAAATACAGTCATGGCATTTTGCATGTCTTTTTCCATCTCCTCCAATTCTTTCATTCCATTCACTTCGAATTCTTGTAATTTTTTAATTGCTTCTTTACGAGAACTTAAAGTATCTAGTAATTTTTGCGTGTCAACATGAGCAACTTTGGACTGAGCCATTGCAACTGTAGCTGCAAAAACCACCATTAGGGAAAGCATTAACTTTTTCATTTTTGTTTTTTTTATTCGTGTTTATAATTATACTATTTTGGTGTAATTCCCATGTCTTTCAACACTTCATTACTGAT
>JALRIV010000091.1 GCA_023255275.1 Crocinitomicaceae bacterium | reverse complement strand
GACATTCAAAACCTTTCGGTAGGTGTTGGTTGATGATTGCCATTAATTTTTCAATCGCCACGCTACGATCTTCAGGTAATTGTTGAATATAGGTTTGAATTGTATCCATAACTGTAAAATTACACTTTTATTTCTTGTAATTATTTTTCATTTTTTTCACTTTCCAAGGCAACCAATCAAATAGCTCGATCGTCTTTAATAAAGTAAGCAATAACGTTTGCTTCTGGTTTTTAATTTTCCTTGCAGTACCTGAAAAGAGCTTTTGATAGGTTTTTAAGTTCTTTTCAGGTTTTTTTATGTGCAATAATTACAGTACAACGATTTTGAATTATGTTCAAATGGTACGTTGGGATCACACATTTCTTGCACGATTTCGCCAATGTAGGTATGCAAATATTCTTCTAGATGAGGTATTTGATCATATCCCACTAATTGCTCTTCCGCTTTTAGTTTATTTAAAAATACCGTTTGTGCCACTATTTTTTTACCTGATTTATCTTGTTTTTGAAACAAAATAGCATAAATCAGCAATTGCAGTAAATAATTGTGTCCTTGCTTTTCAATTGACTTTTTAAATCCTTCGTAGGATCCAATTTTATCTATGCCTTTTAATTCTTTATAACTTCCTGATTTATAATCGATCAAATAAATGGTGTCTCCTCGATGTTCCACACGGTCAATGGTTCCTTTCAATTTAATTAGGGTTGGAACCTCATGAATATTTATCTCAAATTGATAGTAATAGGTTTTTTCAAGACTTTCTATAAATACGGTATTGGCTTGAACTATTTTTTTATCATGTGCTAGAAATTTTCTCAGTAAACTTTTTGCCTCTTCAAACTGTAAAAAGTTGATTCCACTTTGATAAATTGATGCGTCGTTGTCAAATGCTTTTTGGAATTCCAAGTTTAACTCCTTTTCCGCGATCTTTTCCATGGCTTCAATGGAATTTACGGTCAAAACGCGTTTCGTTTCTTTTCCATCATTGTTATAGGGTTGGTATAAATTTTCTAAGGTTTGATGAATGATGCTTCCTATCTGATTGCGTTCTAGTTCTTCATTGATTTGATTGGATTCTCCAAAGTTTAATAAATAGGTGAAATAAAAATTAGAAGGACAGTTTCTGTATTGGTTGAGCACAGAAAAAGATAAATCGTGTTCTAAAAAATTATGAATCCGCTTTAAGAGATGCTCATCCTTTTCAATTTTCTTAGTGACTACTTGTTCTTCGGAGTCTTGGTGAATGATTTCAAATTGAATTTTTTCAAATTGTATTTGCTGCGTCGTTTTTTCACTTTCTTTTAAAAGTTCCAATTCTAATTGCATCAAGTACCTACTTTTCTCAACATCTTCTCCATTCAGGGTGTTTTTTGAATAGAATGCACAAAAATGGTTCGTATGATGCAACAATCGGTAGAAATGGTGAGCGAAAAGTCCTTGCTTATCCCTTGGTGTAGGAAGATTTAAATACTTTCTTAAATCCATTGGAATCATCGTTTGAATGGGATTGTCGGGAGGCATAACTCCTTCTGTTAGACCCAGACAATAAATGGTTTTAAAGTCCAGAAGTCGCGTTTCCAAAAGCCCCATGATTTGTAATCCTTCGATGGGATTTCCATGGTATGCAATGCGTTTTTTGGACCAAGCGGTATTGAAAATTTGTTTGAAACTAACAAAATCTAACGGAGGAAGTGATTCTTCAAAAAGATTTATTAATTCCACACAAGCTTGATGCATGTGCTGTAATACCGCAATTTCATATTCATTTTCCTCCTTGATTTCATCGTGAATTAAATGGATGACTTCTAGCTGAAGTTGAATGGCTAATTTCCAATCCATATTCCAATTGATGCAAAGTTTTTGGAAAATCAATTGAATATGCTTCGGTAATTTTAAGCTATCAAAATTCTTAAATACAGCATTTTTTTGAATTAATTTTTGCTCGTAATGATAAATGGCTTCTTTCGCAGATTCATCGATAATTTGATGAATAAATGGATGGTTTAAAAAATCAAAAAGATCCTTGGTGTAAATGGCTTCTGTTTTGAAAAAGCTTTTGTTGTTTTGAATAGAGAAAAATAATTCCATCCAACTTTTCGCCACCGTTTGAGATAGGGGTAGACCTAGAGTGATGTTGGCTTTTTCTATTTTTTTGGGTAAATTTTCGATGAGCGGATTGATTAATTTTTCATCGGCCAATAGAATTAAGGTCTCTTGGTTTTCTTCAATGGATTGATCATCTAAAATGCTAGCCAATACCTTGATTTGATCCGTTTGGTAATTGCATTCAAAAAAGGTGATCTTTTTTTCTTTTCCTAGAATGGCATTTGGATAGGGTTTTAGGTTTAAATCAATGTTTTTAAGATTTTTCTTGATAAATAATCCTGCTTCATGCATGGGTTTGTTCATGTAGAATGCATCCACATCAAACAATAAATGACCTCTACCCATTTTATGCAGTTGTTTCATGATGAGCGTTTCTGCTGCAGATAAGGCATTAAACCCAGCAAAAATAAAATGTTGATTTTTGTTTGCTTCAAAAACGCATTGGATGTTTTCCGCTACATAGCGATAGGCTTTTCCAGAATAAATCTGCCCTTTTTGCTGTAAAAAGGCATTCAACTGATGGTAATAATTGGGCAGTCTATCCCAAAATTCCATGAATTTCTTTTGTGCCTCGGTAAATTCACTCGAATTGAAACTCCAATTTTCAATTTCTTTAATGTCGGATAAATTTTTAAATACTTGATTGGCATCCAAGAGGTAACGATCGATTTCGTCGTAATCGTTAATTAATGAATTTCCATAGTTTAAAAATTGAGCATAGTTTTCATGAAAATCGTTCGTTGGGTCTTCCAGGAAAATGCGATACAAAATTAAGGAAAGTCTTGTTTTATCGACGACATGTTCCTTGTTGAGATCCTTTATCCATTTGTCCATCGTTACCATTTTTGGCGACAAAATGGGTTTTTTGTAATGTTGAAATAAAGCTTTTTGAATGTATTTTTTGGGTCTTTCTGATGGAAGGACAATGGTCACTTGATTTAAGGCTAAATCTTGCTCAATGAGGTAATTGACGATGTGTTGTATGAATTCCATTTATTTTTTTGTTAAGAAAGTCCAATACGAATTTCTGTTGATGATGCTGGTTGTAATGTTTGGGTAATATTGTTGAAATGAGCTAGGTATTTTGCATTTTTTCTGCTTGTCCCATTGGGTTTTGAAAGCTTTGAGGCCAGATTCATCTTTTTCGATAAAATCCATTTCTTGTGCGGTATGTGTTTTCCAGAAAAATAATTCCTTTTGGATGCCATTAGCTTGAAGCCATTTAATTCGCTCCGAAAACAGCCAGTTTTTCCATAACTCAGGTTGATCCAATCGCAAGGATAAGGGATTAAAATTTTGAATTAAAGCGTTGCGTAATCCACAATCATAAAAATAAATGATATGCGTTTTTTTAAGTTCGTAGCGTTTTTCTGAATGGAATACAGGTAGTTTAAACAGAATGTTCGCTTTCTCAAATAAAAGCACGTAGCGTTCTGCTGTTTCATTATCAATTCCTACTTCCTTGCCAATTTCATTGAAGGAGATGGCTTGTCCTATTTTGAACGAAAGGTATTGAAGCAGTCGCAAGAGTTTCTCCGTTTTATTGATGCGGTCTTGGTGTCCAAGTTGTTTGTGGAGCAACTGCTGTATCAGGTTTTCCCAATTGATGGTTTGATCTTCATCAGGATTTACCACAAAAGGGTATTGGCCATAAATGAGTCTTTGTTCTAACTGTTTTTCTTCATTCGGTAAACCAAAATGTTGCGCCAATTCACTAAAACCGTAAGGATGAAGTACGAATTCAAGTCCTTGTAATTTAAGCGCCTCCCATAAAAATGGGTCAATGGTAGGTTCGTAGGAACAACTTAAAATAAAGGTGTTTTTTAATTCGTCACTTAATATAAACGAAATGATTTCCTGTAAATTTTCAAGGTGTTGAGCTTCTTGAAGAACTACGTATGGACGTATTCCAAAAGCATTCTTTAGCCCTTGAAAATCTAATCCTGAAATTGTTTTTTGCTCCCGTTTGTCTGCACAATTGATGATCAGGGGAGTTTGCTTTTCTTGTTCAAAAATTTGATGTAAAAAAAGAGATTTCCCAACTCCTTTTGCTCCTGATAAAATAAGGATTTTGTTACTTTTTAATTTTGAAATAAAAGTAGCCTCTTGAATTCGTTTAATCATGAAGTGAATTTACAAAAACAAATGAATTGTAAATCGCAAAAATCAATAATTTTTTTATTTAATTTTTATGGCTACTTGGTAAAAGTTATTCACAGCAGCAAGTACTTCGTATTCGATGTAAAAAGATTTCGACCATTCTTGAAATGCCTTAAACTCATGCATAGGAACATTGAATTCATCGAATAATAAAATGTCGCCGCTTTTTAAATACGGACTGATTAAAGTCAACACATAAAGGGTTGCCGAATATAAATCAGCATCGAAATGGACAACTTTTCGTTGATTGGACGGGTAGGTAGCTAAAAATGGAATGAGGGTCTGCTGGAAAAGTCCTTGGTAAAATTGATGACGTTGATCTTCAATCACCGGGGGATGATTACCATTGTCCATTTCCCCTTTCTTAAAAGGTCCCCAATCTTCAGGTAATCCGGAGAAGGTATCAAAGCCGTAAAATTTAGTTTCCGGATGGTTATTTTTTGCGATCCACCAACGAAATGAATTGCCTTTTGAAACACCAAATTCTAAATAGTCGATGGCTTGATCTAAACCTTCTTTTTCAATTAAAAAATCATACATCTCGAAACGACGGTTATATTCAAAATTCGGTTGGTAAAAATCAGAAAATTGAAGTTCAGATCGATGAGTTTTAATCCACTTTGACAATTGTGCAATATGACCAAGGAATAAAAAATAATGTGCGGGTACGAAACGGTGTAATTGAAATTTAAAAAAAAGACCTTTAAATTTCCCAGGTAATTTACTGTAGCGTTTGATCATATTAATCGAGATATACTTTACTAAAAAATAATTTAGGGCGGTTTGAATTCATGAATTTATTACCTCCTGAAGCTTTTAAAATGAAAACATAATTTTCATTTTGAATTACTCTTGTCCAATATAAACCCTCCTGATAGGTGTCGGATATGCCTTGGTAGACCTCTGTGTCATCGTCCATAATGATGCGTTCAATTTGGGTCGCATTAGGAGATGCAATGTAAATCGAAGCTTGTTCTTCAAGACTTAACTCTGGATCAATAGGTATGTATTCAACCGAATAAAAGTTTCCTTGTCCAAATTCCCGATAAATAATGGCTTTTTGATTTTCGTATGGGGTTACTTCTAATGGTTTTCCGGGGAATTTTACGATAATTCCTAGCGTATCGTTGGTGTAGATGTATTCCCTGAACGATTTTACGTGTTCCTTTTCTTCAAAATTATTTTCGCTAACATGTGCATCCACCAAGCGCAGTTTATACCCTTTTTTACGCAATAGATTAATAAGCCCTTGCTCACCTGCTAAGTGACCTGCACCCACGGCACAAAATAAGGCTTCTTTTTTCAAAAGTGAATCCAAGGAGAGCGCCATTTTTTGATTGCGTTCGGTGATCATTTTATCGTATAAACCCTTGTATAAAGAAAGATTCACCTTCATTAATTGGTCGAGTTTTTGGATGTCTCCTTTCAAATAAACTTGTAATATATTTTCTTGAGATACAATCAACGATTGAAAATCAATTCCATTGAAGTTTTTTAAATTAAAACCCTTTAATAGGTTGATTTGACTTTCAGTAGATTCTAATGCGTGGAAATTTTTATTCGCATTGTAGGCATATTCTTGAAAATAAGCATCTAAAAATTGAGGCATTCCATTTTCGTCCCCATAGGCAGTTTTTGTAGCACGGTTTGAACCCGTATAAGGTTTCCCATTATTGTCGTACATCAAACGAACGGGGTCGCTTTTAGTGTCCATCATCTGGAACATCGAAAATATATCGGTTTCTAAAACGATAGATTGCACTTTTTCCAAAGCCACATAGACAGTGTCGGGAAATCGAAACACCCTTTTGTCGTTAGAGTGTAATGAGCCGTAAAGGTAACTTTTCGCTTTTTTTCCTTTCGCTGTAATTTCCCACAATAGTTGGTTTTCCTGACTGGTGCTTTGTGCAACTGTCAAGAAACAAGGATAAAAAATGAAGAGAAAAAGTAATCTCATAGCCTACAAAGTTAACTTTTTACTTGAAAAGTGAATTAAAAAATGACTTGTTCGATGTGTTGATCGCCAAATGCATACGGAATATAAGCCAAAGAGGGAATTTCTTTGGTTAAAATAAGCGGGGTTTGATACCCTAAACTGATTCTTCCGTGCGATTTTTCTAGTCCCATGGCATAAGCCGCATTTATGGTTAGCGCGTTCAAGGCTTCTTCTGGAGTCATTTTCATTTTCACGCAAGCCAACGACCAAACAAAGGAAAGATTTCCACTAGGCGTTGAACCTGGATTAAAATCACTTGCTAAGGCTACAGGAAGTCCTTGCTCGATAAGTAAGCGTGCATTCCCATAAGGTATGCTCAAGAAATGTGAACAGCTTGGAAGTAGGGTAGGCATGCAATTCGAATCTTTTAAAACGGTAATGTCTTCTTCGCTGATTTCCTCCAAATGATCCACAGAAAGTGCGCCGAATTCAACAGCTTTTTTCACGCCACCGAGCACAGAAAATTGATTGACATGAACTTTTGGTACTAATCCATATTTTTTGCCTGCATCTAAAATTTGATGCATTTCTTCCACTGAAAAATAGTTTCTTTCACAAAAAAGATCGATGTAATCCGCTAAATTTTCTTTCGCGATAACGGGAAGCATTTCTTCGATGAGGAGCTGAATATATCCTTGATGATTTTCCTTGAATTCTTGAGGAAATGCGTGAGCACCCAAAAAGGTAGCTTTGATTGCGATCGGCATGGTTTCTTTTAACCGTTTGATTACCCGCAACATTTTTAACTCCGAGTCAACACTTAGTCCGTAGCCTGACTTTATTTCAAGGGCTCCTGTGCCATAAGAGATTAATAATTCAACCCTTTTTTTGCTTTGTTCGTATAATTCATCTTCAGAAAGTGCAGCTAATCTTTTGGCTGAATTTAAAATGCCTCCACCTCTTAATGCGATTTCTTCGTAAGATAATCCATGAATTCGGTCCACAAATTCTTCTTCTCTACTTTTTGCAAAAACGGTATGGGTATGTGCATCACAAAAACTTGGAAATACATATTTTCCTTCAGCGTCAATGACTTGAACATCTCTCCAATCCGTGATTCCTTCCCATTCGTCCATGGATCCGTATGCCACAATGATGCCATCTTCTTTAGCGATGTAGGCATGGTCAATTTTTGAAAGTTGATTCATTTCCTTCCCTTTTTTATATTGAGGAAGATCTTCGCCAATTTGGAAAAGGGTTTTAATGTTTTTTATCAATATTTTGGACATACGATTACGGATTATTCGTTACAAAAATACAATCTAAGATTCATTTATGGTGAAGTGATGGAGTTAGTTTTTCAATTATTTATATGGAATTTATGCATCAAGCTCGCCTTTTTCAGATAAAAATAAACTAATTTTGCATAAAAAAAAGGATATGATTTTACCAATTGTTGCATATGGCGATCCGGTTTTAAAACGTGTTGCACAAGAAATTGATCAAGATTTCCCTCAGTTAAAGGAATTGATCGAAAACATGT
>JALRIV010000090.1 GCA_023255275.1 Crocinitomicaceae bacterium | reverse complement strand
GGCTTAGTGAGGTATTGCTCTAGGGTATGTACGAATGCATCAATGATGCCATTGGCAATTTGTCGTTTGGGAAGACTCGACACATATTCAGGATTCAAGAACGAAAACTTCGGAAAAAATAACGGACCACCCATGGTTCGCTTTTCGTGCAATTCCGATCGACTGATCACCGCTCCAGAATTAGCTTCACTCCCTGTAGCAGGCAGCGTTAAAATCGTTCCAAAAGGCAATGCTTTTTTAAAAACTCGTCCTTCCATGCGCAAAAGCACTTCCCATGGATCTTGTTCTTCATAAAATGCACCTGTCATAAACTTGACCCCATCAATAACTGATCCTCCTCCTATGGCAAGGATGAACCCAATTTCATTAGCTTGTGCATATTGAACACCTTTCATCAAGGTATTAAATTCTGGATTTGCTTCAATTCCTTGAAATTCAAAAACTTGAAAGTCTTTCAATTGATTTTTAACCTGGTCAATCGCTCCAATAGCTTTGGCGCTTTGTCCGCCATAGGCCAATAAAATATTCTTAGAGGGCGTCACCGATGCAATTAACTCGGGAAGTTTATCCAACTGATTAGGACCAAAAAGGATTCTGGTAGGGTTTACAACATCAAAATTTTCCATACGACAAGGTACAAAAAAACCCCGAATCAAGGAAACGGGGTTTTTTAAATTATTTTATACAATTAAATTCCATTATCTCTTACAGCGTAAGCGATAGTCAATGCGTTTACTTCTTGTAATTCTTTTCGGATATCAAAAATCAATCCTGTAGGTGCCGTTTTATCAGCCTTCACACAAGTAATTACTGCCTCAATTGGTGAAGTCATTCTTGCTGGCTTTTGATCAAACTTATCTTTTTTCCATTGACCTACTGCATTGGTAGTATACAATCCATCTGGAGTTGCTTGAACAACATTATCCAAAGAAAGTGCATAACCCATTTTAAAATCCTTAGCTCTGTTTTTGTTTCTTGGCTCCCCTAAGTACAGGAAGTCAACTTCTGAACGTTGCTTGTAAGGTGTTAAATCAGTAGTTCGAGAACCCACCGCAGGAGTTACACTCACTGTAGGATCATTCTCTTTACTTGTTGTAGCCACCATAAAAAAGAATAAAAGCATGAAAACGATATCTGGCAAGGAAGAGGTATTTACCCCTGGCATTGCTCTTTTACCATCTTTTTTAAATTTAGACATAATTTTATTTTTTAGGTGTTACTTCGATGATTCTTGCAGGATATAAAATATCTAACAAATCCAATTTTGCTTTTTCTTGAGCGCCATTTTCAGCATCAAACTTTCTTTTTAACATTCCATAAGATTCGCCCCAAAGTTCTTGAGCTTTATCATCTCTTAACTTATAGATGGCTTCTTGAATTTCGGTTTGAATTTGAGCAAAAATTTCATAGGAAGTAGCTTGTTGTACCTCAATACGAATATTTGCTTGGAAGTGAATTTCAGGTAAATCCTTACCTCCTAATAATTCAAGTGCGCGTTTTTTCTTAATCCATTCCTCTAATTGAGTGTATTTAAACTCAATCATTGATTTTACAGCACCTTTATTTTCCAAATCTTCTGCCTCTGACTCTACTAATCGAATGTTATCATCGATTTGTTTCATCGAAGTATGCGAGTATAATGGGAAATTATTAGCGACATCATTATTGATCTCGTTGGTTTTGTAAAATTTAAGAATGAACTCAGAAATTTGTGAAGGATCGCTGAATATTTCACCACGCACCATCAATTGGTTTTGGTTATTCGCTTTAATTGCTAAAATATTACGCTCTTCTACTTCAACTGGATCTTGTTTCACCTCCACTTTCTTTGGAATACTTCTAACAAAAGCCGTATCCTTATCCATGGTGGTAGTTACCAAGAAGAAAATCAGTAGCAAGAAGGCAATATCTGCCATCGAACCCGCATTTATTTCTTGTAGTTCTCTTTTTGCCATAATTTATTTTCTTAATCTTCCCATTAGAGGACCCAAAACTACTGCTAAAAGCGCTGCTCCAATAGCAACAAAAATAGTGTATACTCCGGTTGTAGTAGAATCAACAACACTTTGAGATACTGGATTTTTTAACAATAAAGTATCTGTAGTATCCGTGGTACCCATTAATGAGATTACAAAATATACAATCACTGAAATCAGAATTCCAATGATACTCATCACCGTTCTTTTCGTATTTGTAATCAATGAAGAAACAAAGAATAACAATACAATTCCAACTGAAGCAATCAGGATGAAAAAAGTAAAGTAAATTGCAAAGTTCATTGAACTACTCTCGCGAAAACTTTCTACTGCCTCGGTACCATCGTTTACATTTGGTCCGACAAACAATAGCGCTGCACCAATAACACCTACTGTTGCTAAAGCATACTTTAGAATGTTAATGTACAAGTTCATTTTTTGCGTATTCATATCTAAAATTTTAGATTAATTAATATCTTTTCAATTATGCTTTAATCGCATTGTTTTTAATCAACATATCTACTAACGAAATTGAAGAATCTTCCATTTCGTTAACTAAACCGTCGATTTTTGATAAGATATAATTGTAGAAAATTTGTAATAAAATCGCTGCAATCAAACCAAATACTGTTGTCAATAAGGCTACTTTAATACCATCCGCAACTGTTGTTGGTGATACCTGACCGTCTTTTACAATTTTATCGAACGCTTGAATCATACCAATTACCGTTCCTAAGAAACCTAACATCGGTGCCAAAGCAATGAATAATGATAACCAAGACAATCCTTTTTCTAATAATCCCATTTGAACACCACCATATGCTACTACTGATTTTTCAACCATTTCGATTCCTTCGTTAGAACGATCCAATCCTTGGTAAAAAATAGAAGCGATAGGACCTCTCGTGTTACGACATACTTCTTTAGCTGCATCAACGCCACCTGTTTTAATAGCGTCTTCAACTTCTTTTAAGAATTTTGACGTGTTGATAGTTGCTAAATTTAAATAAACCACTCTTTCAATTGCTAACGCCATACCAATGATCAAACAAATCAATACCGGTGTCATCCAAACAACATCACCTTCAATGTATTTTTGTTTCATGGTTTGAACAAAATCCAACTGTACTTCTTCGTCTGAAGTTGCTGTTGTATTTGTTGAACCAGCTTTAGCTGCTTCAGTGACAGGAGCATCCTGCGCCATAACCACATTTGAAAATCCAAATGTTAACATTGCTGCAATAGCAAAAGAACCAATTACTTTTTTCATGTTTTATTTATTATTTAATCGTATATAATTTGAGCCAAAAATATAAAAATAATCATACAATTCAAAACAATATCATTTTATCTATCAATTTCATTGATTGAATGATTCTTTTAATCTTCTAATTAGATTTTAAGGGGTTTTTAATCGAAGTGCTTTTTCTACTTTTTTAAGACACAAAGAAAAATGAATTAAATTTTTAATTCGAGAAAATGTAAGGATTTGTAGTTTTTATAACTCAACCTACGCTACGGCACGAACCCTGCGGATTCTCATCCCTTCTTCCTTCACTTCGTTGCGGAGAGGGCGGGATTACCTGCGGTGGTCTTCGCTGCGCTACGGCACGAACCCTGCGGATTCTCATCCCTTCTTCCTTCACTTCGTTGCGGAGAGGGCGGGATTCGAACCCGCGATACAGTTGCCCGTATACAAACTTTCCAGGCTTGCTCCTTAAACCACTCGGACACCTCTCCAATATTTCAACACTGATTGATCAACAATCGGGATGCAAAAGTATAAAAAAAATAACTTAAACCGTCATTTCTCCAACTAAATCTTCTTTCAGAAATTTTTTAACGGTTTCTTGACTTGAATAAACCCCAAGTAAATGCATCGATTTCGTTACTGCAGCCTCGGTAGTAAGGTCTTTTCCTGAAATAACGCCAGCAGCTTCAAAGAAAGATGAAGTCTCGTATTTCCCTTGCTGAACCGAGCCGCTTGAACACTGCGTCACATTCAATACAATTCCGCCCTCAGCAATGAATTGGGTGATCAATTTCCGAAAAGTCACATCACTTGAAGCATTTCCTGATCCAAAAGTTTCCAAAATGATTAAACGATTATTTTCCAGCTTAAAAATGGAAGAATAGGCATTAAAATTCATTCCTGGAAATAACTTTATTAAACTCAATTGATCTGAAAGTTCAGGTGAAAATTGGATTGTATCTTTAGCACTTCTAAACAATCGGTCATTCTGAAATTCAATGTTCACTCCTGCTACTGCTAATTTGGGGTAATTGGGAGATGCAAAAGCATCGAATTGATTAGCAGAAATTTTCGAACTTCGATTCCCTCTTAGCAACGAATATTCAAAATATACCGCAACTTCCTGAACCACAGAAATTCCCTGTGCATCTTTTGCTCCAGCGATTTCAATGGCAGTAATTAAATTTTCTTTTCCATCGGTTCGAATCGTTCCTATGGGTAATTGTGAACCTGTTAATATAATGGGCTTGTTCAATCCTTGTACCATGAAACTTAAAACCGAGGCTGTAAATGCCATGGTATCTGACCCATGAAGAATCACAAATCCATCAAATTCATGATAATTTTCTAGAACAATACGACCGATATTCTGCCAATGCGAGCGGTTAATTTCTGAGGAATCAATCGGCTTTTCTAAACTAATCGATTCTAAGGTAATTGGAAGACGCTCTAACTCTGGAATATGTGTGTAAAGGTGATTGAAATCGAAACTCACCAAGCGACCTGTTTTCAAATCCTTGACCATTCCAATGGTACCCCCTGTATAGAGGATTAAAACTTTACTATTCATTTCCATGCCTCAAAGTTAAGGTATTTGAAATAATTTTTGAGCATTTTGTGTGGTAGTGGATGCTATTTCAGACAAAGAGCATCCATAAACATCTGTCAATTTTTCTGCAATATAAGGGATATACGCACTTTCATTGGTTTTCCCACGAAAAGGCACTGGCGCTAAATAGGGGGCATCCGTTTCAAGTACAATTTTATCCAAAGGAATTACTTTCAAGACTTCTGGTAAGGTGGATTTATTATAGGTAAGTACCCCACCGATTCCAAAAAGAAATCCTTCATACTCCAAAATTTTATCGCGTTCATAGGCTTCTCCTGTAAAACAATGAAATATTCCTTTTAATTGAGCATCATTTAATTCATCCAACACCTCAAATATTTCTGAAAATGCTTCACGAGCATGAATAATTAAGGGTAATTGAAACTTTTTAGCCCACCCAATTTGAATTTTAAACGATTCAATCTGTTCTGAAAGAAATGTCTTGTCCCAATATAAATCTATACCCGTTTCTCCGATTCCGTAATACGCATTTTTCTCCAAAAGGAGGTTCATTTGATTCAATACTTCCTGAAAATCGGCTTTTACAGAACAGGGATGCAATCCCATCATTGGAAAACAGTTAGCTGGATAACGGTCGACCACTTGATGCATTGCCGCAATGCTTTCTAAATCAATATTTGGCAGCAATAAACGCTCTACGTTCTGATCAATAGCGCGTTGCACAGCCGATAAATCGTCTTCTAGAAAAAGATCTGCATAAATATGCGTATGGGTATCTATAAACACATCCCAAATTTAATTAAAAATCAAGAACCATGCAATTCCAGCCAAATAACCCAATAAGGCTAATGGTGCGATTTTTTTAAAGTACCATCCAAACGAAATTTTTTCCATACCCATGGCTACCACCCCTGCGGCAGATCCGATAATCAAAATTGAACCACCTGTTCCTGCTGCATAGGCTATAAAATGCCATACACTCGCGTCTGGACCAATTTGAAACATTCCTAAACTAGCCGCTACTAAAGGCACGTTGTCAATAACCGCTGAAGCGATTCCTAAGCCAATGATGAAAATATTTTCGGAAATACCTGCAGTTTTAACCGATTGACCCAAGCTGAAAATAACACCTAAAGATTCAAGCGCAGCAACCGTCATTAAAATCCCTAAAAAGAAAAGTACAGATGGAATTTCAATTTTGGATAATGCTTTCAATGTTGGTCCATGATGATGAGTTTCATTGCTTGATTGCAATTTAAATTTGCGATTCGAAACAATTTCGGAAACCAACGCAAATAGTGAAAGCGATAACATCATTCCTAAGTATGGAGGCAGGTGTGTGATTGTTTTAAATACTGGAACAAAGACAATCAACCCTAAGCCTAAAAACAACATCAGTTTTGCTAAACGATTTTTATCTTTTTCCTCTTTAATTCCAGCGATTTCTCCTTTGAACACGGGAAGAAAATAACTTAATAGTAAAGGGATTAAAATATTAAGTAGTGAAGGAATAAATAACAACTCGATGAGTTTCACGGAGGTAACTTTCCCAGCCATCCAAAGCATCGTGGTCGTTACATCTCCAATCGGAGTCCAAGCGCCACCTGCATTAGCTGCAATGATGATAAATCCAGCATACCAAATTCGGTCTTCGGAAGAATGAAATATTTTACGAAGAATGGTAATCAATACAATAGTGGCTGTTAAATTATCAATAATTGCAGATAAGAAAAAAGCTAAAAAAGAAATGATCCACAAAAGTTTTCGCTTACTCTTCGTTTTGATTAAATTTTTGATCGCAGAGAAACCTTCAAAATGATCTATCATTTCTACAATGGCCATCGCCCCCATCAAGAAAATTAAAATTTCAGCGGTTTTACCAAAATGATGTAAAACGGTTTCGTTCAACATTTCTAGTTTTTCTTCATGTCCGCCAATCCATTTCGCAACTTGCGGACTGCCACTGCTTATATCTAAAGGATTGTTAGCGCTCAACCAATGCGTAATGCCATCCAAGTTAAAGGCTATCAGCGCCCAAGAAATGGTCATCATTAAAAGGGCTGGGATTAATTTATCAATTTTAAGCCCATGTTCCATGGTTATCGCTATGTAACCTAGAATAAATACTAAAATAATTACTGTAATCATCGCTATTTTTTTTGCGAATGTAATTATTATTTGTTTAGAACAAACTGAAGGTAATACCTAAATTAATGGGTTTTAACACAATACTTTTCGAATGGTTGAATTCATTGAGCCAATGGTATTCTGCATAGAGTGAAATGTTTCTTAAACCAATTCTAATATAAGACGAAACAAACCACTGATTTTGATCATAAACACCCTTATAACGATCCACTTTTCGGTGATTATTTTCAAAATAAACGTCCTTTTGATAAGACTTGAAACGATACCCAAATCGCGAACCTAAATGAACCTTAACGTGTTTCCAACCCTTGGTTCGAAGTCTGAATTCGATGGGAATGGAAAATTGATGTTGGTTGTATTTTCGAGCCTTATAATTATAGAGATGAAGACTCTGATCCCATAAAGTATATGAATTTGAAGAATCGGAAATCAAAGAGGGGTTGAAATTAATGGATTGAAATCCGTAAGTGATTCCAAACGCAAAAGAGAATACATTTTTAGAAACGAGCGGGACCTCCATCATGGTATGCACGTTGGTACCTAAAGACTTCCAATTCACCCAACGAACCGAAGCACTATCCATATAGGTGTTATAATTTAAATCAACCATGAGGCGGTCGTACTTTCTTGGTTTTCCGGTTGCTGCCGGTTTCATTCCTGTTAAATACCACATGATTCCCGGACGATGGCGCGATTTCAAATCACCTTCACCATCATATTGAGCCCTTAAAACAATAGGCGACAGTAAAACGATGCAAAGTGTCTTGAAATTAAGCATTTTTCAGCAGATTTTGCTCCCAATTCCAAGCGTGCTCCAAGGCATCCTGAATGGTGAATTTTGTTTTCCAATTTAAAAGTCGATTGGCTTTTTCCGTATTTGCATAAATCTCT
>JALRIV010000008.1 GCA_023255275.1 Crocinitomicaceae bacterium | reverse complement strand
GATCAGCAAATAACCCAACGAGGCAATGGTTGTTCCAAACACACAAGCACCAATCAAATTAGCAGAGGTTAAGACTTCTGAGAAGTCTACATACATGGCTTCTTTATATACACCTGCAAAAATAATAGCGGCTATGCCTGCGGAAAGGCCAGAAGCCAAACCAAGAAAGATCGAATTTTTAAACATCATACTTTATTTTGAAACTGGAATTGAGAAATCGATTTTCATCACATCAGGAACTGCATCACTCTTTTTTCCGACTTTAAAATCCATTCTATTGACATTAAACGTTCCAATAAACTTTAAGTTGCTTCCGTCTTTTTTGACTGTCAAATTCACCTTGTAAGGTTTTGAAATTCCCTTCATCGATAAATTACCATAAACAGCGTATCCTTTGTCTGCCTTTTCAATTTTTGTCGAAACATATTGAATTTGAGGATACTTGCCGGCATCAAACCACTCTTCCGTCTGCGCTTTTTTATTTTGCATTCCGTTTCCGGTTGAAATGGATGAAATATCCATATTGACATCGAATTTCGAATTGGCAAGGTCGTTTTCATCGAATGAAATATTTCCTTTGAAATCTTTGAAAATTCCTGTAGGATCTTTACTCGTAAATTTAATACTGTATCCTTTTGATATTTTCCAATTTTGAACAGGAACCATAAAATAAGCAGATGTTCCTAAAATCCAAATGACAAATGCGCTTAAAACAAATTTACTTTTCATATTATTGATTTTTAATCGATTAATCTTTACTGTATTTTCTACTGATGCAAAAACCAAGCCTGAATTCACCTTTTAACCAATTGGAATTCGTAGATGGGATATATTGCACCTCTCCAAAGCCTTTAGAATTGGTCAGATAAACTTTAAATGCATGACCAAACGTCAACCATTCAACCGCTACAGATAAACTATTTAAAGCCGTATTTTCAATATACCGTTGCTCCATGTTTTGGTAATATTCTAACGTTACATTAATTCGTTTTCCCAACAACATATTAAAGGCTCCTCCAAGGGAGAACAACCCGTTTTGCTCATCATTTCGCACATAATTTCTCCATACATAAGTGGGCATAACAGATAAACTAATCCGTTTTCCAAATTTACGAGCTACATTTAAGGAAGTTGCGTAAGACATCCGATGTGCAAACTTAGGAAAGTTACTGACTTCAGAAATATCCTTACTTGCTTTCATATACGTTACATTTGCATTACCAAGCACGGTCATCGACAAGGGCATTTTACCTTTTTCCTGATGTAAAATACGATACTTAACAATCCCATCAATTAAGGATCGATAAGGGTTGTTGATTCCTTTACTTCTTCCCAAACCGACCATTAATCGATCTGTGATACCGTATTCAAAAGCAATACGAATATCGGAAGAATTATCCAAACCGAAGAAATTTTGAACTCCACCTTCAGATCCTGCAATGTCACCAAATCGGTGTTCAACTCTAAATTCAAGGGTTCCTTTTTTTAGCGTTTCCACAGAATGTCCATTTATAATTCGGGTAGAACTAAATGTATTTTCCACTTTTGTATCCTCTTCAAAAACAGGCTCAGCATACACGATACTGGAATCTTGTCCAAACGCGGTAGTACTTAATAAGGTGAAAATGTAAAGGTAGATTTTATTCATTTTTGCAATTTTTGACACTAATATATTGATTTTTATTGATTTCTGAACATCAATTTGACAAGCTTAGTAAAGTAAGATTGTGAAAAAGTCTAAATTTCCTTACTTTTGAGATACAAAAAATTCGCAAATTATGTTCGGAAAAGATATGCTTGGGAAACTGAGTCAAATGCAGCAAGCGGCAGAGGAAAGTAAAAAAAGATTAGCACAAATCATTGTGGAAGGAGAGGCTGGTGGAAATTTAGTGGTAGTGTCGCTAAACGGCAACAAAGAAATGAAAAGTGTGAAGATCAATACGGATCATAAATTGATGGAACAAGAGGATTTGGAAGATTTATTGTGTGTAGCAATGCAAAGAGCCTTGGAGAAAGCAACCGCCATTCACGACCAAGAAATGATGGCCTCAGCACGAAACATGATGCCCGGAATGTAGATGACCAAAAAGGAGTTAAGAGAATCGATAAAAATTAAGAAAAATCAGCTCAGTGCTTGGTTAATAAATGATTTATCCCAAAAAATAAGTCAACACTTTCTGACAAATTTTCAATTTGAAAACGAAATAATTGGAGTTTTTCTTCCGCTTGAATCGCAAAAGGAGCTCAATCTATATCCTTTAATTCAAGACTTAAGGTTATTTAATGCACTGTGTATTCCACAGACCAATTTTGAAGATTTCAGCATGAACTTCTACCCACTTCCCAATTTTACCGATCTTCAAAAAGGAAAAATGGGCTTGTTGGAACAAAACATTACCCACCAAGAAGCGGTTATCCCTAGCGTACTGATCATCCCTTTATTAACAGCTGATTTAAAAGGTTACCGAGTTGGATATGGCAAAGGATTCTACGATCGTTACATTCAACAAAAAGCGCCAAATGCAATTCGAATTGGCGTTTCCTTATTTGAACCCATTGAAAAAATTGAGGATACAGATGAATTCGATCAACCGTTAGATTTTTTAATCTCACCGAAAAAAGTCTATTCGTATGGAAAACCCTAAACATCAAGGAAAATATCATTTGCTGAGTATCTTTTTAATACCTGCATTTTTGGTGATTTTGTTTCTCAGTAATTCTTACGTCTATCCTTTTCTCTTTCTTATTGGATCAGGAATTTTACTTTATTTTTTATTCCGGAAATCTTAAGAATAACTATTTGTAGTTTTTTACGTATACTCATGTGTGTTCATAAGAATCACCATATTAATCGCCTACTTCTTAGGATTTTCTTCGTTTTATTTAGAAACGGAGTATGCTAAACCGTGCTTTGGCGTAAACATCAATGTACAAACCAATTCTCAAATTTTAACCTTTGCTGCTTTTTTCAAACAAGACAATAAAGTCATTCACAAGCGTATTTTACGTCCTGATGAAATGATTTACTTTTTAAGTGGAGAATGGCCTTCAGTTTATAATCCTGAGCGTAAAAATTACCTGTTAGAACATCACATCAATGGCGGAATAAGTATAGATTCCTTCACTAGAAAAAAAAGCACCTTTTGTGTCAATTTTGATTCACTTTGGAAGGTTCGATATCCTGCTTATCCCTTTCGCAATATTGATGCCTCAGGTTGGGCAAATGGACCTTTAAAACCTACGGTTAAACAACAACTTTTCTTACACGATCGTTACGGTATCAAATACATTGAATACGATTTTTTCATGGACACTTCCTTCTGGTTAATTCTCCAAGATGTAACAGATAGTTCTTGGATTAAAAATTACAAATCTTTAAAATAAAAAAGGGTGAACTTGATGTCCACCCTTTCGTTATTGTTATGCTTGTCCTGCCCCTGGAGCAGTTTCTGTTTTTTCAGGTCTTGGTAATAAAACCTTACGCGATAATTTCCATTTTTTCGTTTTAGGATCTTTTCCTACTACTTTAAAATCAAGCACATCGCCTTCTTTACAAACATCTTCCATTTTCGCTACTTTCTCCCAAGAGAATTCAGAGATATGAATCAATCCGTCTGTTCCTGGTAAAATTTCAACAAAACAACCGAAATCTTTCACCGACTTCACTTTACCTTGATAAGTTGCACCTTCTTCTACAGTTGGAGGGAAAGCAATTTGACGAATACGACGAGTAGCTTCCTTCATATCATCTCCATTATTCGACATGATTTGAACTCTACCTTCACCACCTTCTAACTCTTCAATGGTAATCACCGTATTGGTCTCTTTTTGCATTGCCTGAATAATTTTTCCACCAGGTCCGATAATTGCTCCAATCATTTCATTTGGCACGTTAAACGCTTCAATTCTTGGCGTTTGCGGTTTAAAATCAGGATTTGGTTGAGCAATCGTTTCAACAATTTTATTCAAAATATGTAAGCGTCCCGCTCTTGCTTGTTCTAAAGCTTGAATTAACACTTCGTATGGTAAACCATCGACTTTAATGTCCATTTGACAAGCCGTAATTCCTTTTGCAGTACCTGTCACTTTAAAGTCCATATCACCTAAATGATCTTCGTCCCCTAAAATATCAGACAATACCGCAAATTTACCTTCATCAGCAACTAATCCCATTGCAATTCCAGATACTGGCGCTTTGATTTGTACACCACCATCCATTAAAGCTAAAGTTCCCGCACAAACGGTTGCCATAGAAGATGAACCATTAGATTCTAAAATATCAGAAACCAAACGAATAGTATACGCACTATCTTCAGGTAAAACGGGTTTCAAAGCGCGTAACGCTAAATTCCCATGTCCAATTTCTCTTCTCGAAGTTCCTCTTAGAGGTTTTGCTTCTCCAGTTGAGAATGGAGGAAAGTTATAATGCAACATGAATTTCTCGGTACCACGGAAAGTGGTTCCATCGATCAATTGCTCATCCATTTTGCCTCCTAACGTTAAAGTAGTAATGGATTGAGTTTCTCCTCGCGTAAACACAGCAGAACCGTGAACAATTGGTAAATAATCCACTTCAGCCCAAATCGGTCTGATTTCATCAAATTTACGACCATCCAGACGTTTTGATTCATTCAACATAACCCAACGAACCGCTTTCTTTTTCACTTCAGAGAAGTAAGTTGAAATAAATCCGCCAATTTCAGCTAATTCTTCCTCGCTGTATTGTGCTTTAAATTCAGTTTTAATAGCATCGAACAATTCCGTTCTTTTTGCTTTAGAAGCCAAGCCCATACGTGCCACTTCTTTACACTTTTCCATACAATCTGCATACACCTTCGCTTTTACCTCCTCGTTATGTACTTCGTGACAATATTCTCTTTTTGGATTTGCAGCAGGAATTTCAGCCGCTAAATCTAATTGAAATTGACATTGTTCTTTAATCGCAGCATGTGCAATTTTAATTGCTTCTACCATTTCCAATTCAGAAATTTCTTTGAATTCCCCTTCAATCATGTTGACATCTTTCATGGTACCCGCAATCATCATATCAGCATCTGAATCTTTCATTTGCGACATGGTAGGATTCACAATCCACTCACCATTCACACGACCAATTCTTACTTCTGACATTGGACCATTAAACGGAATGTTTGATACCGCGATTGCAGCAGAAGCCGCCAAACCACACAATGCATCTGGATTATTCTCTCCATCGTAAGATAACAATTGAATCATCAACTGTACCTCAGCATGGTAGTCATCCGGAAACAATGGACGCAAAGCACGGTCCACCAAACGCATGATTAAAATTTCATTTTCAGAAGGACGAGCCTCTCTGCGAAAAAATCCACCTGGGAAACGACCTGCAGCCGCATATTTTTCGCGATAATCTACGGTTAACGGCAGAAAATCTACCCCTTCTTTTGCTTCAGGTGCCGCTACCACAGTTGCCAACAACATGGTGTCACCTAATCTTACTACTACAGACCCATCTGCCTGTTTAGCCAATTTTCCTGTCTCGACAGTGATCTCTTGACCTCCTGTTTTGATTGACTTTTTGATTCCTATATTCATATACTTATTAATTCAAATTTATAAATCGGCTAGCGATTTTTTAACAAAAAAGGGACAGCCGACTAAGTCGAATGCCCCCTCTAAATAAATTATCTCGCAAGAATTAACGACGTAATCCTAATTCTTTAACGATTGCACGATATCTGTTAATATCTTTTTTCTTTAAATAATCCAAAAAGCTTCTTCGCTTACCTACTAATAATTGTAAAGCTCTTTGCGTACCGTAATCTTTACGGTTTTTTTTCAAATGCTCTGTTAAGTGAGCAATTCTAAATGTAAACAAAGCGATTTGTCCTTCTGTAGAACCTGTGTTTGTTTTTGAACCTCCGTGTTTTTCGAAGATTTCTTCTTTTACTTCTGTATTTAAATACATTCCAATATTGTTTAAATAATTTTTATGTAGCCGACTTTCGACGTGCAAAGTTAACACATTTTTTTGAAACTACCGCATTTAATGAAATAATCTTGCGTTAAACTCTTTTTTACAAGCTATCCCAGCGTGTTTTTTACAAAATAAACTAAAATAACTTCTGCCTCACCAGAGATTTGTAAATCATTTTGATCTGGCAAACAAACACCTTGATGGCTTTCAATTAAAATGTTGTCTAAGGTTAACGATCCAGACTTGAGCCAAAGAAATAATTGACATCCTTTTCGAGTGATATTTTGAATTCCCTTTAAGCTAATGATAACTGTTTCCACTTGAACAGTTGGATGATGGATGACATTAAAGTCCGTAAATTGACCTATGGATTGCACCTCATCCTTCCCCTTAAAATGAATAAACTTGTCAGCTGACAAATGAATTGTAGCTTGATTTAGGTTTAACACCCCTTCACCAGATAGCATTAAAAGTTTGCGATCAAAGTCAGGAAGCTTAGTAAAATCAGACGGCGACTGATCAACAGTCGCCGTGCTAATTCTTATTAAAAAATTTCGTTCTTGATAACTCGATTCCTCAGGAAAAATAAACCATTCTGAAGTTGTTCCTCCAACCCAATTAGTGGTTTGCAAAGGCCGCTTCTGAATATGCATCTCCTTAATTGTTGAACAATTTCAAGGATAACGCTAACGTTTCTTTCAATTGGGTCCGATCAACAATATAATCTAAAAACCCATGCTCTAACACAAACTCAGAAGTTTGAAATCCTTCTGGCAAATCTCTTCCGATTGTTTCCTTAACAACACGTGGACCAGCAAAAGCAATTAATGCGTTAGGTTCGGCAATATTGATATCCCCTAACATCGCAAATGATGCGGTTACACCTCCTGTGGTTGGATCCGTAAGAAAAGAAATGTATGGTAATTTCGCTTCAGCAAGTTGACCTAACTTACCTGAAACCTTCGCCATTTGCATTAATGAAAAACCAGCTTCCATCATTCGAGCACCTCCCGACTTGGAGATGATCATAAACGGCGCTTTCATTTTGATCGCTTCATCAATTGCTCGAGCAATTTTCTCTCCCATAACAGATCCCATTGAACCTCCAATGAAACTAAAATCCATTGCAGCAACAACTAAATCCATTCCATCAATCTTACCTTTTGCAGTTCGAATCGCATCTTTCAATTGAGTCGCTTTTTGTGTCGATTTTAGACGGTCGGTATACTTCTTAGTATCTTCAAATTTCAAAGGGTCTCCCGCTTCTAAATCCTTATTCAACTCTGTATACTTAGCATCGTCAAAAATAATTTGAAAATACTCTTCTGAACCAATGCGTTCATGGTACGAACAACGATTACAAACATGGGCATTTGATGCCATTTCTTCAGCTGTAAAAACCGTTTTACAGTTATTACATTTAACCCAAAGACCTTCTGGTGTTTCTTTTTTATCTTGTGTCGAGGTGGTTATTCCCTCTTTTACACGTTTAAACCAACTCATATCAAATGTTTTTTTATAAAGTATTCACGTTATTCAAATCTTGGAAAGATTGTTCCAATCGTTTAATAAAAGTCAACTCACTATTTCTTAACCATTTACGAGGGTCATAATAACTTTTATTCGGCTTATCTTCTCCTTCTGGATTTCCAATTTGAGTGTGTAAATAAGCTTCGTTTTTCAAAATATAATCTCGAGTACCTTCTGTGTAAGCAAATTGCAAATCGGTATCAATATTCATTTTAACAACACCGTAAGAAATCGCTTCTCTAATTTCATCCACTGTTGAACCTGAACCACCATGGAAAACAAAATCTACTGGATTAGCACCTGTGTTGAATTTTTCTTGCACATACGTTTGAGAATTTTTCAAAATGATCGGTGTCAATTTTACATTACCTGGTTTATAAACTCCGTGCACATTACCGAAAGCTGCTGCAATGGTAAATCGAGGAGAAACTTTCATCAATTCTTCATAAGCATAAGCAACCTCCGAAGGTTGAGTGTACAATTTAGAAGAATCTACATCAGAATTATCAACACCATCTTCCTCACCACCTGTAATACCTAATTCAATTTCTAACGTCATGCCAATTTTTGACATACGCTCTAAGTATTTTTTACAAATCGCAATGTTTTCCTCCAAAGGTTCTTCGGATAAATCGATCATGTGTGAACTGTACAGCGATTTTCCAGTTTCTTTGTAAAATTGTTCTGAAGCATCTAGTAAGCCATCAATCCAAGGTAATAATTTCATGGCAGCATGGTCTGTATGAAGAATTACAGTAGCTCCATACAATTCAGCCATTTGATGAATATGTCTAGCTCCAGAAATCGCTCCTGCAATTGCAGCCTTCTCTTGTTCATTCGACAACCCTTTTCCTGCATTGAAAAGTGCTCCCCCATTTGAGAATTGAATAATCACAGGTGCATTTAATTTTGCTGCAGCTTCCATCACTGCGTTAACCGTACTTGAGCTGGTTACATTCACAGCAGGTAAAGCAAAACCTTTCTCCTTTGCATATCTAAATATTTCTTGAACTTGATCTCCAGTTGCAACACCTGGCTTAATAGTATGACTCATTGCTTGTATTTTTAAGGCAAAAGTAATGAAAATATCAAAAGAATTGTTGAAAATTCATAGAAAAACTTCTTGAAGATTTATGTATCTTTGTTCTTCGTATTTTTTCTTTTTCCGATTTTAATCCTTTGAAATGAGCTATTTAAACGAACTCAACGACAGTCAGCGCCTGGCTGCTGAAAACATAAATGGGCCTACCATGATTATTGCTGGCGCAGGATCTGGAAAAACACGAGTATTAACCTACCGCATAGCTCATATGATTGAGCAAGGTGTCGATCCATTTAATATTCTTTCTTTAACCTTCACCAATAAAGCAGCAAAAGAGATGACGGAAAGAATCAGTCATCTAATCGGTGGCGGAGAAGCGAAAAATATCACCATGGGAACCTTTCACTCTGTTTTCTCAAGGATTTTAAGGTATAATGCAGACCGTTTAGGATATCCAAGTAATTTTACAATTTACGACACGCAAGACACCAAAAGTTTGTTGAAAGATATCATCAAGGAACAAAATTTAGACGATAAGATTTATAAACCCAGTATGGTGTATGCTCGAATTTCAGCTGCTAAAAATAATTTGATTTCTGCTGATGCTTATGCACAAAACAAAGATATCATTGCCGAGGATAACAGTTCAAAAAGACCTGAATTAGCTCGAATTTATAAACTATACACCACTCGATGCTTTAAAGCTGGAGCAATGGATTTTGACGATTTATTGTTTCAGACCAATGTGTTGTTAAGGGATTTTCCGGATGTATTGAACTACTACCAACAAAAATTCAGATACATCTTGGTAGATGAGTATCAGGATACCAATTACGCTCAGTATTTGATTGTTAAAAAACTTGCAGCGGTATACGAAAATATTTGTGTCGTAGGAGATGACGCCCAGTCGATTTATTCCTTTCGTGGAGCGAATATTCAAAACATTCTTAATTTCAGGAAGGATTATCCGGAATTTAAACTTTTCAAGCTCGAACAAAATTATCGCAGCACCAAAAACATCGTAGAGGCTGCCAATAGTGTCATCGCAAACAACAAAGACCAAATCAAAAAAAGTGTTTGGACTGAAAATACAGAAGGTCAAAAAATAAAAGTAGTACGTACGCTAACCGATAACGAAGAGGGAAAGGTGGTAGCGAATAAAATTTTTGATCTTTGCCACGGTCAAGCTTCTATCTTCAAGGATATTGCCATATTATATCGAACCAATAAACAATCGCGTTCTTTTGAGGAAGCATTGCGCAAAATCAATATCCCATACAAAATATTTGGAGGACTATCCTTTTACCAACGTAAAGAAATCAAAGATTTATTGGCCTATTTCAGATTATCCACCAACCCAAATGATGAAGAAGCACTCAAACGAGTGATCAATTATCCGAAACGAGGTATTGGAAAAACAAGTATGGAACATGTCGTCATCTGCGCTAATCAACACGGCACGTCAATGTGGGAAGTCATTTCGAATCCTCAACAATATTCCTTACCTGTCAGCCCTGCAACACGAACGAAATTTTACGAATTCGCAACGATGATTCAAAGTTTCAATGCGTTGAACAACCAACTCAACGCTTTCGATTTAGGGAATCAAATTGCAAAATCTTCAGGGATTCTAAAAGAATTGTACAACGAAAAAGACAAAGGAGTTGAAGAAGTAGAGCGCTATCAAAATGTCGAGGAATTACTTGCCGGTATGAAAGAATTTTCAGCAAGTAAAGAGGAAGACAACAGTTTGGCTGATTTCATGATGGACGTTGCCTTATTAACAGATGCTGATCTTACAGGAGAAGAAGATACAAATTACGTATCCTTAATGACCATTCACTCGAGTAAAGGATTAGAATATCCGCATGTCTATTTAGTTGGACTAGAAGAAAATTTGTTCCCTTCACAAATGGCCATTAATACGAGAAGCGAACTCGAAGAGGAGCGACGTTTATTTTATGTAGCCCTAACAAGAGCAAAAGAAACTTGCACGATTTCCTATGCCAATTCTCGATTTGTATTTGGAAGTTTAACCACATCAGAACCAAGTCGTTTTATTGATGAAATTGATCAAAAATACTTAGATTTTGAAAACATCTCTAGAGGTCCTGGACGATCGCTTAATCAGATGAATTCGAATTATGAACGACCTTTTACAGGTGGATTAAATACGCGATTGAATACAAAACCCAATTTAAGGTCCATAAATGAACTACCTAAAAGCAACTCTGGACAAAATACTTCGTTGAGTTTTATGGTAGGAGACAATGTTGAACACGATCGCTTTGGTAAAGGCAAAATTACCAAACTAGAAGGAGTGGATGCCGATAAAAAAGCAACCATATTTTTCCCACATCATGGCATTAAAGTTGTTATCTTGCGTTTTGCGAACCTTAAAAAATTGGACTAATGAAATGGCTATGTTCTCTACTATGTTTGACGATTCAACTAAATCTAGTTGCTCAATACCAATTTGAAGATAGCACGTTCTCTAACAACTTGATTATTCCCAAACTCACTTACAAACTGAACAAATCTGTTGAAAGCGATATCAATCAAATTCTTGTAAAACTAGGAGACTCCCTTATGAATGAGGAATACTGCTTGAGTAATTACGGATACATTCAAAAAAACAATTTGTTGCAATTTGAATTCATGTATAATTGTGATTTCGAGAACGATCATTTTTTATTTTGGTACTACAATGTTCGAACAGGCGTTAAATTGGAACCGAATCAACTCATTCTGGAAGAAAAATTAAAGGCTTTCTTTAACATATTGAATGAAAGTGCTTCAGACAACACCTCGACAAAATTAAGCGAAGTGAAATTACAGTTTTTACAGGAAGGATTAAAAGTCTATTACAATCAGCAATCCAAATCAGTTATTTTGCCCTGGAGCAAAGCTGAGTCTATATTAAATTATCTGTAGATTAGAATGGGTATCCAATACCAAAATGGAATACAGGCCTAAAACCTTTGTAATATTTCCAATCGCCACCCCATATCGATTTTAACTGATCGTGATAACTGCCTTGTGGATTGAAAACCCATCGATTGGCATTTGGTAAAGCTGGATTATAAATCGGAATTCCGGCATCTAATCGAACCACAAAGAAACTAAAGTCAATTCTTAAACCCATTCCGGCAGAAAATGCAATTTCCTTGTACCAATTTTTAGAAAATTTTGCTCCAGGTCGATTGACATCTTCATTGATGAGCCAAATATTTCCTGCGTCGGCAAAAAATGCCCATCTGAATATTCCACCAATTTTAATTCGATATTCTACAGAAGCCCCTAAACGTATATCTCCAATCTGGGTGATTGTGCGGTTAGAATCCAAATCTTTTTGATACGATCCAGGCCCTAAGGTTCTTGACCTCCAACCACGATTGTCATTTGCTCCACCAGCGAAGAAACTATAATCGTATGGCAATGACGTTTTAGAATTTCCATAAGGCTTGCCCAATCCTGCTAACCCCCTAAAATGAATTGAATTATCAATGGAAAACGGATAGGAATAAATCATTTCATTATCCAACTTAAAAAACTGTGAATAAGGTAACTTTAAAAAAGTTCGTTGACCATTCGCATTGGTATCTTGTCCAGACTTAAACATGCCTAAAACATTACCTGCAAAATCTAAACTTAATCGGTAATAAAATAAATCTTTAGACACTTTCCCGTCTTTATCTTTATTATTATACTGAAACCCAAGTTTTGCATCTTGCCAAATGAATTGGTTCGAATAGGAATTTCTAAGAAACAAATCATTTAGATTATTGATTTTAGTATCAAAATCATCTGTTTTATCAATTTTCACATAAGATACCACAGAGGCAAATGGCAACCCAAATTCAAAGGTTTGGGTTTTGTCGACATTAAAACGGTAGGTGTAACTCATTTGAATCATTGACCTTTTGAAATCGGGTCTTTTCTGAAAATTATACCCCAAACTCATGATGGTACGGGGACGATGACGTTTGGACAGTTGTATCTTTCCAAATGGGGTAAGTTTTGGTAATTCGTATTTTATGGTTGGACCAAACTCAAAAGTATTAAAAGAACGAGTTTCCTTTCTGATTTCCTCACCATCTTGTTGTCCAAAGATGGGTGGTGAAGATTCAAATCCACCAGAAAGTGAAACACTGAATTTCTCCGCTCCTAAAAATAAATTTTTGTTGATGTACTTGATCGTTGCCGAAACCCCTAAGTAACCATTTGAATTGGTCGCCTGAGGTTCTGCAAACAATGTTCGTCTTGGTGCAGGTTCAAGGTAATAATGAATATCGACACGATTCGTTCCAGGAATTTCCACAAACATGGGTTTAATAGTCTGAAAAACACCCAATTGCAATAAACGAGTATAGGTGCGATCTAAATAGTATTCTTTGTAGTAATTGTCTTTTTCTAGGAAGTTCTGTTCCTCTAACACTTTCGCTTTAACAATAAGTTTAGTATTGTACATGAAAATTGCAGTGCGTTGAGGAATCAATTCTCCTTGCTTATTTCTGATTTCTTGATAATGAAGGGTATCCAAAGTTTGAATAGATTGTCCGTTCACCAACCTTATTCCAAGCTCTTTCATTTTCGCGGAAAAACTACCTTCATAAAAAGTAGTATCTGAGATGTGAAAATAAACTTCATTCAAATAGGTAATTTGATGCGGTTGTTCAATAACAGAATCGGCCACACCAGGAACAGGAATTAATCTTGGTTTAAATTTGATTTCTAAGGCAGCACGGTGATTCCCTAATAAAGTATCAGCGATGTATTCGACGTGATTTGGACTAAAACCATAAAGGGCATTATCGCGCATAAACTTAGCTACCTTAGACCGAAATTCGTCCAATAAATCAGAATCAAACTTCTTATTTTCCAAATGATCATCCTTGTGTCGCGTAAGGAATTGTTGATAGGTATCTAATACGGTTTGATTTTCACCGGAGGCAAAAACCGTATCGATGATATAAGGTCGACCCGTTTCAATAAAAAAGTGAGGAATTACCTTTCGTTTTTTCTCTTTTACGTAGAGTTCTTCTTTCACATCAGCGTCGTAGTACCCTTTCGATTTCATGTAAGTTTGGACTTGCTTAATGGACTTTAGGTAAAGGGAACTATCAAAAATAACAGGAGGTTCACCGAATTTGTATTTCAACCATTCTCGTAAAAAAAGACTTGGGTCTAGGGTATCTTTAAGAGGAATGATTTTTTGCGTATACACTTCTTTATGTTTAGCGCGGGCTTTTTCAATCCTCCGATTATTAATGCGGTTTTGTCTCGTGAGCCTTTTGGCATTTATTTTTCTGATTTTAAAATTCTTTCGGGCTCTCTTGTGCGCAACTTTGGTCGAATCCACCATATTATAAGCCAATAACTTAAATTTTAAACCAACAAGACTTTTAAAATTTGGTTTTTGCTTAAGTACGCTTTGTAATTCAGAATGACTTAACTTATCCCCTTTTATTGTAATTTTGTTTTTTTGTAAAAGGTATTTTCCTTCCGGGACATGCTTAGTTATTTTACAGGCATGAAAAAAGAAAGCGATTAGAAGAAAATATGTAAGTTTACGCGTTAACATCGATAATCAAAAGTAAAAAAAATACAGCAACAATGGAGCCAATTTCAAAGAATAAAATAAAATGGATTAGATCGCTGCATCAAAAAAAATTTCGCGACCAAGAAAATTGTTTTATTCTAGAGGGTAAAAAATCAGTTTTAGAGGCCATTGAAATCGTTCCTAATCTGGTAAAAACGGTTGTGACTGAACCATCTGAACAGCTGGAAAACCTTCCAAACACGATAGAATTGCTCCTTGCTTCTCGATTGGATTTTGAAAAAATGAGCACTCTAAAAACTCCTCAACCATGTTTGGCGGTCATCGAAAAACTTCCCTACCAACTATTGGCACATCGAGGAATAATTCTAGTTTTAGATCACATTCAAGATCCAGGAAATTTGGGTACGATTATCCGTTTGGCAGATTGGTTTGGTATCGATCAAATTGTTTGTTCAGAAAACACCGTAGATCTCTACAATCCAAAAGTAGTTCAAGCCACAATGGGTTCTTTATTTAGGGTCAAAGTACACTATAAAAATTTAGTCAAATACCTAGACAAGGTAAAAATTCCGATTTACGGGGCATTGTTGGAGGGGAAAAATATCTATCAAGAAAACTTACCCAACGATGCCATTTTAGTACTTGGAAATGAGGGTAATGGAATTTCTGAAGAAATTAAACCCTTCATTCAAAACCCAATTACTATCCCACGTTTTGGACAAGCGGAATCCTTAAACGTTTCAATGGCTACTGCGGTTTTACTCTCTGAATTCAAACGGGGTACTGTAAACTAATTGATCGCTTAAGCTTGTTGATTTCGATGCACCGCATCCATACATTTCATGCCATCTAAAGCAGCAGAAATAATTCCTCCGGCATAACCTGCACCTTCCGCACATGGATAAAGCCCAAAGGCATCAGGATGCGTTAAGGTTTCCGAATCTCTTGGTATGGAAATTGGTGAAGATGTTCTGGATTCAGGGGCATGTAAAACCGCGTCGTTGGTTAAATACCCTGGCATTTTTTTACCAAACAGGACGAAGGCTTTTCGCAGTCGATCGGCAATAAAAGGAGGTAATACGGTTGCTAAATCAACACTTACAATACCTGGATGATATGAACTTCTCGGAAAATCTTTAGACACTTTTTTTTGAACGAAGTCCAACATGCGTTGTGCAGGAACCTTTTGCGTTTTACCTGCTGCAATCCATGCTTTTCGTTCAACTTCCTTTTGAAAATCAAGACAAACCATCGGGTCGTTTTCTTTTCCCGGAAAATCTTCTGGGGAAACCGGTACTACAATTCCAGAATTACTATAGATATTGTTTCGTTTCGAAGGCGACCAACCATTCGTTACAACCTCTTCTTGCTGCGTTGCACAGGGCGCAATGATACCTCCTGGACACATGCAAAAAGAGTACACCCCTCTCCCATCTACTTGTTCTACCAAGGAATAGGATGCTGGAGGAATAAAATCATCATTTAAACGTCCATGATACTGGATCGTATCTATTAATTCTTGCGTATGTTCGATTCTAACCCCTAGTGCAAAAGGTTTTGCATCAATTCGTAACCCATTACGATGTAATAATTCAAATACATCTCGTGCGGAATGACCTGTCGCTAAAATTACATGTGTAAAATCAAATTTTTGATTTCCGTTGATTTCAATTCCGGTTATTTTTTGACTGGAAATGAAGAGGTTTGTCAAACGAGATTCAAAATGAAATTCACCACCTCTTTTGATGATTTCTTCTCGAATATTTTCAATTAATTTGGGTAATTTATTGGTTCCAATATGGGGGTGTGCATCAACAAGTATATCGGAATCGGCGCCAAAATGAACCAACCACTTCATGGCTTTCAATACATCTCCTCTTTTTTTGGATCGCGTGTACAGTTTACCATCGGAATAGGTTCCTGCACCACCTTCCCCGAAACAGTAATTGGAATCTTCATTCACAAGCATTTCTCGGGTAATTTTCGCCAAATCTTTTCTTCGTTCTTTGACCGGTTTACCACGTTCAAAAACTACTGGCTTCCATCCTAACTCCAAAGCGCGCAATGCAGCATATAAGCCTGCGGGACCAGCGCCAATAATTGCGACTTGTTTTGAAAGATTTATGGGTATTGGATGGAAATCGGAATCAAATGAGGGAATTACTTCTTCATGGTAAACTTCAAAACTTGCATTGATGAAAATTTGTCTTTTTCGAGCATCAATGCTACGCTTTCTCCAAACAAATTGAAAGGCACTTAGCTTGAAATTCAATTCCTTCGCTATGGCATTTTGAATGTAAGTTTGATCCTTTGCTTGCTCTGGTGTTAAGCGCAATTGTACTTCTAATTTCATTAACCTTCAAAAATTAAAGAAACCCACCAAGAGTTATTGTACAAACGATCAATCGGATTGGAAACGGGAGTTCCATCTTGAATAAACGTATTCTGAAACCCTTGTGAATATTTAATTTCAAATCCAAACTTGAAAAATTCAGCAAAAAACTCTACTCCTAATCCAATTTGGCCTTGTAAATCATTTTTGCGAATCTTGATAAAAGGATCAATTAAATCCTGTGAGGCTTTCTCTTGCGATTGTAAATCGAGCGAATATTGTCCACCAATCAATACATAAGCCGCGAAATTATTCACTCTTAAAGTGCGGAACTGAAACATAAGAGGAAAATCCAAATTGGTAGAATTCACTCGTTCTTCGTTAAAAAGATCTTTGGAATCATTGGGATCTGGGTTGACAAAAGTATATTTGATGGCCCGTTCCTGAAAAGAAAGCGTTGGCAAAAACCGTAAACGAACCACGGGGGTTCCCAATTTCAACGTAGTTACAATACCTACTTGTCCGCCAGGTTGTGTTTTGGTATACACACTTTTTAAACCGTATTTACTGTAAGCATCAACCTTAGGAAAGGTATTGAAATTTGCCATATTTACCCCTAACATAAATCCAAAATGCAAGGTGCGCTCATCAAATTTGCGATAATTCATGGGTTTTTCCTTTTGAGAAAATCCAATCCAAGAAAGCATGGTGCAAAAAAATAGGATTTGATAATTCATAGCGAAAAAACGTAGAACTTTTTGATTTAGTATAATTACTGTTTTGAACCTGAATAAATAGTTGCGATTCCACCTGAAACCAATTCTTGATTCACCTCTTGATAACCTAAAGATTTAAGAATGGTCAAAAAGGCTTCTCCTTCTGGAAATGCAGCAACCGACTCCGGCAAATAGGCATAGGCCTTTTCATCTTTAGAGATTCGTTTTCCTAAGAAAGGAATAATGTTTTTAGAATAAAAACCAAACACTTGTTTAATGGGGAATTTTTTCGGTTTGGAAAATTCTAAAATTACAATTTTACCTCCAGGACGCACTACACGCAACATTTCAGCCAAGCCTTTCTCTAAGTTTTCAAAATTTCGAACCCCAAAAGCCACCGTCAAGGCATCAAAGTATGCATCTTCGAAAGGTAGGTTTTCAGAATCACCTAATTGCATACGAATGATATGATCGATTTTTTTGGCCTTCATTTTTTCAATTCCAACCTCAAGCATTCCTTTTGAGATATCTAATCCAACGATTTCGTCTGGCTTCAATCTTAGTAAAGAAATCGCAAAATCACCCGTACCCGTTGCGATATCTAATATTTTTTTAGGCGCTAATTGCTGCAATTTTTTAACGGCCTTTTTACGCCATAGTTTATCAATACCCATTGAAAGAAAATGATTCAAAAAATCATATCGATGAGAAATATTGTTGAACATTTCAGCAACTTCTTCCTTTTTTGATTTGTCCTGATTTCCGTATGGTTTTACTTCTGTGGGCATTTTTATAGTTTATAGAATAGACAAATTATTTGCCTAAAAGTTTAATTGTTTCATTTAATAAATCTTCTTTGTCAATGGATACCACTCCATTTTTCTCACAAACAAGTCCACCTGCAATATTAGAAATGGCGCCAATCAACTCAATCGGCAACCCTACACTCAAACATAAAGTTGCCACAGAAATGACAGTGTCGCCTGCCCCGCTGACATCGGTAATATTGCGCAAATGGGCAGGGATATGGAAGGATTGGTTTTCATCTTTGATGAACACACCTAATTCTGAAAGCGTGATGAAAGAGATTTTATTTTGTAATTTTTCCTCCAATTTTAAAACCGCCTCTTGAAACTGAGGACTATCGAAAGACACATGCATATCTAACCCTTCGCGCAATTCTTTTAAATTCGGTTTAAAAAGCGTTACCCCTTGATAGGCTAAAAAATGGTCTTTTTTAGGATCAACAGTGGTAGGGATTTGGTATTTATTCGCCAATTCAACCACTTTTGCAATTAATTCCGGCACTAAAACTCCCTTGTTATAATCCTCAAAAATAATAGCATCAACGCCACTTTGAACAATCTTTTCAATTTGCGTATATACCGCATCTAGTTCTTTTTGAACCAACTCCTTGACTTCCTCTTGATCGATACGAATCAACTGCTGTTTATTTCCGATTACTCGAGTTTTAACCGTGGTAAGGCGATCATCACTCGTGATCACACCACTTGCATCAACACCAGAATTTTCAATTAAGTCCAACATTACTTTCGCCATCGAATCCTTTCCAATGACAGAGCAAATGACAGGTTTTGCACCTAATGCCACTAAATTAAGTGCCACATTAGCAGCCCCTCCAAGACGATTTTCACTTTTCTGAAAGTTCACAATTGGAACAGGTGCTTCAGGACTTACGCGCGTAACTGCTCCCAAAATATAGGCATCAATCATCACATCGCCAATGACTAAAATGCGCTTGTTATTAAATTGGTTAAATATATTTTTTAAATCCATTACACTAATTTTTCCAAGGCCAATTTTACGCGTTTCATGGCTTCTTTTAACACTTCTTCTGAGGCAGCGTAGGATATACGAATGCATTTTGGCGACCCAAAAGCTTCTCCAGAAACTAAGGCTACCCATGCTTCATCCAACAGATACAAACACAAATCTTCACTGGAATTTATCACCCAATCCCCGTAACTTTTTCCAAAAAAAGAAGAAACATCGGGAAATACATAAAACGCACCCGTTGGTGTGTTCGTAATTACGCCGGGCATTTCATTCAGTGCAGATAATACAAGATCTCTGCGTTCGTGAAAAGCTTTGATCATATCCTTCAAAACAACTGGATCTGCCAACATTGCTGCTTTCGCTGCTTTTTGGGTAATCGAGCAAGTTGCTGAAGTGAATTGTCCTTGAATTTTATTACAAGCATCGGCAATTTCTTTGGGCGCACCAATATATCCAAGACGCCATCCGGTCATAGCCCATGCCTTCGACACCCCATTGATGGTGACAACTTGTTCATAAATCTCGGGGAATTGGGCTAAACTTTCGTGTTTACCTTCAAAATTGATATGCTCATAGATTTCATCCGAAATCACCACCAAATGAGGATATTTCACAATCACTTCCGCTAGTCCCTTTAATTCTTCTTTACTGTAAACCGTTCCTGTTGGATTACATGGGGTAGAAAAAATCATCAATTTGGTCTTCGGAGTAATGGCTGCTTCCAGTTGAGCAGGTGTAATTTTAAAATCCGCCTCGATCGATGTTTCAATTACTTTTGAAATTCCTTCTGCAACTTTTACAATTTCCAAATAAGAAACCCAATAAGGAGCAGGAATAACCACCTCATCTCCTTGATTGATGAGTGACATGACCACATTCGCTATGGATTGTTTAGCTCCAGTTGAAATGACAATTTGATCTTTCGAATAGGTAAGTTGATTATCTCTTTGAAATTTAAGCGCTATGCTTTCGCGAACGTCATCGTAACCAGAAACGGGGGTGTACATGGTGAAATTTTCCTCCATGGCTTTTACAGCAGCATCTTTAATGAATTGAGGAGTATAGAAATCAGGTTCACCCAAAGAAAGTGAAATAACATCTTTACCTTGAGCTTTTAGCTCTCTACTTTTACGAGACATGGCCAGAGTAGCTGACTCTTCCATATTCATCAAACGATCTGATAATTGAATCATAGTTACATTTTTTATCTGTTGTAAAAATACAAGTTCAAAGTTAATCAATCCTTATGATATAAAAGATAAATGAGCGATTTTTGAAAGGTCGTTTGTGAATAAAACCGTTGCAAGACAAAAAAAACAATGGTAATTTTGAGTAAATTTGTTGCTCCTATGAAAAACAAAAAATTCATCGACGTAGCTGGGCTAATCGCTAGTAAGAATCCAAAACTAGCTAAAAGGCTACCTAAATTCATCATTAAATATTTAGAGCGAATCTTGCATCAAGATGAAATTAATGAATTCATTATTGAAAATGGACATTTATACGATCACGAATTTTGTAGCGCCATTATCAACTATTTTAATATTACCATTAAAATTGAAGGCATTGAAAATATTCCCGTGGAGGGTCCGGCGATTGTCACGATGAACCACCCGCTCGGAGGAATGGATGCCATAGCTTTTGTACATAGTTTAAAAGATCATCGAAAAGATATTCGATTTATTGTCAACGATTTACTACTGAGTTTAGAAAATTTAAAAAACTTGTTTGTCGGCGTAAACAAACATGGTAAAAACAGAACTGAAACTCGAAAGGACATCGAAAATTTATTTCATTCAGACCATTTGGTATGCATCTTCCCGGCTGGTATGGTAAGTCGACGGAAAAAAGGAATGATTCGCGATTTAGAATGGAAGAAAACCTTTGTCGGCTACGCAAAAAAATTGCAAACTCCTGTAATTCCCGTATTTATAGATGGTGAATTGTCGAATTTTTTCTATAACTTAAGTAACTTAAGAAGTAGTTTGGGTATTAAGAGCAATTTAGAAATGCTTTACTTATCCAACGAATTGTTCAAACAACGCAATAGAACCATGATTTTTAAAATTGGAAAAGCGATTCAATTGCCTGAGAACGAAACAAATGAAATAGAACTTGCCAACTTAATCAAGTCTAAAGTTTACGAATTGGAAAAGAACAACTAACATGAAAGATATTATACAAGCAATCCCTGTAGCTGTTTTAAAAAGCGAATTAAACGCTTCAACCTTTGTTCGAAAAACAAGAAAAGGAGACAATGAAATTTACATTGTCAATCAACATAATGCACCAAATGTTATTCAAGAAATCGGAAGACTTCGCGAAATTACCTTCCGTTATGCAGGAGGGGGAACAGGAGAAGCTATTGATTTGGATGAATTTGATACTTCTGAACTTTGCTATGAACAGTTAATTGTTTGGTCGCCTGAAGATGAAGAAATCATTGGTGGCTATCGCTTTATCGTTTGTGAAAAGGCTATTAAAGATTTAAATAACATCCATCTTTCCACTGCGCATTATTTTAAATTTAGCGAAGATTTCATCACCAACTACCTACCTTATACCATTGAATTAGGAAGAAGTTGGGTTCAACCTAATTTTCAGCCCTCCGTGAATCCTAGAAAAGGATTATTCGCCTTGGATAATATTTGGGATGGACTAGGCTCTTTGGTGATTCGTTATCCTAATGTAAAATATTTCTTCGGAAAGGTAACCATGTATCCGAATTACAATCGAGATAGTCGTAATTTCTTACTTTATTTCATGCATCATTTCTTCCCGGATCGAGAGGGATTAATGACTCCATATGAACCACTTGAAATTGAAACAGACTTGAATGATTTCTTCCGAGATCAATTAAAAGGGTTAGACTTTAAGGACGGATTCAAAACCTTAAACAGCTTCGTTCGTTCTAAAAATGAAAACATTCCGCCTTTGGTTAATATTTACATGAACCTTTCACCTACCATGAAAACCTTCGGAACTGCTGTTAACAAAGAATTTGGAAACGTGGAAGAAACAGGGATATTGGTAACGATTAAAGATGTTTATCCAGATAAAAAAGAGCGTCATATCAATGTAAGTTGAAACACGTAATTTACGATCGATCAAAAACCAAATGGTTTCATAATTGTTTTACTTAAAAAGCATTATGAAAAACCTACTCATCATAGGACTAATATCCAGCATGTTAACAAGTTGTTGGATGAGTCAAAAAAGTTGCGAAAAAGAATACCTCAGCAACCAACAAACACAATACGATGCAGTCATTGTCCCTGGAATTCCATTCGATGGCAATCAATGGGATAGGGTAATGTGGATGCGCGTCAATTGGTCTGTATTTTTATACCAAAAAGGCATCACAAAAAATATCATATTTTCAGGAGCAGCTACCTATAACGAGTATGTAGAAGCCCGTGTAATGGCAGCTTATGCAGAGAAACTAGGGGTTCCTAAAGAACATATTCTTCTAGAAGAGCGAGCGGAACACAGTACTGAAAACCTTTATTACGGTAGTATGATCGCTAAAAAAGCGGGATTTAAGAAAATCGCCCTGGCCTCAGACCCATTCCAATCGAAGATGTTGCGAAAATTTAATCGCAAATATGTTGGCGCTGATTTTATTCCAGCGGTATTTGACACCTTAAATCAATTCACTTTTGAATCGCCGCAAATAGACATTAACGATTCCCTGAAAAAAGAAAATTTTGTATCGATTAAAGAAAGAGAAGGATTCTTCAAGCGTTTCAGAGGAACTCTAGGTAAAAACATTGACGAAATCAAGTAAAAAAGGGCGAAAATCAATTTCGCCCCTCCCTGTAATCCTAAATTTGATCGCTTATAAATCAACCACCATTTGGTGTTTTTCCACCAATTTTCTGATATTCATTAACGCATAACGCATTCTACCTAAAGCGGTATTGATGGATATATCTTTCATTTCAGCAATTTCTTTGAAAGAAAGATCTTGAAAAATGCGAAGTTGAATCATTTCCTTTTGATTTTCAGGTAAATGCTTCACCAACGACAACATTTGATCCTTCAATTCATCAAACATCATTTCTTCTTGAACATTTTTATTTTTCTCTGAAATGGTATGAAAAATATTGTAATCATCATTTGACGAAGAAGATTCTGAAATCATCCGAACTTTTGATGCTTTTCGAAAATGATCAATGACTAAATTATGTGCAATTCGCATCGCCCAAGGTAAAAATTTACCCTCCTCATTGTAAGATCCAGCCTTGATGGTATTCACCACCTTAATGAAAGTGTCCTGAAAAACATCATTCGCGAGACTTGCATCTTTTAGTTTTAAATAAATAAATCGATAGATTTTATCTTTATGACGTAGTAAAAGAATTTCAAACGCCTTTTCATCCCCTGCTCGATAGCGTGAAATCAATTCACTATCTACCATTTCAATTATAGCCATAATTACTCGTTTTAGTTTAACATGAAGTATTAAAAGAGTAAAATGCTATATAGGCGATATTTTTAGAGTTATAACTGCTAATATACAAATAATTTTAAAAAAAACAAAAAATAGTAGATTACAATCGAAATATTTTATTTAAATCGATGATATTTATGTAAATTCGTTGCAGACATTGAAAATCCAAAATGAGCACAAAATCAGTCATCGAAATTAAGGGAGCGCGGGTACATAATCTAAAAAACTTATCCGTTTCTATTCCACATGGAAAAATGACTGTCATCACTGGATTATCCGGATCCGGAAAATCTTCACTTGCTTTTGACACCCTATTTGCAGAGGGACAAAGAAGATACATTGAAAGCTTATCCTCCTATGCCAGACAATTTTTAGGAAAATTAGACAAACCTGAGGTCGATTACATTAAAGGAATTTCACCGGCGATTGCCATTCAACAAAAAGTAATTTCCAACAATCCCCGGTCGACAGTCGGAACCTCTACCGAGATTTACGACTATTTAAAAGTATTGTACGCCCGAATAGGCACTACATTCTCCCCTATAAGCGGAAATGAGGTGCTGAAGCACACGGTAACAGATGTTGTCCAATTTGTTTACAGTTTTTCGGAAGGCGCTCGATTTTTAATTCTATCGAAAATCAAACCCAAGAAAAACACAACGAGTGCAGCACATTTAGGATTGTTATTACAACAAGGGTTTAGTCGGGTTTTTCATCAAAAGGAAATGCAATCCATTGAGGAATTGATGGGCAGTACGATAGACTACAATGATCTTTATTTGATTATCGATCGCGTTAGTGTGGATGCCGGTACAGATGAAAATAAAGCTCGAATTGCTGATTCTGCTCAAATTGCCTTCAATGAGGGAGAGGGCGAAATGTTTGTATTTGATTATACTGCCCAATCTTTTCATCCGTTCAGTAATCGCTTTGAATTAGATGGCATCGAATTTCAAGAGCCAACCGAGCATTTTTTTGCATTTAATAATCCATTTGGTGCGTGTAAAAAATGTGAAGGTTTTGGAATGATTATCGGTATTGATCCCAAACTAGTCATTCCAAATGAACAGTTGAGTGTCTTTGAAGGAGCAATTCAACCCTGGAAAGGTGAAACGATGGGAGAATACCTCAAGGCTTTTATTTATGCCGCGCAAAAAGAACAATTTCCCATTCACCGGCCTATTTCTGAACTGAATGAGGAACAGCGCAAACTTTTATGGGAAGGTTCTAAACACATTCAAGGCATTCATGATTTTTTCAAATTTGTTGAAAGTCAGACCTATAAAATCCAGTATCGCGTTATGCTTTCTAGGTATCGAGGACGCACCGTTTGTCCCGATTGCCATGGCACTCGCTTACGAAAAGATACCCATTATGTGAAGATCAATGGGAAATCATTAATGGAGGTCATTCAAATGCCCATTGCCGAGGCCTTCGATTTCTTTTCTAGTCTTCATTTACCAGCTCATCATGAGCAAATTGCTAAAAGAATCTTACCAGAAATTACGAATCGTCTTGGCTTTTTAATGAATGTTGGTTTACATTACCTTACCCTCAATCGGCCATCAAACAGTTTATCTGGAGGAGAATCCCAACGCATTAATTTGGCTACTTCTTTAGGTAGTTCCCTCGTTGGTTCGATGTACATTTTAGACGAACCTTCCATTGGTTTACACCCTCGAGACACTGAAAAACTGATTGGTGTTTTAAAAAATTTAAGAGATCTGGGGAATACGATAATTGTGGTCGAACACGAAGAAGATATCATGCGAGCAGCGGATCACCTGATTGATATTGGACCACAAGCCGGAGTTTATGGAGGAGAGTTAGTATTTTCCGGAAATCACGCTCAATTGATTAAAGAAAAAACAAGTCTAACGGCACACTATTTAAACGGTACACTTCAAATTCCGATCCCAAAAAAAAGAAGACCCGTTAAAAATAAATTAACCATCGAAGGTGCACGACTTTATAACCTGAAAAACATTACCGTAACCCTACCACTGCAACAATTGGTATGTATTACAGGTGTAAGTGGCTCTGGAAAATCAACCCTAATCAAAGACATTGTATATCCTGCTATTCGAAAAGAACTAGGACTCTTCGGTGATTTTTCAGGCCAATTTCAATCCCTTTCTGGCGATCTGAAATGGGTGAAAGAAATTGAATGGATTGATCAAAACCCTATTGGGAAATCCTCAAGAAGTAATCCTATTACCTATGTCAAAGCATTTGATGATGTGCGGGAACTTTTTGCCAAACAACCTTTGGCTAAAATGAGGGGATACAAACCAGGATTTTTCAGTTTCAACGTAGAAGGTGGACGTTGTGAAATGTGCGAAGGAGAAGGGGAAATTACGGTTGGCATGCAATTTATGGCGGATGTTCATTTACCTTGTGATACTTGTGAGGGAAAACGATACAAATCAGAAACCTTAGAAGTGGAACTCGAAGGAAAAAACATTGCAGATATTCTTGAGATGGATTTGCAAGATACATTCGAGTTTTTTAGCGGAATCACGGATAAATTAGCCCTTAAAATCACTGAAAAATTAAAACCATTATTGGATGTTGGACTTGGTTATTTAAAAACAGGTCAATCTTCTTCTACCCTCAGTGGCGGGGAGGCACAACGGATTAAACTCGCCTCTTTTTTATCCAAAGGATTAAATGTACAACCTACCCTATTTATCTTTGACGAGCCAACCACAGGACTGCATTTCCACGATATTGCCAAGTTACTAATTGCCATGAACGCTTTAGTCGATCGAGGCCATTCCATCATCATTATCGAACACAACATGGATGTAGTGAAGTGCGCCGATTGGATTATCGATTTAGGGCCTGATGGAGGTGAACAAGGAGGCCAAATTCTTTTCGCGGGAACCCCTGAACAAATGCTGGAATTGAACGAAAATCACACTGCTAAATTTTTAAAAGAAAAATGGAACGTTTAACAATTCGAGAACTCATTTCGATGGATGAAATGATTCAATACATGTCAGTTTTACAGGACCTATATCCAAGTTTAGAGGAAACAAGTTACCGAAAAGAACTTGAATTTATGTTACAACATAACTACGGACAAGTCGCTGTTTTTGACGGTGAAATATGTGTGGGAATAAGCGGGTATTGGATTGGCAACAAAATATGGTGTGGTAAATATCTAGAAATGGATAATTTGAATGTGCTTCCAGAATATCGTTCAAAGGGAGCTGGTAAATTGATTGCTGACTTTTTAAATCAAAAAGCAATTGATGAAAACTGTTCCATGGTCGCTTTAGACTCTTATACTACCAACTATAAGGCACATCGTTTTTTCTACAATCAAGGATTTGCCCCAAAAGGTTTTCATTTTATTAAAATTTTGAAGGAGGAAAAAATCAGATAATTAGTAGACCACCAAAGACTTTATCACCGATTCTTTTTCACCCAGGTAGTTCTCAAATTGAATACGTAAAGTATACCATCCTTTCGCCAAATTTAATTGCAGCACTGCTGAAGTACTTGCTGTCACTTGGACAAATTCTACTTGTTTCCCAAAAGCATCAACAAGTTCAAAACTCCATTCACTAATTTGTGCATTCGGACTTAAAAGTTGAACGAATTCACCAGATACTACTGGATTTGGAAAGAGTTGCCATTCATCCTTCGAAGGAACCTGAAACCGTTCTTCATCGAAATCAAAAAGAAAAAGTCCATTTTGTCGATCTGAAACTAAAATTCGACCAGAAGGCCATTGGTTAAAAATACCCCAAGCTCCATTCATTTTGAAGATACTCGATTCTAAATACGTGTCGTAACTTGCCATTTCTACAGGTGGATTGGTTCGTAAATCATAAATCCTCAAACCCTCATTGTAATAGGCGACATAAGCAAATGCATCACTGATCATGATATTGTGGGGGATATAGTCATTGTAATTGGAGGTTCCAAAACGTTGAACAATTTGCAAATTTGTACCATCAAAACGACATTTCTTCAAACGTAAGCCTAAAGTTTCATCCGCAAACACATAGGTTTGTCCATCAGGACTTAACCAACCTTGATGATTATAACCCTGCTCATTATAAATACTTAAACTACTTAACCATGTAGGATTAGACGGATTCGAAAAATCATACACCCGAATCCCATCCGGACCACAATTTAAAATAGCACGATGATCCCGAACATAAATGTCGTGAACCTCATTAAGATCGTTTGGACCCTCCCATACTTGAATGGGATTAATAGGGTTAGAAATATCGAAAACACGCATGGGAATTAGCGTGGTGGTAGTCCCTGAAACAATGGGATTTATTCGACAAGCATATAACAACGCATTAAGGGTGTCGATAAAAACATTATGTACTCGTCCGAATGGATTTTGCAAATCAGCGACCACCGAAACCGAATCTGGCAAATATTGATAATCGATGATTTGTAGCGAACTATTTCCCTCATCGCATACTGCATAAAGGTAATTTTTATAGGTAGCATAGTCGCGATGAATGACCATGGATGAATTGTATTTACCCTCCACAAAGGCTCTAGATGCAAAACGATTTTCATCCGTCAATTCAAAAATATGGGTTCCTTCAGTCGAACCGGCAACAGCGTATTCTTTTCCTTGGTGAATAATTCCAAAACAATCGTTGTATCGAACCTTACTTGAATTGGTTACTAAGGAATCTTCATACCAATGATCGAGTAACAAAATATTCTTTTGATCTTGGGCCAATACAACGCAATGGTTAAAAAAACAAAGGCTGAACGAAAAGAAAAAAAGTAAACGCATCATCTCGTAAAGTTAAAAAATTGTAATTAATAAATTATGAATAATGACCGAATGGTATAAAATCCTTATTTTCGTGTTATAAAAATTAATTGTGTCAGATTCTATTGTTGTTATACCAACCTATAATGAAATCGAGAATGTCGAAAAAATGATTCACAAAGTGATGTCATTCGATAAAGAGTTTGACCTTCTTTTTGTAGATGATGGCTCCCCAGACGGAACCGCTTCGAAAATAAAAGAAATGCAACAGCAATACCCAAACCGCATTCATTTGATCGAACGATCAGTTAAATTAGGCCTAGGAACCGCTTACATTGCTGGCTTCAAATGGGCTTTGAAAACCGATTACACGTATATTTTTGAAATGGATTGTGATTTTTCGCATAATCCAGAGGATTTAATCCGATTATACCAAGCATGTATTGATGGCGGAAAAGTGTCCATAGGTTCGAGATATTGCAAAGGTGGTAAAGTAAGTAATTGGCCGTTAAAACGTATTTTAATGTCCTACTTTGCGAGTATATACGTGCGTTTAATTTTACTGATCAACATCAAAGATACGACCGCTGGTTTTATGTGCTACCATCGAGATGTTCTTGCAAAAATCAATTTAGACGCTGTTATTTTCAAAGGTTATGCCTTTCAAATTTGCATGAAATACGCAGCCAAAAGACATGGGTTTAAAATCATAGAAGTTCCAATCACATTCATTGATCGACTCTATGGTGAATCTAAAATGAACACATCTATTTTTAAAGAAGCACTTTTAGGAGTATGGAAAATGAGAAGCATGAAATTATGAGTGAAGGATATTTAATCAAGCAAGCGAAGCTAATTAACGAAGGAAAAGAATTTGTAGCCGATTTAAGAATCAAATCGAACCGAATCGATCAAATTTCAAGCAACCTAACTCCATTACCAAACGAAACCATTATTGATGCTGAAGGATTATATTTAATTCCTGGGGCTATTGATGACCAAGTTCATTTTAGAGAGCCTGGTTTAACGCATAAGGCGAATATTGCAACGGAATCAGCCGCTGCTGTTGCGGGAGGAATTACTTCGTTCATGGAAATGCCGAATACG
>JALRIV010000089.1 GCA_023255275.1 Crocinitomicaceae bacterium | reverse complement strand
AATGGAAAATTTGGTTTTTTAAATCAGGAATTCAAGGAAATCATTCCAATTGTGTATGATTACGCTGAGCCTTTTGGTAATGAATCCACTGCATTAGTACTGAAAGACGGAGTTTTTTTTAGAATCAACTCACGAAATATGAAGCAATCGGCTGAGCCCTTAAAACCTAATTGGAAAGAGTCTCGTTTAAATTTTATAGGGCCAAAAAATTACATCCAAGTCAAAACAAGCGATCGTGTAGGAATATTCGACACCGTAAGTCGTGCCTTCATCCTACCCCTTCAATACAAAACACTTAGCCCCTTATATTACCATCAATTCGTTCAAGAAAAAAAAGAGGCCCTCAAATCATTAGGCTATGAAGTGAAAACCAATCCAGATATGACGGATGAAATTTTGTTTCATCAACATAAAATCATTGTAAAAAATGGTGAAAATCAATATGGCGTCATCGATAACAATCTCAACATGGTTCTACCTTTCATCTATCTTGAATTAAATGTCATTCCATGTGATCTGCAATACCTCATCTGCATCATTGAAAAAGGGAAAAAAGAAGCCATTGATATAAAAGGAAAGAAGGTACTTTCCAAAAATTACGAGGAGATCCGTTACAGTCTACATTATGAACAAGAAAGGGATATCTTTCATGTGAAGCAGCAAGGAAAATGGGGTGTTGTCAATTTTAAAGAAGAAGTCATTGTCCCTTGCATGTACGATTCTATACATTTTTTAGGACATTGGAATCGACCAAAAGAGAAATTATGGGTGGTAGAAAAAAACCATCAATATGGTGTAGTCAATGCGAAAAATGAAATTTTTGTCCCCTTTCAAAAAGATTGGATTTCACATCTCGAAGGGCACAATTTATGGTTAAATGACGAAAACAAGAAACGCTATAAAATCTATTTTGGGAAATAAGAAAATACCTTTAAACCCAAGAAAAACGACATAATTCAATTAGATTTCTTTTTTTATTTGAAGAAAAAAGATTATTTTAGATACTACTAACTAGCATTATTATTCGCATGAAAAAAAAATTTTTAGGTTTTTTACTTTTTTGTATTGGCTTTACTAACATAGTATTTTCTCAAAGCAAATCAGACTTATTTAAAAAAAGTGCAGTTCCTATCGTTTGGTTGGGTATTGATTTCTCTCATGTCAAATTAATCGGCGATTTTTCTCATTTTTTTAATGCTGGAGAAAAAAGCACGAATGAGATTAGAGACCTCTATTTTACTGAATGGAATCAATTAATTCTTTCTGAACCTACAAAATACAACCTTGAGGGGATGCTAAGAAAAGATGTTATTCAAATGGATATTGAAATGATAGAAAAGCTCAATCTTACGACTCCACTTGAGAATTTAGAAGCCTCTAACACACCTAAATACAATCTAGACAGCATAAAACGTTTTGTTTCAGCCTACAATATTGCAAGTGCTGAAAAAATTGGTATTGCGTTCATTGCGGAGAGTTTAAATAAAAATAAAAAAGAAGCTTATTTTCACTTTATAGCTATAAACCTCAATAATAAAGAAATACTGGTGCATGAGCGCCTTAGAGGCGAGCCGGCTGGTTTTGGTTTAAGAAACTATTGGGCTGGTTCGATATACCGCATCATGAAAGACATTGAAAAGATCTATTATAAAAAATGGAAGAAAGAATAAGGTTATAACTAATATCTATAATTAAATCAAATAAATCAATTTTTAAAATATCCATACATGTTTTAATTTAGTGTTATTCAAATTCACTAAAAAGAAAAGCATGAAAAAAACAATCTTTTATTTGCAAGTCCTTATGGCACCTTTTTCGTTTGCGCAACCGGAAGCCACCGAGGGAGCCAAATGTCCTTTCTCTCATGAAGGTAAAGCGACCAAAGCACAAGATGTGAAAAGTGATCAACCTTCAGGTCATTCAAATCATGTAAGTGGTCAAACCAATAAAGATTGGTGGCCGAATCAATTAAACTTGGATGTCCTTAGAAGTAATTCTGAACTTTCAAATCCCATGGGAAGCACTTTCGATTATCGGGCAGCCTTTAGTACTCTGGAATATGACTCTTTGAAAGCTGACATCGCAAAAGTATTAACTACTTCTCAAGATTGGTGGCCTGCTGATTTCGGGAACTATGGCCCCTTATTTATTCGAATGGCTTGGCACAGTGCAGGAACCTATCGAACAGGAGATGGCCGCGGAGGAGCTGGTGAAGGTCAACAACGTTTTGCTCCACTCAACAGTTGGCCAGACAATGGAAATCTTGATAAAGCACGAAGATTACTATGGCCAATTAAACAAAAATACGGCAGCAAAATTTCTTGGGCAGATTTAATGATTCTAGCAGGTAATGTCGCGTTAGAATCTATGGGGTTTGAGACTTTAGGTTTCGCTGGCGGACGTGCAGATGTTTGGGAACCACAAACCAATATTTATTGGGGAAAAGAAAAAAAATGGTTAGACGAACAACGTTACAGTGGAGATCGTCAACTTGAAAATCCTCTAGCAGCCGTGCAAATGGGATTAATTTATGTCAACCCAGAGGGACCTAACGGGAATCCAGATCCAAAATTGGCAGCGATTGATATTCGTGAAACTTTCGGTAGAATGGGAATGAATGACGAAGAAACGGTAGCCTTGATTGCAGGTGGACATACCCTAGGAAAAACGCATGGTGCAGGTCCTGCATCCCATGTCGGACCTGAGCCAGAATCTGCTCCCATTGAAGAGCAAGGCTTTGGATGGAAAAGTGACTACAAATCTGGAAAAGGCAAAGATGCAATTACATCCGGCTTAGAGGTTACATGGACTATGACTCCAACAGAATGGAATCATCAGTATTTAAGTATACTTTTCGAAAACGAATGGGAATTAACAAAAAGTCCAGCTGGCGCATACCAATGGGTGGCTAAGGATCCAAAAGTTACCGTGCCGGATGCCTTCGATACAAAGGTACGTCACAAACCAACTATGTTAACCACCGATTTATCGCTTCGTTATGACCCATCGTACGAAAAAATTTCAAAAAGATTTTTAGAAAATCCAGCTGAATTTGACGCAGCGTTTGCAAGAGCATGGTTTAAACTTACGCATCGAGACATGGGACCTACTTCTCTTTATTTAGGACCAGAGGTTCCAAAAGAAGAATTCATCTGGCAAGATCCCATCCCGAAATTAAATCACGCTTTAGTGAATGCAGAGGATATCAAAACCCTTAAAATGAAAATTTCAAGTTCAGGCTTAACGAATCAAGAACTCATCAGTACAGCATGGGCCTCAGCATCAACTTTCAGAGGTTCAGATAAAAGAGGAGGAGCAAACGGAGCAAGAATTCAATTGGAACCTCAAATCAATTGGGAGGTAAATCAACCAAAGCAACTTAAAAAGGTACTTAAAGTCTATGAAAAAATTCAAAAAGACTTTAACACTGGTTCATCTACCAAAAAGATTTCCATGGCTGATTTAATCGTACTTGGTGGATCGTTAGGCGTTGAACAAGCTGCGAAGCAAGGAGGAATTGAAATTTCGGTACCATTTACACCGGGAAGAATGGACGCAACTCAAGCGCAAACAGATGTAAAAAGTATGTCTGTACTGGAACCTTTGGCAGATCCATTTCGCAATTACAAAAAGACCTCTTACACCCTTACCACTGAAGAGTTAATGGTCGATAAAGCTCAACTTTTAACTTTAACAGCACCTGAAATGACTGTTCTTTTGGGAGGAATGCGGGTAATGGATGTCAACTACGATGGTTCTAAATTAGGGGTATTGACGCAAAAACCAGGAACACTTTCAAATGATTTCTTTGTTCATCTGTTGGATATGAATACCGTTTGGGAGCCAACCTCATCAGCAAAAGAGACTTTTAATGGTCGAGACCGAAAAACAGGAAAAATTGTTTGGACAGCTTCAAGAGCAGATTTAATTTATGGATCTCATTCCGAATTAAGAGCACTGGCCGAAGTTTATGCCTCCGCAGATGCAAAAGAAAAATTCATTCAAGATTTCATCCATGCTTGGGTAAAAGTAATGAACCTAGATCGTTTTGATCTACAATAATGAAAAAGCCGATTTTACAATCGGCTTTTTTTTATTAAAATCTTACCTTAAATTGGAGTGTCTTCTCAGCTCTTTTTACCTTTATTGTCACCTTGTCACCTGAATCATAGGATTGTAATGCGCGCATATAATCCTGAAGATTAGCGATCATCATTTGATCTATAGCCATTATAATATCTCCTGCTTGTAAACCTGCAATGGCAGCAGGTCGATTGTCTTTGACCCCATCAATCCTCACTCCGTTACCACTAAACAAATAATCGGGCATGATTCCTAGCGTCACTTTAAATCCTTTCACCGAACTTTTTTGTTCTTCTTTAGTTTTCTGAAAGCTTATTTGCTGGAGTTCATCTAATTGTACGATAATTTTAAATATTAAATCACCTATCTCATTGATTCCTTGATAATTAATCCATTCTGCATCATCTGTTGGTTTATGGTAATCAGCATGTTGTCCTGTGAAAAAATGCAGTACTGGAATGTTTTTTAAATAAAACGAAGTATGATCACTTGGACCGATACCCGATGAATCGTATTTTATATCAAAACCAAAGGAATTGCTTTTTTGAATCGCAGGGATAAATTCTTTAGCTGTACCTACACCACCAATTGAAATACGTCTATTGGAATCCAGGCGACCAATCATATCCATATTCATCATGAAACTTATGGATTCTTGGTGGAATATCGAATCGTGAACAAAGTAATTAGATCCTAAGAGGCCTTTTTCTTCTCCTGAAAAAGCAATGAAAATGACATTGTGATTCAATTGAACTTGTTTTAATTTTTTGGCTAAATATAATAAGCCCGCTACCCCACTTGCATTATCGTCTGCACCGTTATGAATTGCAGCTTCACCCACATAAAGAGAACTCTCTTTCCCCCAACCTAGATGATCGAAATGTGCACCAATTACTATGGTTTTTGAAGCTCGATGATCAATCATTCCAATCACATTTCTTCCCATTAAAGTGATTCCTATAGTATCATGGGGGTGGGCATAAGACAGCTTAGTAAAAGGTTGAAAGTATGATTTTTGATTAAAAGGAAGTAAGCCAAATTCTTGAAATCGATTGGCAATGTAGGTAGCAGCCATAAGTTCTCCTTTGGTGCCAATTTCCCTTCCCTCCATGTCGTCTGCAGCCAACAACCTTACATCCTTTTCAATTTGACGCCAGCTTACCTGTGCACTTAGAGGCTGTGTGAATAAGATGGTGCTAAATGCAATAAGTTTTAGTAGGCCTTTCATCATTATTCCTTAATAAATTGACATTGATCTACATATGTGCCAGAATGAACACGGAGGATATACATCCCATCCGAAAGTTCTTCAACATTTATTTTTGTTTTCTGAAAACCCGTTTCTTCCACTTTATAATTCAAGCAATGTACTATTTTACCCTCTTGCGTCATGATCTCAATGGAAACATTTTCCTTTAACAAAGTATAAAATTCAAGATTTATTTTTTTCTTCACAGGATTGGGGAAAGTTTTCAAACGAATCACATTCCCAGCATAAATCGGGGTTTCTTCCACTGTTCCTGCTAATGATTTATTGATATACACTCTAAATATTTTTGAAGAGGCATTACTTTGGCTACCATCATTGTTGAAGAAAATATTATTGGCTGAACTTTCGATTCCTCCAAAAATATATCCAATAAGCGTTTGATTATTAGGTATGGCATTCAAATTCAGTACTTCATTGGAATAATAATAATTATCGATAGGAATAAATTCGGCACCTGCACCTAAAAGGGCGGGCATTTGAATATAGCCTAAATCTACTTCAGACATGGTTCCATTTGAATTTCGGGTTACTTTACTGATCGTTTTCACGAAAGGAACATTCACATCTTCAACCAAATTTCCATTCACCATTTGGTATTGACTTATTCCTCCGAAAAACAAGGTATGCATGACATGCGCATTGGTGTCATAAATCGGCAATTTAGGACTTTGGTATTGGCTTAAAAATTGGTTAAAAGTATTGTTGACCAAATAGGTAAGATTCGAGTTGATATCCACGGAATTTAAATACGGCATATTATTGTAATTGAAAACGCCAGAAAAAACGGTAAATCCTGCTGAGCCATTAGGAAAAATCTGAGGAGCCATATTATAGTCTCTTCGGTGTAAATTCACTGTATCGTGAACAGCCTGATAATTCATGATTGAAACATTTACGCCATCATCATCTATTTCAAAAGAACGAATATCATTGGTGTATTGCTGTACAAATCCAGGTCCATTGTTCGGTCCCATAGGGTTGTATCTTCCATCAAACAATTGCCCTCCTACCAAGAAAAAAGTTTGATCCATAATACCTAATTGACCACCGGTAACTTTCATTCTTGAATCTGTTATTTGTCTGAAAAAAGAGACAATCGATTGATTATTAATGACCGCATTTGCCAAACCGTCTAGATCAATTAGTGTCAAATTAGGAAATGTAATATGGTCATTTGCAGTAGGACTAAATCCATAGCCACCGATTACGATTAATTGATGATCTTTTTGGGTGAAATTTTGATTGGTGCTTCTTAATTGTTCAAAAATGGAAATCGGTAAAACACTCAAATTTTGGCTCCAAACCATTTCATTTATAGGGTCAACCACGTATACAAAATTATTGTTATCACTATCTAAAAAGGAAGCAAAAGGCTGTCTTTGATGTAAACCATCTACTCGTCCACCAAGCAGGACCCATTTTTCATCACTTGTTTTCCCCCAAGAATAGGATTGTAAGCCCGGTAAATTAGGGATAGAAAAGGAATCAATTTGAATGACAAACTGTTCTTCCGATTGTCCAAAAAGAAATGCATGAATAAAAATCTGAACTACGAGTAAATAAATTTTCATTTGTTTTTTTTTGCTATAAAGGTAATACCATCAGAATAGTTAGGAAGTTACTCAAGTTACATAAAGAACTAAAATCATCTGAAAAGATTTTCAAGGCTGCTTTTGCAATGTTTTGTAAGAACGAATCAGTTTTTTTCTTATCTTCGATAGTAGTTTAACCACTTGAACATGAAAAAAATCATTTTGAGGGAAGTCGTTCATCGCGAATTACCGGTTTGGAGTTTTCAGTTTGAAAAAGATCAAGAAATCACTGATTTTATTATGTTCTACCCTTAGTTTTGACTGTTATTTCAAAAGTTTGACTTTTAGAGATAATATTTTATCAGGCCCTGTTCCTATACAGTTAATTGCATACTTGCTGCCTAAAGTGATATTTTCATCGATAAACTACGTATGCACCTATCCGTAAAAAGTAGGAAATACAAAACAAAGTTTCGAATTTAATTGTCCAAAGGATCATTTGAATTTACTTCGTATTAAAAGTACTTATGAAAAATCGCTTGTTACTTCAGTCCTTGTTGATGATTTTAATCCTTGTTGCGTGTGAAAAGGAAAAGAAAACGACAGAAACCCCAACTTCAGGCAATACCCCAAATTATACCCTTGAAGGCTTGTGGGTTTTAGAAGATTATCCGAACACGGCTTATATTTTTCAGAATGGTTTGCGTTACACCGTTTATTGCACATCGACTACCAATTGTTCATGGGACACGGTAACCATTGCTTCTGCCCTACCCGTCACAGATCCATATACCTTTTCCAACGATACTTTACGAATCGATTTAGGTTTTGGTAACTCCAGTGAATCGTACATCGATTTTGATTGTGGAGGTCAAGTATTGAAATATTATTACAGTCCTAGTCAGTATGTAAGATGGTCTCGATCAACCTTTGATGTCAGTACTTGTTTTGAGTAAGGATCACGAATAGAATTTCCCCTTATTTTAAGAAAAAGAAACTATTTTTGTGCGCATGCATACGAAACTCGTTGATTCTTTTGAAGCGCTCATGCACGTACCCTATGAAGGTAAGGTGAACGCCATTGGTTGGAATCGCCAATTGGAGGGTGACTTCGAAGCGTTGGTATCACTTATTCCGCAGTCAGATGCGATCACCACGATTGAAATTGACGAACTTCAACAATTGGATTTAAGTATAGCAGCCGATCAAGCTCGAGCCCTTATCATT
>JALRIV010000088.1 GCA_023255275.1 Crocinitomicaceae bacterium | reverse complement strand
TTAATTTTTAACCGTTGGGGAGAATTGATTTTTGAATCGCACGATGTCCACATAGGTTGGTCAGGAAACTATGCTGGCGATGGCAATAAATGCCAAGCTGATATTTACACCTGGAAAGTTGAATTCAAAGCTTTAGATTCCGATAAACACATTGTTGATGTAGGACACATCAATTTGATTAAATAAACATGAAGGGTGAAGCGATTCACCCTTTTTTATTTTTATGCCCCTAATACAGCTTGTAAATTTGTGGTAAAGAGTTTAATGGCAATGGCCAACAAAATGATCCCAAATACTTTTTTAAGGATGGCTATTCCACCTTCACCCAGTAAATGTTCTATTTTTTTGGTCAATCTCAAGACAATATACACAATGATTACATTTAAGAGAATAGCAAAGATGATATTGATCTCGGCATATTCCGCTTTTAAAGCAACCAATGACGTCATAGTACCTGCTCCAGCAATGATAGGAAAGGCTAAAGGAACTACACTGGCAGTTTTCCCTGAGACAGAATCACGGAAAAGTTTCACGCCAAGGATCATTTCTAAGGCCATAGCAAATAAAATTAGTGACCCGGCAATCGCAAAGGATTTAATATCGACACCAAAAAGGTTTAAGATACTTTCTCCCAGGATTAAAAAGCCAATCATAATACCCAAAGAAACAAAACTCGTACGCAATTCATGGATGTCTCCAGCGGTTTCTTTAATTTTAATGATCAACGGTATAGATCCAACGACGTCAATGACCGCAAATAAAACAGTAGCAGCCTTAAATGCATCTGCAAGATTAAATTGATTAAAAAATTGAAGCATGCTGTATGGTTTTTTCGATAACGATTGGGAAATAAACTTGTTCTAATACACTTATTTTTTGCCTTAAGGCATCGACATCATCTCCTTCGTGCACATGACATCTGAATTGGGCAATGATGGATCCTTTATCAAATTCTTTATCTACAAAATGAATGGTAATACCCGAATAAGAAACCTTATTTTCGATAACCGCTCGATGTACGAAGTTTCCATACATCCCTTTACCACCGAAATCAGGTAATATTGATGGATGAAGATTGATGATTTTTCCTTGATACTGATCTATGAATTCTTCTGGAATCAAACGCAAATATCCAGCTAAAACAATATAATCTACTTGATGTGAACGACACATTTCAATTAGATTTTCACCTTTCGCAGCAAATTGATTGTCCTTTACGATTACTTTTACACCTTCTTCCAATGCTAAATCGATAACAGGAGCTTGTTGAACATTACAAAAGACAAATACTACGTCAATGGCATTTGACTTTTTAAAGTATTTAATTAAGTTTACGGCATTTGTCCCATTACCTGAGGCGAATACAGCGATTTTCGCATTATCCATAGCACAAAATTACAACGAAAAAAAAGAATAATAAAAATTAAAGTAAAGATTAATTGATTATATTCAACTGTTGAAATGACTTTTAAATTGGATTGTTGAATAATATTTAAAGTTTTTAGTCGAATAATTTTGTTTTTTGACGCAATGTTTTTTTCTTTGCATCGAAATTAATCTTAAAAAAAAGAAGTAATGTCTGATATCAAATCAAAAGTAATATCCATTATCGTAGATAAATTGGGTGTTGAAGAAACAGAAGTAACTAACGAAGCAAGCTTCACAAACGATCTTGGAGCTGATTCATTAGATACAGTGGAATTAATTATGGAGTTCGAAAAAGAATTCAATATTGCTATTCCAGATGATCAAGCTGAAAATATCCAAACAGTTGGTGATGCAGTTTCTTACATTGAAGAAAACGCAAACTAAAATTTTTCAATAAAGCAATAAAATGGAATTAAAACGTGTCGTTGTAACTGGCTTAGGAGCGCTTACACCTATTGGAAACACTGTTTCTGAATATTGGAACAATCTAATTGAAGGAAAAAGTGGAGCAGCTCCCATACAACAGTTTGATGCGTCATTGTTTAAAACTCAATTTGCTTGCGAAGTCAAAAACTTCAATGTGGAAGATTTCATCGACCGCAAAGAAGCTAGGAAATTAGATCAATTTTCGCAGTACGCCCTGGTTTCAGCTTCTGAAGCCATGGCGGATTCTGCATTAATGGAATCGAATCCAAATTTAGATAAAATCGGTGTGATCTGGGGATCTGGTGTTGGAGGTTTAAAAACCTTTCAAGACGAATCGCAAAACTTCTTTGCAGGTGATGGAACTCCCCGATTTAACCCATTCTTTATCCCTAAAATGATTGCAGACATTGCTGCAGGTCATATTTCCATCAAATACGGATTAAGAGGCCCTAACTATGTTACGGTATCTGCTTGTGCTTCTGCAACCAATGCGATTATTGATTCCTTCAATTTAATCCGTTTGGGTAAAGCTGTTGCTATTGTAACAGGCGGATCAGAAGCTGCCGTGAATGAAATGGGAATGGGAGGATTTAACGCCCTTAAAGCGCTTTCTACGCGAAACGATTCTCCTGAAACTGCTTCTCGTCCATTTGATGCTGAACGCGATGGTTTTGTATTAGGCGAAGGTGCCGGAGCGTTGATTTTAGAAGAATACGAACACGCTATCAAACGTGGCGCTAAAATTTATGCCGAAGTAATTGGTGGGGGAATGTCTGGTGATGCTTATCACATGACTGCTCCTCATCCTGAAGGAATCGGAGCGAGAAACACCATGATTGCCGCATTAGAAGATGCTGAAATTGATCCGTCTGCAGTTGATTATGTTAACGTTCACGGAACTTCTACTCCCCTTGGAGATATTGCAGAAGTAAAAGCCATCAAACAAGTATTTGGAGATCACGCATATAACTTGAACATCAGTTCTACCAAATCAATGACAGGTCACCTATTAGGTGCTGCTGGAGCTATTGAAGCAGTCGCGTGTGTCCTTTCCGTACAAAACGACATCGTTCCTCCAACCATCAATCATTTTACAGATGATCCGGAACTAGACAACAAACTAAACTTCACGTTCAACAAAGCGCAAAAAAGAGTGGTTGATGTGGCTTTGTCTAACACCTTTGGATTTGGTGGACATAACACAAGTATCATTGTTAAAAAATTTAAAGGGTAATTGAAATTATTCAACCTTGTTTTTTCAAAAAACAAAACGAAAGAAGAATTAGCGCTCATTCGTTTTATCATCAAAAAGTTTGGTTACAAGCCAAATAATTTACCATTATTTATACAAGCGATTACCCATAAATCCTTAAGTTATGGGGAAGATTTAAGTTCCAATGAACGTCTAGAGTTCTTAGGTGATTCTATCTTGGACGCGGTGATTGCAGAATTTTTATACCATAAATTTCCTGAAGAGGATGAAGGGTATTTAACCAAAGTAAAAGCAAAACTTGTCAGCCGGAAAACATTAGGAGATATTGGGGAAGAAATGGAACTTAGAACCATCCTTTCCTACCACAAAAAAAGATCAATTAATCTGGCAACACTTGAGGGCAATGCCTTTGAAGCAATCATCGGAGCAATTTATCTGGATGGTGGATACGAAGCCGTTAAAAAAACAGTTTACAATCACATTCTTCGAAATTATGTGAACTTAAACAAGCTGTTGGAAGAAGAAATCGATTTCAAATCAAAGCTTTACATTTGGTCCCAAAAGAAACACCTGAATTTAGAATTTACCGTATTATCTGAAGAAAATTTAAACGGCGTTTGGCAGTATAAAATTTTAACAACGATCAATGAAGTTCACTACGGAATTGGAATCGGTAGCACGAAAAAACAAGCTGAACAAGCGGCATCTAAGGAAACCTTAGAATTAATGGGGGAAATTTAAAAGGTCCTTTTGAAGTTGTTCTACAGGCAAATGGTGATATCGACTAAAGCCTCCATCAATAATTACGGAGCCTAAACCAATTTTTCCTTTTACCACCAAAGGTTGGTCCGCAAACCAAGTAAGTACCTCCAATTGATGATGCACAGGTATGTAACTGTTGCTCTGCAGGTAAGCATCATATTGTTCTGTCCTAAGCACTTTACTTTCCCGATTTGTTTCCAATTCATACAAGGCTATTCCGAACCACTTCGTCAATAAAAAATTCGATTCTTCTATAAAGGGCCAATTATCGTTACCAAGATAAAGGAGTCCTCCTGATTTCACGAAATCCTCTAACAATTTCACATCTTGATCCTGTAACCCATTTTTTGATGAAGAAACCATCAAAAGTATGTCCAACTTATTCAAACTGATAGAATCTATAGGTAAAGAAAGTGGAACGAATTGCTTGGAATACTTTTTATCATCCATTGAAATAATGCCCATTTGTTGTCCATAAAAAAGACGAAGCCCTAAAAAGAATCCGAAAAGAAGTATCCAACGCATAAAATTCTTTACAACTCACTTGGATTTCGGTTCATAAAATCGTATCTTCAAGTAAACCACTGAATATGAATCATCTTGAATTAGGTGTCAAAGGCGAAGATTTGGCCTTACACTTTTTAATGAATTTAGGCTATCGATTAAAAGCCAAAAATTATCGATTTAAACACCTTGAATTGGATTTAATCTTTGAAAAAGAGCAAGAACTCATTGTGGTTGAAGTTAAAACGAGAAGCAATGCGGCATCTGGTGAACCTTATTCTTTTGTCACCAAATCCAAGCAAAAACAAATCATCAAGGCAACAAATCATTACATTCACGAAATCGATTGGCACGGCGAAACAAGGTTTGATATCGTCTCGATTCTGTACCATCATGATTTACAGAAAATTGAACATATTCCTCACGCCTTTTATCCATGTTAATTAATCGAAATTTATCCGTACCTTTGCAAAAATTCTGCTCGAGATGAACACAAATAAAAGAAGAGGCGAACAAAAGCCTACCGAAAGAAAAGGGAAACCAACCGGAAAAAAAGACAGCAAATCAAGTTTTTCCAAATCAAAAACTTCTCATCCTGAGCAAGGCTCAAAAAAAGAAGTAAGCGCAAGAGATAAACGAAAATACATCGATTTTAAAGATCGACAAAAAAAGGGGGATCCACTTCCAAGTTTTAATGATGATGCTATTCGATTGAATAAATTTTTATCGAATGCAGGAATTTGCTCTAGACGTGAAGCCGATGTGCTTATCGCTTCAGGTGTGGTTTCCATTAACGATGAAATTGTAGTCGAGTTAGGTTATAAAATTAAGCCTGGGGACGTAGTAAAATACGATGGAGAGACCATCAACGCGGAAAAGAAAAGATATGTACTCTTAAACAAGCCTAAAGGCTTTATCACTACTTTAGACGATCCTTATGGACGTAAAACAGTGATGAGTCTGGTTAGAAAAGCGTGTAAAGAACGTATTTACCCTGTAGGTCGCCTTGATCGCGATACAACTGGATTACTTTTATTCACGAATGATGGTGATTTAGTTAAAAAATTGACTCACCCTAAACATAAGGCCAATAAAATTTATCACGTTGAATTAAACAAGCCGGTCAAAAAAGAAGACTTGTTAAAATTAACAGCTGGAGTTGATCTTGAAGATGGAAGAACCGCATTTGAGAAGGCTGAATTTGTCAAATCAGAAAGCAGTAGAGAAATTGGTGTAGAATTGCATTCAGGGAAAAATCAAATTGTTCGTAGAATGTTTGAGGCAATTGGCTATGAGGTGATTAAGATGGATCGCGTTCAATTTGCAGGACTTACCAAAAAGGATTTACCAAGAGGAATATTTAGACACTTAAGTGAAAAAGAAGTTGCGTTTTTAAAAATGTCTTCATGAAACGATTCATTTACTTTTTATTTTTAACGATGATGAGTTCTTCCTTTGGTCAAAAAAACATCAGTTATGCCAAAGGAAGTTATTTTATTGAACTGAGCACCAACAAAATTTGGTACGGTCCAAGTAATTTGCATTTTCAAAACAATAACGATAACTTCGAACTCTCCAAAGTCAAAGCCAAGGACAACGCTTTTGATTTGAGTAACCAAGGAAAGGAATTGCAATTTGGAATCAAATTTGGAGCCTATATTGCAAATCATTGGGCCATCCAAATAGGTCTGGATCATTTCAATTACCGCAGTGTCCCGAATCAAAACCTACAAATCCAAGGTAATTCTTTTTTGGGTAGTCATCAAAATGAGGCTATTGCTTTAGATAGCTTGAGTTACTTCAACCATAAAATCAATTATTTGCATATCGGCACAAATCGCGGTGGAAGATTAATTGCTTTTGACCGCAGAGCAAAATACCTGTTAACCAGTAATGTTGGCGCTGACTTCGGATTTTTACTAAGCTCGAGCGAAAACAATTACGAAAAAACAATTCAAAAAAACAGCGCACATATGAGCGGTTTTGCAGCAAGTTTATCACTAGGTATTAATTTTGAAATTCAAAGTCGATTTTTCATTGGTCTCGCTGGATTAGGAGGATATCAATTTCAATCGGCGTTAAAAGCTGATCAACAAACAGGTAGAATTAAACAAAACTATCCGTTTGGTATGCTTCAAGCGAAATTAGGCTTCTTCTTTTATTCCAAAAACAAAGACCATTGCAATACCTGCCCACAATGGTAGGCCTATTGTTTTTTGTTAAAATGGAAATCTATTTTGTAGTAGAAAATAGGTAAGAATCCTAATTGTTGTTTTTCAGATATTGGATCTGCATTTGGATTAGCAAGGTTTGGTGAATAAGCCAAAGAAAGCAAGTTTTTGGTATTGAAAATATTCACTAAATCTAAACCAATTTCATGGGTTACTTTGGAGGTATTGTATTTCCAATTGATCTTTAAATCCATTCTGAAATAATCACGAAATTGACGCTCGTTAAAAAGAGAATCCTTAAAAATGATTTCATTCAATTTTTTAGAGGCTTGAATATCCGCATAGCCGTATCGTTTACCACCTGCAACTGTTGTTTTAAGTCCAATTGATATAGATTGCTTCTGATTCAATTTAAACTCCTTACCTGCTAATAAATTACACACATACATTCCATTGTAAGAGGTGTTTCTCACCACTCCATCGCTTCCTTTATATTTGGAGTCGTATAAACTTCCTGAAAACATAAAGAAAAAGGACTTGTCAAAATATTTTTGAACGGTTACTTCGATACCATAATTGACACCTGTTCCAGTGTTGGACAAGGAATCTGGGAAAAACCGCTGAAATCCTCCACCCATGTTAATTAACGAATATGCAGAAGGAATCGTTGTTACTGGAATTTTGTAAAGGTATTGGTAGTAAACTTCTGAACGAATATTGAAGCTTTTATTGAATGATTTTTCATAACCAAAACCCGTATGGATACTTTTGGTAAAATCCATGTTTTTATTGTGGTAGATCTTAGACCCATTCGCATCTAATTTGTGATAGGTGTAAGTATAATAGGGTTGTGTTTGACTGTGTAAGCCGGCACCAGCAAAAATACTTTGATTCTTTTTCATGCGATACTTCCACCCGAATCGAGGTTCAGCATAACTAATACTATTGGATAAACTGAAGTACTGGGCATGCACGCCCAAAGTAAGGTCCATGTTTTCAGTTGCTCTCCATTTCCACTGTACGAAAGGTTGAATTAAAAAAGAAGAACCCGCAAAATCCCATCTTTTTACAAATTGGGTGTCGGTCACTAAAGCAAGTGCAGAATCTTGCTGATTGACAAAAAACACATCGGTATTAACTCCAAAACGGATGAAATGTCTTTTGGAAATTTTATGGTTTAAAGCAATTTGATTACTTGTTTTAAAGTTTTTATATTGATACCTCATCATGGGATAAATGGAATCGACCTGTATACGCACACTTCCATCTATTGCATTGGTGTCTAAATGACGAAGGACGTATTCGTGTTTTGAATGTTGTTCATCGAACGATTGAGCTAGAGTTACATTCAAAAAGGTCTTTTCATTCAAGGGCTTTTTGTAATTCAATCCGAAAACAGCCATGGTCGTTCCAAAATATTGATCGCGATCACTTTCACCATATAAGTCTGCTGAAAACTCTTTCTGATCCGAAATCAAAATATCGATCTTACTTTTTCCACCTAATGAAAATACAGAAAATGCTCCTCCCCTTTTCAAATTCCAATTGAGTTTAAAGGCATAATCTCCATAGACTGGAACAGCGTCAGTTCCTAATTGGATGCCTATTTTCTGCATTAAACTTAGCGTAGAATATCTTCCCATCACCAAATAACTTGAATTTCCTTTCTTCGACAAGGGTCCTTCAGCCATCAATTCTGTTCCCAAAAAACCAAACTGAA
>JALRIV010000087.1 GCA_023255275.1 Crocinitomicaceae bacterium | reverse complement strand
GCTTACGGTCAGTTAATTAATCCTCACTTTGCATTGCCAATCATCGGACATTTCTGGGTGTACGAGTACATCACCGAATTAATTGCCTGGGCTACCGGTATCGGAATTGTCGCGCTGATTGGAATTCGCCAAGTTACCTATCGCCGTAACAAGCGTTCACGTTTTGCAGGATCTGGAATGGGCAAGGCGTATTACGTCGAATTCACCATTGTGTTGATTGTCTTCTGTGTCATCGCATTGCGCGGTCTAGAGGGTGCGTTATCTGATGAAACCGCATGGAACCGCCACTTCATAACAACTTGGTTTATCGCTGCAATGTTTAAGTCAATGACCCTGACTCAGCTTGAAAACTGGATTCAAATCGTTGCAACGATCAAGATTGTTGGATCGATGGCCTGGTTCATTGTTATTGCAAGTAATTTAACAATGGGTGTTGCATGGCACCGCTTTTTAGCACCATTTAACATCTTCTTCCGTCGTAACGCTGATGGAAAATCATCATTAGGCGCGTTGCCACCAATGATGTCCCATGGTGAAGAGATTAACTTTGAAGATCCAAAGGAAGATGATGTCTTTGGTCAATCGGACTATAAAGATTATCGATTTTATGGTTTGCAATGGAGCGTAGGTCCTACTTACATGTTAACTCGAGGAAAAAACCCAAACTATACCTCTCAAGACGTGAATACAAATCGACCATTCAATTATACACAAGATCCATACGGAATGTTGGGCGTTTTTGCAGAAATTGGTTTGGCACATTTTCCAAAAAAAACATCGAAATTGGCGAAAATGTTAAAGACGCCTTTAGTTTCCTATTATGATTGGGGTGTTGGTTTCAAATTATTAGGCGGTGGTGAAAATACGCAAATCGAACAATTTGATGCCTTAGGAAATTCATTATACACCAATAAAGGATCCAGTACGTTTTACAATGGTTATGTATACGGACGCTTTGCCCTTCATAAAAACATCCATTTAAGTAAAAAATATTTTTTCGATAATGCTTTGGGTGTCAATGTTGATTTCCGTGTTCTTGAAGGGAATAAAAACCACCAGTTAATTACTCCTGGATCGCGTTTTCATGAACCTTTGGTGGCTCAATTACATTATGGTCTAGGTTTTGGGATACATCCAAATCGCAGATTTACCATCATCCCTTCGGTTCAAGTGCCAATTATGGGATTTTACGAATGGCGTAAAGGGTGTGCTTCCTTAGCTTGGTTTTCCTCCAATTATTTACCGATTCAAGCGCAAGTGAAATTCATTTATTTATTTGAGAAAAAGGTAAAAGGGTGTGCACCAGCAAGAGGTAATGAAGAGGATAAAAAAAGGAATGAAGAGTTTATGCAAGGACAATAAATTGCTTTAATTGGCTTTTAAATAGTCCAACCACTCCTGCATGTCTTCAAAGGTTTGATCGGCCAACATTAATTTGGGATTAGGCTCATGTGTTTTTTCAGGAATACAAACTACATGCATTCTAGCAGCCTTTCCGGCAATAACTCCATTGATGGAATCCTCCACTACTAAACATTTCAAGGGAGAAACTTCCAATTTGTTGGCTACTGTCAGGTAAACCGCTGGATGAGGCTTTCCGTATGGTTCATGTTCTGCTGAATGTACAACATCAAACGCATCTTCTATCTTTAAAACTGCTAGAACTTTATGCATTAACACCCTATAGGAAGAAGTTGCTAAACCAATTTTAATATGATTTTCTTTCAAATATTGAATCGTATCCAAAACTCCTATCATGGGCTTTCCTTCTGATTCAAGTAACTGTAACATTTGGGTTAAGATCATTTCCCAAACGGATTCAACGGTGACATTTTCCCATTGCTCATGCTCCAACCAAAAAGAAATCACCTCATCAATTCGTAAACCTACCGTTTTTTGAAAATCCTTTTTTGTCAAATGCGAACCTAAACCCTGAAAAACATTTTCCAACGCTATTTTCCACAAGGGTTCAGAATCGATTAAAACGCCGTCCATGTCAAAAATGACAGCTTCAAATTTATTTAAAATCATCTTTTCGTTTTGGTACAAAATATAAGTTGGGTCCTCCAAAGAGTTTGTTTTTTTCTTCGCTGATAAAATAATACTGTTCACCCACGCAAATCGCTTCTTTTTGACCAATACCAGAAGACACTAAATTGCCAATCGGAAGAAATTTACCCGCTTGATAGAGATACCTTTTTATTTCCTTGTAAGTCAATAAATAGAGCGTATCCCCGACAAAAGTGGCACTGGTAATCCCATTATGTAAATAATCCTTGTGGGGGAAATGCAAGGTTGTTTTAGGAACGAGTTGCTCATGTCCCTCTTTGATTGGTAGCACATATACATGACTTAATCCAGAACAGTGTTTGAAGCTGCATTTAGAAAAAAGAAATAATGAATCGTTTTTGAAAGCCATTGCTTCCATATCAAAATCCATCTCATGACTTTCTGGAGGGAAGCTTTTTTGCAAAGCATAAGTAAACGTTATGCGTTTTGGTTGCAAACTATCCAAGGTAAAAAAATCATTTAAGGCAAAAAAGTAGATGCTGAGTTGCGTTCGTCGATTTGCATTATTCCCAAAATCGCCGACAAAGACAGTTTGAGAATTCGCATCAAAACTTAAATCTTCCCAATCGATATTTGGAGCATTGCATAGCTTGACTTTTTTTAATATTTTACCTGAAGGCTGGAAAGCATAAATAATAGGTTTGTTTCCACTATCATTAATCGCTAAAAATAATGAATCATTTAAATGAATCAATCCAGAAATTTCATTCAATTCCTTGGGTAGAAAATACAATGATTCTTGTTGCCCAAAAATTTTAGAACTAAAAAAGAAAAGCGATAAAATAAAGGAAAATCTCACTTTAATTTAAGTCAAATCCAATATCTTTTCGGAAATAGGCGCCTTCAAATGATATTTGCTCGATGGTTTCATAAGACTTAGCAAGTGCTGCATCTTTAGTTTTTCCGTAAGAAGTCACAGCAAGTACTCTACCGCCAGCAGTTTTAACAACCGGTCCATCTGCGCTTGTTCCTGCATGAAACACCAAAGATTGTGAAATTCCATTCAAACCAGTAATCACTTTTCCCTTTTCAAACGCTTCTGGATACCCACCAGACACCATCATCACAGTACAAGCTGATTTATCTTCGAATTGAATATCTCTTTCAGAAAGTGTATTAGAAGCAACACCTTCGAATAAGTCTAAAATATCTGATTTTAATCGAGGAATGATGACTTCTGTTTCTGGATCACCTAATCGACAATTGTACTCAATCACATAAGGTTCTCCTTTCACGTTAATGATTCCGAAGAAAATAAATCCTTTGTACGTAATTCCATCTGCTTTTAATCCTTTCACCGTAGGAATCACTATTTGATTTTCGATTTTATCGCGAAATGCTTTATCTACAAAAGAGACCGGTGAAACTGCGCCCATTCCTCCAGTATTTAACCCAGAGTCGCCTTCCCCAATGCGTTTATAGTCTTTTGCTTCAGGAAGTACTTTATAGGAATCGCCATCGGTTAAAGCGAAGTAAGACAATTCAATACCTTCTAAGAATTGTTCAATAACCACACGTGAACTCGCATCACCAAATTTTGCATCAGATAACATCGACTTTAATTCCGTTTTCGCTTCCTCTAAAGTGTTTAGAATCAACACACCTTTTCCAGCTGCCAAACCATCTGCTTTTAAAACATATGGTGCTTTCATAGAAGCCAAAAATGCATAACCTTCCTCTAATGTATCTTTAGTAAACGTAGCGTACTTTGCTGTAGGGATATGGTGGCGCATCATGAATTGCTTAGCGAAATCTTTCGAGCCTTCCAATTGAGCCGCCTCTTGATTTGGACCAATTACAGGCACGTGTTTCAATTCACTATCTGCCAAAAAGAAATCATGTATCCCATTTACTAATGGATCTTCAGGGCCTACAACAACCATATCAATTTCATGCTCCAACACAAAAGCTTTAATGCTTGGAAAATCGGTTGCACTCATGGCAATGTTTTTACCAAAAGCTTTGGTTCCAGCATTTCCTGGAGCGATATACAATTGATGTAAAATTGAACTTTGAGCAATTTTCCATGCTAAAGCATGTTCTCTCCCTCCTGATCCTAAAAGTAAAACGTTCATATGGGTCAATTAACAGTATTTTAAAATGGATTCGAAAATTAATTTACCATCCAGATTGGCTAACGCATTGTCTGCTGCGCGTTCTGGGTGAGGCATCATTCCAAAAACATTTTTACCTTCATTGGTAATTCCAGCAATATTTAACAACGATCCATTTGGATTCGAGTTTTCATTCTCCTCCCCATTTTCATTCACATAAGTGAATAAAATTTGATCGTTTTCTTGTAATTTTTTAATCGTTTCATCATCTGCAAAATACCTTCCTTCTCCATGAGCAATTGGAATTTGGTATGCTTTTGACTTATCTAATCCCTTGGTAATTGCCGCGGTGTCAGATACTGGTTTAAGATGCACATTTTTACAAATGAATTTTTGCGTATCGTTGTGCAACAAGGCACCCGGCAATAATCCAGATTCAGTTAAAATTTGAAATCCGTTACAAATTCCCATCACATAACCTCCTTTATTCGCATGTTTGATTACTTCGCCCATGATTGGAGATAGTTTAGCAATTGCTCCAGAACGTAAATAATCCCCATAGGAGAATCCTCCCGGTAAAACCACAAAATCTACCCCTTTTAAATCGGTATCTTTGTGCCAAAGACGTTCCACTTTTTGACCCAACATTTCTTCCAAAACATAGACCATGTCTTCATCACAATTGGAGCCTGGAAAAGTAACTACACCAAATTTCATGCTATCGAATATTAAATTTGATACAAAAATAGTCAAAAAAAAGACGGTTTTGAACTATTCTTAAAGGAAAAATTTAAGAATAGAATAGATGAACGATAAGTAAAACATGACTTTAGCGATCGGCTCAAGCATTTGATTCCAAAAAGTAAAACTTGCGAAGAAAGCAACGGGGATAAGCAACAAGCTAAAACGCTCAATTTGATTATACATGAAAAGATCCGTAAATCCAATTCCCAATGCAAGAGCAATAAAAAACCACTGGATTCGAATTAACTTTTTTATTCGGATAGAACTTTTCGTCATTCTAAGACGAAGTGCCCAAAACGATAACATGGTCAAAATCGTAAAAATGATCGAGGTAATTAAAAAATCCAATTGTTTCTGTTCATGGTTGACAAACGGATGAACTAATTTTAAATCCAATTGATAACCATAATAGATTTGAAATGAAAACGCATACACTAACGGCGTTGCATAACCAAAAATAAGTAGTAAAAATTCTCTGAACACAAATGGACGGATCACCAGTGTCATGAACACGAAAAAAGGTAAACTTAAAAGTAATGGTGGATGAAAACTGGCAGCAGCTCCTACCAAAAATCCAATGTTGTAAACCGTTTTTCTTGCGTCAGTATTTTGATGGAGTTGGTAGAGTTGTTGAATTGCCAATAAACAAAAAGTATGTGCCAATAATAAGCCGTCTAACACATAAAAAGAATGAAAGAAACTCATATAAACCGTGTACACCATTCCCGGTATAAAATAGTTTCGGTCTAAAAATTCGTTTTTGTTAAAAATGAAATTCAACAAAAAGGCATGAAGGACGATGAAGATACCTGCAGCGATGTTTGCATAGGGTAAGTTGCTCACTTTTCCCCACATCCCGATATCGATGGTTTCTTGAAAAAGGTATTTGTGACTTATGAGATTTAAAACATTGAATAAAAGCACCAACAAGGGTATCAAAATGAACGAGGCCAATCGACTGCTTTTAAACAAATTTATCATTCCGCTAAGATAATATTTCCAAACTGAATCAGAATCAAAATAAAACAATTTTCAATGTTAATCAACTTTCACAATTTTCTATTATATTTGCCAATAATGACAAATAAATTTTTCACTTATGTCAACAGAAAAAACCAGATATTCAGATTCCGAACTGCTTGAATTTAAAGAATTGATCCTCTCCAAACTAAAAGAAGCTCAAGAAGATTACGATTTGTTAAAAGGAACCCTTTCCCATTCAGACGATCATGGTACTGATGACACGGGAAGAACTTTTAACATGATGGAAGATGGGTCAGACACGCTTTCTAGAGAGGAGGTTGCTCAATTGTCTGCGCGTCAAGAAAAATTCATTCAAAATTTACAAGCTGCCTTAATTCGAATTGAAAATAAAACCTATGGTATTTGTCGTGTGACAGGAAAATTAATCCGTAAAGAGCGATTGATGTTAGTTCCTCATGCAACCATGAGCATTGATGCAAAGAATGCACAAAACAAATAACGTGAAAAAAAATATCTTCCTAGTGGGGGCCCTTGTGGTCCTCATTTTAGTTTTAGACCAATGGTTAAAGATTTACATCAAATCAAATTTTTACTACGGTGAGGTTCGACCTATCTTTGGAGATTGGTTTGTGTTGGAGTATGTCGAAAATCCGGGAATGGCATTTGGAACCAAGTTTGGTGCAAAAGCATGGCACAAACTAGCACTAAGTCTCTTTAGGTTGGGCGCCATCATCGGAATTGTGTATTATTTAATAAAGCAAATTAAACTGGGTGCAAAACTAGAGTTTCTGATCGCATTGGGCCTAGTCTTAGCGGGCGCATTCGGAAATTTAATTGACTCCATGATGTACGATACAATTTTTACCTTTAACGGTTGTGAGCAATGCAATTGGCTCGAAGGTAGCGGTCACTATGTGGATTGTGATTTTGGTAAAATCGAAACACGACATACGGGCTTTTTCCTAGCGAACGTGGTAGATATGTTTCATTTCGATGCCACGTGGCCAAGTTGGTTACCCTTAATCGGTGGAGCAAAAGTTTTTCCTGCGATTTGGAATTTAGCAGACGCCTCCATCTCCATTGGAATCATGATGATCTTATTTAGACAACGAAGTTATTTTCCAAAAACAAAAAAGGACCTAAATTAGGTCCTTTTTCTTTAATCTTCATAACCAAATTTAATGGGCAAACGAACAATGGTGCGCACCGCACCAAAAGCGTCTTGGCCAGGTGTCCATTTCGGAAAGTTCTGTACAATTCTTTTTGCCTCTTTATCAATACTTGGACTAACCCCCCTTTCAATATGCACATGGGAAATCGATCCATCTTTTTCTACAACAAAGGACAAATGGACTGTTCCTTCATCGCCAAATAATTTAGCATCCTCAGGGAATTCAATGTTCTTCTGGATGAACGCTTGCATAGCGGTGTAACCTCCGTCAAATTTTGCATCAATCAACGGAAACTCTATCAATTCTCCCGTGATGTCCTGCTCCTTATCTATAAATAAATCTTGCTCTCCCGTTTTCAATCCCCCGGTTTTAATGGCCACGTTGGATTTAAACAATACCATTTTATTTGCTAGCAATTTTAACACCTCATCCGGCAATTGTTCGCTTCGAATCATAGGTTCTTCTTTTTTAAAAGCGACTTCTTTTGGAGGTTCAACAATTTGCTTTTCTTTGGGTATTTCATCCAGTTCCTCATACACCTGTAAGGACTGAGCAGCTACCACTTTTTTAACTTTATTCCAGCCCTCATTGGGCGCTTTGTACGTGAAGGCTGCTAAAGTGAAAGACCCTACCACCAACAAACCAAGTTGAAAGAAAACGACTCTTTTTCGTTCAAGGTTCACATGTTCATTTTTCTTTAATTCCATAATTCCTGTTTTAAATGATTACGAGACAAATCCAAAACTTATGCCAAAACATAAAATGTAAACGCCAATTCGATTGATTTCTTACTCCTAAACCCTAAAAGGTCGAAACCATTGATTGAACTGCTGAATTTCATGCATGAATATTTGCAAAAAACTATTCATGAGAACTGAGATTTGTCCACTTGAAATTCAAAAACATTTCTTAACTTTACCTAGTGTCGAAAAAAAAGAAATATACCCTCGATTTCGATGAGCCAGAAGCGTATATCATGATCGGATTAAGTTCTCATCATCCTGATTATCGATTGGCTTGGAACATCAATGAAGTTTTAGATTTACAATTGGAAAAAGCAGATGAATGGTTTTATCTTGTAAATAAAAAAGGCGTAACCCTTTCTTTTCATCCTTACTTTTTATATTTGGATGAAGAAAATTTGACACAGTATTACTTAATTAAAAATAAACACGAGGGGAAATATTTAACTCCAGAAAAACCGATGTTAGATTATCTATTCTTTTCGACAAATCAATTTCTTTTGTCGGAAGAAGAAATCATCGCAAAGCTGAAAAAAGGACCCAGTAT
>JALRIV010000086.1 GCA_023255275.1 Crocinitomicaceae bacterium | reverse complement strand
ACTAGTTAAAGAACTAGAGCCAGGATTGAATGCACTATTCGGCCTGGAATATAACAGATATGACAATGAACATGCAGAAATCTTCATGACTGAGTCATCTGACAGAGCTTTCGAAGAAGAAGTAATGCTAACAGGTTTTGGTGCTGCGGCAGTAAAATCTGAAGGTGCAATGGTTAATTTTGACCAAGCATCTGAAGCTTACACTTCTAGATACACTCATAATACAGTAGCACTTGCTTTTGCTATTACTGAGGAAGCGATTGAAGATAACTTGTACGACAGATTAGCATCTAGATATACTAGAGCACTTGCTCGTTCAATGTCTCAAACTAAACAAATCACTGCGGCTAATGTACTAAACAATGGTTTTAGTGCATCATACCCAGGTGGTGACGGAAAAGCTTTATTAGCTAACGATCACCCACTTGCTAATGGTGGATCTTTCAGAAACATATTGTCTACAGCAGCTGACTTATCAGAAACTTCTTTAGAGCAGTCTCTGATTGACATCGCAGCATTTGTTGACGAAAGAGGATTAAAGATTGCTACTATGGGTAGAAAATTAGTAATTCCAAAAGAATTGCAATTTACTGCTGAGAGAATCTTAAAATCTCCTCTATCAACTACACCTGGTGGATCAGCAGCGTTCGCTAAAAACGATATCAACGCTATGATGAACATTTTTAAAATTCTAAGTATCATATTAACGTCATTAATGGTATTTAACCAATCTTTTGCCAACCTGATTTATCAACCGATAAGTTTTGCGATCCAAACTGATAAAGAAAGTTATTATGAAGGTGAAAAAATCACATTCAACGTGATTATTACAAATACTGATCGAAATAATTCACATCCGGTCTTGATACCTCACACACAAAACGTAGGACAAAAATTATTTTATTTAAATGCTTACGACAAAGCCAAAAACACCTTTTTATTGAGATATACGGAAGACAGAATGCTTAATATGATGGTCCACGACACAGGAACAGTTCAAATTAAATACCTGAAACCCCTTGAACAATTGGTAATTCCCATTTACCTCAATGATTTTGAAAACTACTATAATTATCACACCCAAAACGCATCGCATCACAGCTTCGGAGTTCCCTTGTTTGCAGGAATATATCAAATTCGTATGGTTTATAACCCTAAAGGAATCGCATTAGGTGATAGCATCTATTCCTACTATAATGACTTTGATAAAAATAGATCTGAAACAAATAAACAATTGATACCGGAATATGGCCAAATCACCCAGTTGATTGAATTAAAAATAAAACGAAGTAAAGATACCGTGGTTAATATCGAACGCAGGAAGTATTACGTCAGTACCGATGGAAACAGGTATTACTACCATTCGCGTTACACTACAAAGATTTCAACCGATACCAGTTGTCACCATATTACCAATTTACCTCCTGATAGTTGTTCATTGATAAACGAATATTTCTATAGCTATTTTTACGACCAATATGCCGAGTACATCAACCGTTTTGATGATGGCGACATACGCGAGTATCGCAAATTTTCTGATTGGTGTCCGAGTTACCTTTACACCGAACGATACAATGAATTCAAACAACAAACGCATTACGAGTTGCAATTACCAGACAAGAGATTTTATAGTGTTTCCTACCATCAACCCAGTAACACAATTCATCAGGAAACCTATTGCTCAGAAGATGGCACACTTTGTTTGGTGACTACTTATATTTACAATAAAAAGGGTGAATTAGTAAGAAAGGACATCACTCAAAACCAACCATGTTCTGAGATTATCATTGATGGAAAGAAGAGAAGTGCAAAACGTGTATACAACCTTGAATCCAATTAAAACAAGCTGTAAAAACATGAATATTAACCTCACATCCAAAAATCAATTAAAGTCAAGGGTGAAAAAATCAATTTTAGTTGAATGAAAATACTAATTATAAATCCCCCTCATTTATCGATCGAAAGTAGAATAAGTACTCCATTTTATTTCAATCCGATTATTTTTACGCTCTGTTGCATTTTTTTTTAATTTCTTCATTATTTTTCACCCATGAACAACGAACATTCCACTGAAAATATATTACCCTATGATGGCATCGCAAGATATGATGGAAAATTGTTCGAACCACAAAGCGCTCATGAATTGCTTGCGCGTTTGTTGAATAACATCCTTTGGCAACACGATGAATTGGTGATGTTCGGTAAAAAAATTACAACAAAAAGAAAAATGGCTTGGTATGGTTATCATCCCTTCGAATACACCTATTCAAAAGTGACCAAAAAGGCACATTTATGGACAGATGACCTGCTCCAAATTAAAAATAAAGTTGAAGCGCATACCGGAGAAAAATTTAATGCTTGTTTATTGAATTTATACCATGACGGAAACGAAGGAATGTCGTGGCACGCAGATAACGAAAAGGAATTGCTGAAACATGGTGCCATTGCTTCCATTAGTTTTGGAGCCGAACGAAAATTTGTTTTTAAGCACCGAACGACCAAAGAAAAAGTAGAGCTTGTATTAGAATCAGGCAGTGTATTGGTCATGAAAGGAGAAATTCAAGAGCATTGGTTACATGCTTTACCCATCCAAAAAAAATGCAAAGCGTTACGAATCAATTTAACTTTTCGAACTATAAACATCCTATGATATGAAAAAAAAGATGAAGTTTACTTTAGGCGTTATCTCACTCTTCTCTTTAATGCTAGTTGGGTCTTGTGCCACCATTCCCAAAAACGTTGAAGGGGTCAATGATTTTAGCAAGGAAAAATATTTAGGGATGTGGTATGAAATCGCTCGATTTGACTTTAAATTTGAAAAACACTTGATCCATACTAGCGCTCAATATACCCTTAAATCAAATGGAGATATCAAAGTATTGAATCAGGGTTACGATACCCTTCATAAGAAATGGAAACAAGCAATAGGCAAAGCAAAATTTGTTGGAACTGATCAAGCAGCGAATTTAAAAGTTTCTTTCTTCGGTCCGTTTTACGGTGGCTATCATGTCATTGCTTTAGATTCAAACTACCAATATGCTTTAGTGGCAGGAAGTAATCTAAATTACCTTTGGATCCTTGCTCGAACGAAATCAATTCCTGAAAACGTAAAAACGGATTTCTTAACTAAAGCGAAGGAGAATGGGTTTGATGTCTCTAAACTCATTTGGGTAAAGCACGATTAAGCCATTGACTATAAATATTCCCGTCGATAAATCGAGACTTCAAGAAACTGAAATCTTTCTTTTTTGTATCTTTGCATCCAGATTTGAAGAAAAGCGAAGACAAGCAAAAAACAGCATTTAATCAGGTGGATCAGCTCAAAAAGCAACATACGTATTGGACAATTTGTTCGGATTGTCAAGGAAATGGCAAAATCAACCAGCGTGCCAGTAAATCCAAACGACTGCATTACCAACGAGCGCTTGAAGCGTATGAAAAATCAAATGGATCAGGAGTTCCTCCAAAACGACCCATTACGCCGCAATTAACTTGTCTCAATTGTAAAGGTTCAGGCTTAATAAGTGCCGATCATTTTCCCGTTCCAGATGCAAAAAACCTTCCACATATCGCTATAATAGGAGGAGGAATTGGAGGGATCGCTCTGGCTGTTGCATGCCTACATCGTGGCATTCCTTTTACCCTTTTCGAGCGAGATCAACAATTTAACGCAAGATCTCAGGGCTATGGACTCACCCTTCAACAAGCGAGTAAAGCCATCAAAGGTTTTGGATTATTTGAATTGAAAGAAGGCGTTCATTCCACGAAACATGCAGTGCAAGATACTACCGGAAAGGTCATTGTTGAATGGGGAATGCGAACCAGTACTAAAGCCAATGATGCGGCACCCCCAAAGCGAACCAATGTTCACATTCCAAGACAAGCTCTTCGGATGGCACTCATGGAGCAATTGGGTGAAACCGAATTCATTAAATGGGATCATCAATTCATCAATTTCGAAACTTCAAAAAGTAGTTTACAGCTTCATTTTCTTGTCGATGGCAAACCGGTGACCCACCAAGCCGATTTAATCGTAGGTGCAGATGGCATCCGAAGTAGTGTACGCAATCTGATCCTCAACCCTACTCAAACACCCCTGAAATATTTGGGTTGTATGGTCATTCTGGGCATTTGTCCTCTGGCTGCATTGAATGGATTGCAACATGAATTATTGGATTCCGAAACGGTATTTCAAACCGTAAATGGATTTGAACGAATCTACATGATGCCTTTTACTAAAGATACGATCATGTGGCAATTCAGTTTTCCCATTGATGAAGATTCAGCTAAAGCAATTAGTGAGGGTGGAAGTTCATCCTTAAAAAGGGAAACCCTCAAAAGAACTAAATGGCACTGCCCTATTCCTGAGATTGTTGAAGCAACTTTGGAAGATCAAATTACAGGCTACCCGGCGTATGATCGCGATCTACTTACGCCCAACCTATTGACAGACGCTGGACCAGCTACCCTAATCGGCGACGCTGCGCATCCGATGAGTCCATTTAAAGGTCAGGGTGCAAACCAAGCTTTGTTGGATGCTTTGTCCCTTGCAAGGGGTATCATGAAAGGATGCAGACCAAATTCAGATTGGAAATCCCAAGGCATTCGAAAAAGTGTATTAACGACATTCGAAAAAGAGATGCTGCATAGAAGTGCTTCAAAAGTTAAGGATTCTGCTGAGGCATGCGAATTATTGCATTCAAAAGCGGTTCTCAGAGAAGGTGTACTGGTAAAAGGAAGAAGTTTGAAATAAATGGTTTTCAACATTTTTTACTGGATTTTTTAAATCCAAAAAAAATACCTTAAATTTGGTAGACCTTAAACCTAATCCTAACCCATGATCGCAGATCAAAAAAAATTACCTTCCAGTTTAATTGTCCTATTTATACTTACTTTATTAGGAAATCTTTGGATTTTAATAAAAAGTTTTATTTTATTCCTCAATATTGAAGTCGAAAATCAGCAAGCTCAACAGGTCATCGAATTCATCTATATCCTCAAATTTACGGCTTGTTTCGGAACTATTTTAGGAGCTTCCTTAATGTTATTTCAAAAGATGAAAGGATATTATCTTTATTTATTCTCAAATATTTTATACATCCTACTGGTTATCGTTTTTGTATTTTTCAGCTTTCTAATTCCTTATATTTTTATCGTAGGATTCCTGCATATTTTTTATGTCTTACCGCCCATTTTATTCATCATTCTTTATTCTGTCAATATCAAACATTTAAATTAAAAAACCTATGGAAAATTATCTAGACAATCATTATATCCATCGCAGCAATTGGCTTCGTGCAGCTGTTTTAGGTGCTAATGATGGTATACTTTCCACGGCTAGTATAGCAATCGGGGTGGCAGCTGCTTCAACTAGCTCCGAACCAGTTGTACTGGCAACGTTAGCGGGATTAGTAGCTGGAGCACTCTCCATGGCTGCCGGAGAATTTGTTTCCGTTAGCTCTCAAACCGATGTAGAACAAGCGGATATTGAACGTGAAAAAATAGAATTGGCCACCATGCCAGACCTTGAATTACAGCGACTTGCAGAAATCTATGAAGAAAGGGGATTAAAAAAGGAAACTGCATTGCTTGTCGCTAAAGAACTTACGGAAGTTGATGCACTCGGAGCTCATGTTCGGGACGAATTAGGAATCAATGATATCAGTCAAGCAAAACCATTACAAGCTGCCTTTGCATCAGGGGCTGCTTTTACAATTGGTGGATTACTTCCCTTCTTGGTCACCTTAATGATTCCGGTCAAGTATTTAGAATTCTCACTTTATGGGTTTGCCATTCTTTTCTTGATTTTATTGGGAATTATTGCAGCAAAAACAGGTGGTTCTAGTGTTCTAAAAGCAGTAGTTCGAATAACCATTTGGGGGACAATTGCCATGGGATTATCCGCCTTTGTTGGCTATCTATTTCAAGTAAACATTTAACCGATGAAAATATATATCTACATAGGATTCATCCTCCTATTGGGTTGTAAAAACTTATCATATCAATCAGATGACAATTCGATTGACGGAAATTGGAAACCCTTTTACCAAGAAATCAATGGAAGTTCCATCCCTCCCATGGAATTTGAACATCAACTCCTCATTTTAACGGACACTACCTATATCATGAAAACAGGTTACTTAGACGAAGGGACCATCCAACATGCAAACGGAAAAATGGATATCACAGGAACAAGTGGTGTAAACAAAGGGAATCATTTCAAAGCGACCTATTATCGTAATTACGACACATTGATCCTTTGTTATGATTTAACGGGTAAGATTTATCCAAAACAATTTAAAACGTTCCCTAATTCAAATTTATTTATTTGTAAATTTCTTAAAAAAAATAATGGGAAAATTCAATACAGAAGTAACCATCAACCAATCGATTGAAAAAATATGGGAATTTTGGAATGATCCAAAACACATTACCCAATGGTATTTTGCAAGCGACGATTGGGAGTGTCCGAAAGCGTCGAACGATTTAAGAGCTGGTGGGCACTTCAGTTATACCATGGCATCTAAAGATAAACAATTTTCATTTGATTTTGAAGGCGACTATTTGTCCATTGAATGGCACCAAAGCATAAGTTACCAATTAAGTGATGGAAGAAAGGTAATAACTGAATTCATACCACATCAAGAAGGTTACCAGGTTCGACAACATGTTGATGCGGAAACGGAGAATTCCGTTGAAATGCAACAAAAAGGGTGGCAAAACATTCTTGAAAATTTCAAAAAACACGTCGAATAAAATGCATGTTCATCATTCGATAAAACGAGTCAACCTTGAAGAGGTATGGCATTTACGCCAAGAAGTGATGTGGCCAGATCATCCTATTGACTTTGTGAAAATTCCCGGGGAAGAAGATGCCCATCATTTTGGAATTTTCTTTGAATCGAGGCTAATTGCATGTGTTTCACTTTTTCAGCATAAAAACCACTGGAAGTTCAGAAAATTAGCCACCTTACCTAATTTTCAAGGCCAAGGATATGGGGGTTCATTAATCAAATTCATTAAGGATTATGTTAATACCAATCAAGGAACAATACTTACTTGTGATGCTCGCCTTGAAAAAACAGCTTTTTATGAAAAATTCGGTTTTAAAAAAGAGGGTGATCCATTCCTAAAATATGGAAAACCCTACCAAAAAATGGAGTTGAAATTCGAATAGATATTCGAAAATGGCTTTTTATCGAATTATTTATCCCCTTAATTTTGCAAAGCACCTTTTTATTGTAGAATTTTGTAACCGATGAAAACGAAAGTAGAAATTTTAGCTCCCGCAAAAAACTTGATGCAAGGTATGTTTGCTATCAACGCAGGAGCAGATGCAGTATATATTGGAGCACCCCAATACGGTGCAAGATCCAATGCAACCAACTCGGTAGAAGATATTGCAGAATTGGTGCAATATGCACATTTATTTAAAGCACAAGTATTTGTAGTCATCAATACCATCTTATATGATGACGAATTAGCTGACTGTCAGCAATTAATTCACCAATTGTATGACATTGGCGTTGATGCCCTAATCATTCAGGATATGGCCATTCTAGAAATGGACCTCCCTCCTATTGTTTTGCATGCCAGTACGCAGGCCAATAATCGCGATCCTAAACATGTTAAATTTCTGCAAGATGCAGGAATCAAACGCGTTGTTTTAGCCCGTGAATTAAACCTCGATCAAATTAAAGAGATCCACGAGGAAAGTGATGTGGAATTGGAGTTTTTTGTTTCTGGAGCCTTATGTGTTTCTTTCAGTGGGAATTGTTACATGAGTGTAGCTGGTGGCGAACGTAGCGCAAACCGTGGCTCATGTGCACAAAATTGTCGTTTACCCTATAATTTATTTGACGGTAATGGTTCCATGTTATTATCCAACAGTCACCTACTTTCCATCAAAGATTTAGACCTAAGTAATCAACTTCCGCAATTGATCGATGCTGGAATCACATCATTTAAAATTGAAGGAAGATTGAAAGACCTCGTATATGTAAAAAATAACGTGGCCTTTTTACGAAAAAAATTAGATGCATTTCTAGACGGTAATGAACACTATAGCAAGGCTTCCTCCGGAAAAACCACCTATAAGTTTGAAGCCGAAATGGATCGTAGTTTCAACAGAGGATACACCGATTACTTTGTAAATCACCGCAAAGAAAGCATCGGCTCTTGGGAAACACCAAAATCTAAAGGTCAGTACATCGGTAAACTCCAAGAAGTAAAAGGAAAGGGTTATTTTATCGAAAATGCGGACTTACTAAATAATGGAGATGGTTTACAGTACATCAATCCAGAGGGAATTTCAGACGGTATGCAAATCAATACCGTGCTTAATGGTTTTGTGATTCCCAACACGTTTAAAGACATCCCTGTAGGCACTGAAATTTACCGTAATTCGGACGCAGAATTCATTCGTTTGGTGGAACGAGAAGATAGCGCTATCCGTAAAATCGCCGTTCAATTCTATTTAGAT
>JALRIV010000085.1:280-8694 GCA_023255275.1 Crocinitomicaceae bacterium | reverse complement strand
TCATTGCACCAGCCATACTCACTAACATTTTAGAACCTTTGGCTAATTGTTCTTCGTAAGCTTTTGCTGCATCAACTAATGCTGCCGAATTGAAATGTAAATAATGTTTTTCAATAAATTGACTGATAGGTCCTTTACTCATTTTTTGGGATTTAAATCTTTAGTAAATTGATCATATTTTGAATCTATACGGTTCAAATATAATGAAATTATATATCTACTAAATGTGAATTTGATTAATTATTTTTTATTTATAACCTAAAATTTTTAATACTTCTTCAGAGGTTTGTTGCTCTGAAAAAACTTCAGTTGCCAGTATGCCATTTTCATCTCTATCTATCAGAATATGTTTAGGTTGTGGAATTAAGCAGTGGTGTAAACCTCCGTATCCACCAATGGTTTCTTGATAAGCTCCTGTATTAAAAAATCCTATATATAATGGTTTTTCTTTGTTGTATTTTGGTAAATAAATCGCATTCATGTTTTGCTCTGAATTGTAATAATCATCGCTATCACAAGTTAATCCACCTAAAAGTACTCTTTCGTAGGTATCATTCCAGCGATTTACAGCTAACATGATAAAGCGTTTATTAATAGCCCAAGTATCAGGCAAAGTAGTAATGAATGAAGAGTCAATCATGTTCCACTTTTCTCTGTCATTTTGTTGTTTTTGATACAGTACTTGGTAGATTGCACCCCCACTTTCTCCAACAGTAAAAGATCCAAATTCTGTAAAGATATGAGGAACATCTACTTCGGCTTCATCACAAGCAATTTTGATTTGATTTATGATTTCGTCAATCATATATTGGTAATCATATTCAAAAGCTAACGAATTTTTGATAGGGAAACCACCACCAATGTTCAGTCCATCAAGACTAGGACATTCTCGTTTAAGTGCTATATATACTTTGATACATTTTACTAATTCGTTCCAGTAATATGCAGTATCATTGATACCTGTATTAATGAAAAAGTGAAGCATTTTTAATTCAAGATTGTTATTTTCCTGAATTTGCTTTTTGTAGAAATTGACAATGTTTTTGTAACCAATTCCTAAACGGGAAGTATAGAACTCAAATTTAGGTTCTTCCTCTGCAGCGATACGAATTCCAATTTTGAATTTTCCTTTGATTTCTGCCTGAAGCAAGTCTAATTCTTCGTAGTTATCAATAATTGGAATAGTGTTTTTATGACCGTTATTGATTAATCTAGCAATATTGGTAATGTATTCATCTCTTTTAAAACCATTACAAATTACATAAGTACTTTTGTTGATTTTACCATTTTTTAATAAATTCTCAACAATATTAATATCGAAAGCTGATGAAGTTTCAACGTGAATATTGTTTTTGAAAGCTTCATTCATAATGAATTCAAAATGAGAGCTTTTAGTGCAATAGCAATAGTAATATTTCCCTTCATACTTGTTTTTCTCCATCGCTTTACGAAACCAGCTTTTAGCTTTACTGATATTGTTAGAGATTTGAGGTAGGTAAGTAAACTTTAAAGGAGTACCATATTTTTCAACCAATTTCATTAAGTCGATATTGTGAAATAATAGGTTATCCTTGTTTAGTTTGAATTCTTCCTGAGGGAAATAGTATGTTTGATTGATTAGATCAGAATATTTAGTGTTCATTTTTTTAGGTATTTGTATTGTTATAGTTTAAAAAATGTATCAAACTATAATTCAAACCCTAATATTAGCATAAGTAATCTGAAGTTTTTCATTTTCAGAAGTCAAGATTTGAAAAAGATCAAAAATAAAATGTCCCACAACAGTATTAAAACGCTTCAACATTCTTTTGAAAGAACGATTGTTAACGCTCGAATTAGAGTTGTAATTTCTTTGTTTTTGATCCTTTTTCATTGCGGCAAATGTAAAAAATAAATTATAAGCGATGCAATCCTTTTTTATAAAAATATATACTTAAAATTTGTAATCTTCAAAGGCTTTAAGTATCAATTCGTTCTCAACTTCTTGGTTAATAATAATCTTACCAATACCATCAATTAAAGCAAACTGGATACTTCCGTACTCATTCTTTTTATCGTGCTTAAGCAATTCAAGAATAGGTTCTATATCTGCTTCTTCAAAAACAATATCTTCGTAAATAGATTTTAAAACGGTTTTAATCTGGATATATTCTTGTTCAGAAATAAGTCCTTTGTGTAAGGAAATAAAGCTTTCCATAATCATTCCAGCAGCAATAGCTTCTCCATGAAGTAATGTGGTTTTATCCGGATTGATTAAAAAATACCCTTCGATTGCATGGCCTAATGTATGACCAAAATTCAATGCTTTTCGAATATTTTTTTCGGTTGGATCTTGCATTACAATTTCATTCTTGATTACAACAGATTTATGGATTAATTCGTCCAATGTATTAAAATCAATTGTTGAAATGTCTAAAAATTCCTCCCAGTATTTTTTATCGTAAATTAAACCGTGTTTTAACATTTCGGCAAGTCCAGAACGCATTTCGTTTTGTGGTACTGTTTCTAAAAATTGGGTATCAATTAAAACCATATTAGGAACATTAATAATCCCAATTTGATTTTTCAAATTACCTAAATCCACTCCGTTTTTTCCGCCCACTGAAGCATCGACCATAGATAGCAAAGTAGTAGGGATATTGATAAAATCGACCCCTCTTTTAAAAGTACAAGCAACAAATCCACCAAGGTCGGTTACAACACCACCTCCCAAATTTAATACTAAACTTTTACGATCACCTCCAAGTTCTGTGAGTACTTTCCAGATTTCAATACAGGTTTCAATGTTTTTATTTTCTTCACCTGCTTCAAATTCAATAATTTCTACATTTAAATCGGTTTCAATATTAGGAAGTAGTTTCGGTAAACAATATTCATTGGTATTGCTGTCAACGATGATAAATATAGAAGAGTATTTATTTTCAGAAAGATGTTTATTTAAAGCCTCGTATGCTTTTTCATTAAAATGGACAGGGTAGTTGTTGGCTTGAATTGTTTGCATCGTGATTAATTAATTTGAATTGCAAAATAAGGCAATTTCTAGTAAATAGTATTCAAAACTGTGCCTATATTTGGTACAAATTTTAAACATTCTATGAAAAAAATATTTAAAAATACCGAAATTGCTTTTGCTTTAAAGAGTGATACCGAATTAGACAGAGCCTATTTTCTTTTCAAGATGATATCCATTCAGCCATTAGTGCGCATTGGGACTGCTGTTACTAATTTTGCTCTGAAAGTAAACCTTCCAGTTGAAAAATTAATTCGAGCCAGCGTTTTTGATCATTTTTGTGGTGGTGTTAATGAAGAGGATTGTCTTTCAGTAGTAGACAAAATGTACACAAAAGGAGTTTCTTCAGTATTAGATTATTCAGTAGAAGGAAAAGAGGAAGAAGATCAGTTTGAAGCCGCTCTAAAAATGACTTTGAGAACTATTGATTTTGCTCAAGAACGTCAGGCTATTCCTTTTGCAGTTTTTAAACCTACTGGGATTGGGAGAATAGATTTGTATGAAAAAGTAGGAGCTAAGATAGAACTCACTGCTGACGAAAAAGCTGAATGGGAACGAGTGGTTGCTCGTTTTGATCAAATTTGCAGTGAAGCTCATAAAAAAGATGTAGCTTTATTGATTGATGCTGAAGAAAGTTGGATGCAGGATGCAGCTGATGATTTGGTTGCTAATATGATGCGTAAATACAATAAAGAAAAAGCAATTGTTTACAATACACTTCAAATGTATCGTTGGGATCGATTGGATTATTTGAAAAAATTACATGAAGTGGCTAAACAAGAAGGATTCCATATTGGGATGAAAATTGTTCGTGGTGCTTACATGGAAAAAGAAAATGATCGAGCTGTCGAAAAAGGATACAAATCACCAATTTGTCCTTCCAAAGAAGCTACAGATATTAATTATAATGTGGCAATAGTGTACATGATGGATCATATTGATAGGATGGCTATTTTTGCAGGAACACATAATGAAGAAAGTACGTATTATTTAATGCAATTGATGGAGGAAAAAGGTATCAGTGTAGATGATTCAAGGATCTTTTTTGGTCAATTGTATGGTATGAGTGATAATATTAGTTATAATTTGGCTTATAATGGTTTTAATGTTGCTAAATATTTGCCTTTTGGTCCTGTAAAAGATGTGATGCCTTATTTGATTAGACGAGCTGAAGAAAACACTTCTGTTGCTGGTCAAACAAGTCGTGAATTGAAAATGTTGAAAAAAGAACGTAAGAGAAGAAAGAACGCTTAATTTCGATAGAAGTTTTAAAAGAAAAGGTATCAAAATCATTCGTTTTGATACCTTTTTTATTGGAGAGAATTATAGAAATTTCGCTTTCAATTCAGGTGTTGGAATCATACAGGTTTCCTTCTTGCCATACCATTTATAACGATTTTTAGCAATGTAATCGTAAATAGCATCACGGCTATTTTGAGGAAAAATTTTAAACAGAGATAAAAGTGAATATATCGAATTAAATTCTGTTGCAATTTTTAAAGCAGCTTCCGATTTTAAATTATAAGCTATGCCAGGTTCGTACAAAATAATACTATCTACTTTCTTTGTATCTATTCCAATATAATTGCAAATTTCCTGACCTAACTCTGACTGTAATGCCACAAACCTGAAAACATCTTTTTTGTCTCTCTCAATGATGTATTGCACAGCTGAATTGCAAAGATTACAAACGCCGTCAAAAAGGATTATTTTTTTGTTTTTGGGAAGGTTTTGCATTGGTTGTATAATTAATAGGAATGAAGCAACCTCATAAAGTTTTGCTTTTCTAAATTTTTTAATACTAGATTTACTTGTTTTAGTGTGATTGCTTCGTTCCTCGCAATGACTCTGCTAAATGAAAACTGAGACTGAAAACTACTTTTTCACAGCTTCCACCAAGTCCAATTCTTCCAAATTCACCTTAGAAGTAAATAAGCCATAATTAACAACCGCTTTGTTTTTTTCAATTTTATCAATACTTCCCACGGCTTTTCCGTCCAGCATACGCACGCGATCGCCCACTTTTAAAATAGGTTTTGGTTTTTCAATAACAGGTTTTAGTTTTTTCTCTTTCTTTTCTTTTCTGATTTCTTCGACCTGAACTTTTACTTCTTCGATGATTTCTTTTTTCTTGGCAACTATGGCTTTGGTTTCTTTTGGAGTCGCTTTTTTACGTTTCGAATTTTCAATTTCTACAATTTTCAAAAATTCACCGATCAGCTCTTTTTTATTCTTATTGTTGAAATAACGTTCGGCCAAATCATCAATTTTTTGTCCAATATAAATGGCTTTTTGATTGCTATCGTACAATTCCTGATAGCTTTCCAGTTTTTGCTTGATTTTGGTATTTATAGATTCCATTTTTTTACCTTCCTCACGCGCACGAATTTCTTCTTCTTTTAAAATTTGGGAGGTTTTTTCAAGTTTTGAGCGCTCTTTTTGCAAATTGGCAATAGTTTTATCAAATCGTACTTTCCCTACTTCAATTTTCTTTTTTGCTCGATTGATGAGTCCAAACGGGATTCCGTTTTTCTGTGCTACCTCAAAGGTAAATGAACTACCAGCCTGACCTAAAGCCAATTTGTACATGGGTTCTAATGATTTTTCATCAAACATCATGTTGGCATTAGTGGCAAAAGGCAGTTCGTTTGCTAATATTTTCAAATTGGCATAATGTGTTGTAATGATACCAAAAGCCTCACGATGATAGAATTCTTCCAAGAAAATCTCCGCCAAAGCACCGCCTAATTCGGGATCAGAACCAGTACCAAATTCGTCAATCAAAAACATGGTTCTACTATTACACTTTTTTAGGAAATAGTTCATGTTTTTTAATCGGTAACTATAGGTACTCAAATGATTTTCAATAGATTGATTATCTCCAATATCCGTTAAGATTCTGTCGAATAAAAAGGTTTCTGAACGTTCGTGAACCGGAATCAGCATTCCTGACTGCAACATTAATTGCAATAAACCAACAGTTTTTAAGGAGATTGTTTTTCCATGACTTCACCGATGCCCATAGGGACAAATTCAAATTCTTCCATGATGGCATCGCGTGGGATGTCGCGGCCTTTGAGGGTGTTCTCGCACGCCAAGAAGATGATGCCGCGTTCTTTCAGGGCGAGTAGTTCTTCGCGGTATTCCGTACGCTCCTTATGCAATAGGTCTAAGCCCGGTCCATGACAGACTACCTCAATGGTGATGGTGTTGCCGTATCCGTCTTTGAGGTTATTGAGTTGCTTGATGAGCCCTTTTTGAACTTTGGGATTATTGTCGACCATCTGCACCACCAGCTGGTGTTCAGTTTGTGCGTGTAGTGTGGTGGGTAGCGCCAAGGTAACTAAGACGATGGCGGTGGTGAGGTTGGAAACCAATGTTTTCATGTTGCTTTGCTTTTGGTGGAATCAAAGTACGATAATTGGTCCCACCTCGAGCGGAATCTAGGTCACAGTTTGCGTGCCTTTAGCGAATAGACCAACGGGAATAGGCCTTCGCGTCCCTTGATTTGATAGCGACCGGGGGATTGGGAGGTGGATTCAAACAGGGCATAAGGACTCCAATTCGTCTCTCCGAAATACACCAAATCTCGTTCAGGATGCTCCACAATGGGCAGCACGATGTCGCTGATGGGGTGGTTCCATGTTTGGTTCTTCATGCGCTTGGCTTCCGGCGAAGCATAACTCCCTTCGCGCTCCTCTTCAATGACCCCGGTGTTGAAATAGGGGTAGGCGATGTGCTCGAAATTCTCGTCGAGAATCCAAAGGACAGGGTGGAAGTCCGCCATGATGAGCTCACCGCCGGGTTTCAAATAGGAGAAGGCCGCGTCCATCCACGGCTTGATGTCGGGGTGCCAGCCTAATACGCCATAGGAGGCGAAAACCAAATCGAATTGGCCCACCAACTCCTCCTGAATCTCAGTGGCATTGGCCAATACCCAATTCGCTTCCATGTCCAAATTCTGCGCCAGTGCCGCCGCCTCGCGAAGCGCCACAGGACTGAAATCCAGCCCCCAAACCTCGGCGGCGCCCAAGGTCTTGAGCGAGAGTGTATCCTGTCCAAAATGGCATTGCATGTGCAGGACCTTTTTCCCGGCCAATTCCGGCAACAACGCCCTCTCAATCTCGTGCAAGGTCATGGGATTCTTGCGAAACGCTTCGGCATCGTAGAAATCCGATCGGGGATGCAAATCCGCCCAATGGTCCCAAAGCTTGCGGTTGATGTCGAGGTATTCTTTCATCAGCGTCCGTATTTCTCCAAGGCCTCCTGGCGCTCCTTCTCGCGCTCGTATTCCTCGTAACAATCGAGCAGGGACACGAGGAATTGGTAATCGTTAAAGGTGCGGATTTCTGTTTCGGAATATTTGCAATAGAACATGAAAGCCTCCATTTCGGCTTTCGGAATGCCCGTCAATTCTTCAATGATTTGGCGGTTGCTGCCCTCTTCGAGCATTTGACGGTAATAATCCTCACGTTGTAATTGGCGTAGGGCCTGCAGTTGTTTCGGGCGTTTTCCGAAGCTGTAGTAGAGCAGATCGAGCGGGTTGGCGAGGGTAGGAGCCACCGCTTGTGGCATACGAATGTCTTCGTTGCGCGGCACTCTAGGCTCGCTTTTGGGCATGGTCCGCGGGTTGTTCGAGGTGATGGCGTAAATGCTCACTTCGTCTAGCAGGTAGTTTCGAGGGACCAATTTTATCAGTAATTCCTCCCGAATACCACTGACCAATGCGCTATCAATGGCGAGGTAATAAAATTGGTACCCCACATTTGAAATTACCAACGTATCTCCCATGGATACTGGGATTTCGAAATACCCAATGCCGTTGGATACGGTCCCAAAATAGGTCTTGTTGTTGACCACATAAGAATTGGGCACTGCAAAAGATGAATCGCGGTCTACAACCGTGCCTTTCAATACGTAACTTTGGGCTACGGCTGCGCGGGGCATGCACCCCAAGGCCAGAACAACAGCAAATACAAACTTTTTATAATCCATTAATCTCATGTCAGACGACGGTCAGAAGGTCATTTTTTCGATGTCCCGAGTGAGTAAGATCTTGCCACACAATAACAAGGCCATTCTCAAGGACATCTACCTTTCTTTTTTCTATGGAGCCAAAATAGGCATCTTAGGTTTAAACGGTTCAGGTAAATCCACACTTTTAAAAATCATCGCCGGGGTAGAAAAGAGCTACCAGGGAGATGTGGTGTTCGCCCCAGGTTACACCGTCGGCTATCTAGAGCAAGAGCCGGTGCTTGAAGCGGGGAAAACCGTGATGGACATCGTCAAAGAAGGCGCGGCGGAGACCGTAGCAGTCTTGGAGGAATACAACAGTATAAACGACCAGTTCGGCTTGCCGGAGGTCTACGAAAACCCAGATAAGATGGACGCGCTGATGGCTCGT
>JALRIV010000085.1:0-270 GCA_023255275.1 Crocinitomicaceae bacterium | reverse complement strand
GCTTCAAGATAAAATTGATGCCACCAACGCGTGGGAACTCGATACTATGTTGAGCCGTGCGATGGATGCCCTGAACTGTCCACCCGCGGACCAATTAGTCGATAACCTCTCTGGTGGGGAAGCGCGCCGCGTCGCCTTATGTCGCCTACTCATCCAAACTCCGGACGTGCTTTTGTTGGATGAGCCTACCAACCACTTGGACGCTGAGAGTATCCTGTGGTTAGAGCAGCATTTACAGCAATACAAAGGAACGGTCATCGCCGTAACGCA
>JALRIV010000084.1 GCA_023255275.1 Crocinitomicaceae bacterium | reverse complement strand
TGGAAAGAAATCTTGTAACGAAGGCTTGAAAAGCATTTTTAGCCCCTGGATTTCCCAGATTCGTTTGAGGTCCGATCTCTTCCTCTATGCCTAAAATGACAAATTTGATGTTTTTTGCATTTTCCCAGTTATGAGCAATGAATTCACCTATTTTTTGTTCACCGTTTCGTATGCTGGTCAAATTTAAAATTTCCTCTTTAGAAAATGGTTGATAAGTAAAATGTTTAAACGGCATAGGATTCAATTAATTGGGTGAAAGCAGGTGGAGGTGAAGTAGGTTTCATACTTTCTTTTTGAACGAAAACCAAGGTTGTTTTGGCTTGAGAAATTAATTGTTGCGCTTCATTATGGATTTCATATTCAAAAAATAATTGCGCGCCTTTCAGTTGGGTAATGGTAGTCTTGATTGTTAAAAGATCATCGTAAAGCGCAGGTTTTATGTATTTGACTTCAAAATGGGCAACGGGAAGCATAATTCCTTTTTGTTCTAGTTCTTTGTAGGACAAGCCTAGTTCTCGAAGTGCTTCTACTCTGCCCACTTCAAAGTACTGAGCGTAATTTCCATAATAGCAATAACCCATTTGATCCGTTTCTCCGTATCGTACTCTAATATTTGTGAGGTGTTCGACTTTTAATTGCATTATTTTTCGTACTTTAGATTATTCAAGTAAATGTAAAGATTATTTACATTTGTTGGTAAGTAGTTTGTTTAAATTTTCACGTTTTCACTGAATTTTTTTGTCGATTGTTTTATAATGCTCATAATCAGATGTTTTAAATTGGTCGATTAAAAATATAATTTCATACAAGTAAAAAAAAGATAATAATCAATAGCAATTCGATTTTTTTTTTAACTTTTTTATGTAAATATTTGTAGTAAGAAAATGAACGACTATTTAGTTAGTTTTTAGATGTAAAAATCTTTTTTTTCAAAAATATTTAAAATTATGAGTTTGACTATGGGTACTATACACACAACAGTTTGGGAGAATTGTCTAAAAGTGATTAAGGATAATATATCGTTGCAAGCCTATAAAACATGGTTTGAACCCATTGTGCCTGTTAAATTTGAAAATGAAGTTTTAACAATACAGGTTCCTTCTCACTTTTTTTATGAGTGGTTAGAAGAAAATTACATTACCCTTTTGAAGAAAGTGATTAAAAAAGAAATTGGTTTAGAGGGTCGCTTAGAGTACAGTATTGTGATGGAAAACAATTCGACCAATTCGATGCCTTATACGGTAAAATTGCCAGCGTTAAACAAAAAGGTGGTTAAGAACGCTCCGGTTACGATGCCATTAAATATGAATGAAAATCAAATTAGAAATCCATTTATTATTCCTGGTTTGAAAAAGGTGAATGTGGAATCTAATTTAAATCCCTTATATTCGTTTGATAATTTTGTAGAAGGAGATTGTAATCGTTTGGCTAGAGCATCAGGTTATGCTGTTGCCAATAAACCTGGAGGAACGGCCTTTAATCCTTTATTGATTTATGGTGGAGTTGGTTTAGGTAAAACACACCTTGCACATTCCATAGGGATTTCGATTAAAAATCAATTTCCGAATAAAACTGTTCTTTACGTAGGTTCAGAAAAATTTGCACATCAATTTATCGACGCTATCAAGAATAACACTACAAATGATTTTATCCATTTTTACCAAATGATGGATGTGCTCATCATCGATGATGTTCAATTCTTTGCAGGTAAAGAGAAAACCCAAGATGTATTCTTCCATATTTTCAACCATCTACACCAAAATGGAAAACAAATCATTTTGACTTCCGATAAACCACCGGTAGAGATGCAAGGAATGGAGCAGCGTTTACTTTCTAGATTTAAATGGGGCTTGTCAGCTGATTTATCAACTCCTGACCTAGAAACGCGTATTGCGATTCTCGAAAAGAAAATGTACGGTAACGGAATTGAATTGTCTAAAGATGTAGTAGAATATTTAGCATACTCAATCAATACCAATATTCGAGAAATGGAAGGGGCTTTGAACACCCTTCTAGCTCAAGCATCCTTGAATAAGAAAGCGATTACAATTGATTTGGCTAAACAAATGGTTGATAAGTTCGTGAAAAATTCAGCTCGAGAAGTCTCTATCGAATACATTCAAAAAATTGTTTGCGACTATTTCGATTTACCGATCGAAATGCTTAAGTCTAAAACGAGAAAAAGAGAGGTTGTTCAAGCACGTCAAATTTCCATGTATTTTTCAAAGAAATTAACCAAATCCTCACTTGCTAACATTGGTGCGCATTGCGGAGGAAAGGATCATGCTACCGTTTTACACGCATGTAGAACAGTGGTGAACCTTTCAGAAACCGATAAGCAGTTCAAGGTGTATCTAGATGAACTTGAAAAAAAATTAGCATTACAATAAATGAGAACCACTTTTAAGTGGTTTTTTTGTACCGTTTTGATTCGATCTTTCCATACCATATCTCAGCCATCTGAAAGCCTTTTGAAAGAAAAAGGCTCTAAGTTCTATGGTTATGCTTTTCCTTGTAAAAATGAACTGGAAGCGAAAAATTTTATACAAGATTTAAAAAAGGTTCATCATACCGCAAGGCATTTTTGTTACGCTTACCGTTTTGGACATGACCTGTTGGATTATCGGGCAAATGATGATGGAGAACCTAATAATTCTGCAGGAATGCCTATTCTTGGTCAAATACAATCATTTGGAGTGACCAATGTTTTAGTAGTTGTTGTGCGCTATTTCGGGGGTGTAAAGTTAGGTGTAGGTGGATTGGTGAGTGCCTACAAGGAAACGGCCAAAATGGCAATGGAAAATAGTATCATCATTGAAAAAAAGGTTACCAAAAAGATTGAGATTCATTTTGAATACGAGTTCATGCCAAAAGTGATGAATGTTATGAAGCAATTTAATATGGAAATTTTAAGTCAAGATTTTAATTTATCCTGCATTTTGATTTTTAGATGTCCAGTTGAATTGGAAGTTCAAGTTTTAGATGAGATTTCACCTCTTATTCCGATTATAAATGAAATATATTTATGAAGTTATTAGAAGAATTGATTAAAATACCAGGTGCATCAAGTGATGAGGGTTTAGTGGCTGATTTTCTTTTGAATTATATTGATCAGTATCAATCATCTTGGAAAACAACACCAACGATTTTTCATGGGGATCAATTTCAGGATTCCATTGTTTTGGTTTTTGGAAAACCTAAAACGGTTTTGTTTGCACACATGGATACCATTGGGTTTTCGGTTGGATATGGTAAGAACTTAATCAAGATAGGTTGGCCGGTTTTAGAGGATGGTGTCGAATTAGTTGGACAAGATCGTTTTGGTAGTATTGAGGCTTCCCTTCTTGTCACCGAGGAAATGGATGGTCACAAAGAAATTCAATATATTTTTGATCGTGAAATCGAAAGAGGAACGATATTAACATACAAACCCAACTTTAGAGAAACAGAATTATTTGTTCAAAGTCCCTATTTGGATAACCGTTTGGGTGTTTGGGCGGCTTTACAGGTCGCTGAAAATATAGAAAATGGTGTCATTGTCTTTTCAACCTATGAGGAGCATGGTGGAAATACGATTGGTGCTATTTCAAAGTGGTTACAAAGTGAATACCAAATCCATCAAGCTTTAATTGCTGACATTACTTGGGTTACAGAAGGGGTTGAACATCATAAAGGGGTGGCAATCTCGATGAGGGATAGTTGCCTGCCAAGACGATCTTACTTAAACCGTATCATCAAGTTGGCAGAAAGTAGCGGGGTTCTCTTTCAACTTGAGGTAGAGTCATCAGGTGGTTCTGATGGATCTACCCTTCAAAAGTCTGATGTCAATATGGATTGGTGTTTTATTGGTGCTGCGGAAGATTTTGTTCATTCGCCTAATGAAAAGGTTTCTAAATCAGATATTCAAAGTATGGTTCAATTGTTATCCTATTTAATGATTCATTTATAACAAAAAAGGTCACTTTATAGCGACCTTTTAAATGATAAAACAAAGTTAACTTTAAAATGAAAATTTAAGTCCTGCGTTGAAGTGGATATTCGTAAAGGTAGAATTGTTTCCGTTGCCAGCAAAAACCGGAGTGAATCCAAATTTATACTGCATTTCTACGTAAAATATCCAAATGTCAATCCCTAGACCAGCATCTGCTGAAAATATCGTCTTTTTGAAATCATCTCTATTGAAATCTCCGCTTAATTCACTCTTTTTGGAATGGTTGATCGATAAAACATGTGAACCGGTTAATCCACCCATTAGACGCACATTAAAGATTTTTTGTTTTTCGGTATCAAACAATTTAAACCCTACGTGAAGTGGAACAGCAATCATATTCATTTTTGCATTGTCCTCATAAACAGAATCGTTTACATTAGATTTGTTCACCACCTTTAAAACAACTTGAGACCATTCCACACCAGGTTCGATATAAAAGCGATGTCCATAACCCAACTTAAACCCGGCTTGAGCCCCAGGCATACCAGACACACTTTCAGTGTGGTTAACATAATTGTCTAATAAACTTGTATTCTTGTTAGAAAATTCAGACAGACCTAATCCACCGTAAAGGCGAATGTCTACTTTTTGAGCATACATAGAAGTTAATGCTAAGGAGAAAAGTAAAATAGTGATTTTTTTCATGATAAATAGTTTAGTATTTTCTAAATTAATCTTTTTTTTCTTTTAAAAAAATAATATGCAATAAAACTTTCTTAAATTTAAGTAATGAAAAATCCAAAATGTCAACTTTATAAATACGATGCAGATTCTTATTTCTTAATTAAAGAGTCTGAAGAATATTTCTCTCATGGGGGTTTTAATGAATATTTAGTTGAGGATGCAGTTTCATGGTTGAATTTTCATTCCATTAAAGATAAGGAATCTATCGAACGGTTTTGTAATTATTTACATTTAGATAAATTGACCATTGAAGATATTTATACTGAGAAAAGTAGGTCAAAATTGGAAGAATACCCAAACTATATTTATTTTTCTATCCGTTCTGCTTTACCAGGAGCGAGCGATTCAGAAGGTTTAAAACAAGAACAAATTAGTTTTATCCTTGGAAAAAATTATTTATTATCCTTTCAACAAAAGCGTTCTGATCATTTTATTGAGGTTAGAAATCGAATTGAAAAAAAGAAAGGAAAGATCCGGTTGAAAGGTCCTGATTTCCTTTTGTTTCGCTTGTTAGATGCTATTATTGATAATTACTTTGAAGTAATCGAAAGCATTACAGAACGAATTATTGAAATTGAAGTGAAGGTTCAAGAATTAGACAAGAATTTTTCTTACAAGGATATTGAGTGGGAGAAAAAGAAATTACTTGAATTACGCAAAATCATTCTTCCCTTGCGGGATATGACTTTTCAATTGGAACGTTGTGAGTCTCATTTATTGGAGCATTCGAATAAAAATCACTTTACTGATTTAAAGGAGAATTGTCTTGTTTTGCTTGAAGAAATTGATGCTAATAAACAAATTTTAGATGGAGTAGCAAATATGTATTACGCGGTTCAAGGACAACGCATGAATGAAATTATGAAAATGTTAACCATCGTGAGTACGATTTTCATACCACTGAGTTTTATCGTAGGGTTATACGGTATGAATTTTCAACACATGCCCGAATTAAATTCCACCTATGGTTATCCTATCGTTTTATTGGCGATGATTACTATTGCTGGAGGACTATTATCCTATTTTTACAAAAAAGGTTGGCTCTCCAATAAAAAATAACTACATACTTGTTTTTGGAGCTGGATTGGAATAATCTTCAAAGTCTTCTGTCATCTCTTGGTAAAACTGTTTCGTGACACTTATAGGAATATATTCCACGATTACATTGGTTTTATCTAATCCAAAATCTTCGGCCGGTTGTAATCCTGTTGCTTTCACAAAGCGATAAACCTTGATACACAAACTATCGAATGCGGTTAATTTATTATCAGTTGCAACCCTAGAGTTGAGTACGACGTATTTAAAGTCTGATTTATCAAATTTACCTTTCACACAATCAAATACACTTTCTCCAGTAATTTCACCCTTTAAGACCATATTGTCGTGAATTTTCTGCATCATATATTCAATACGATGCTCTTCCTTAAATCCTAATTGAAGCGATACGTAATAACATTGCTTGTCTATAATTTCATGAACAGCATAATGCACTCCCCAAGGTTCATTTTGGATATCCAAGTGCAAGAACCATACAATTCCTGCCTTTCTTGGTTGTTTTCTAAATAAGGAATAGAATACAGTATTGTCTAATTTATTGGGTGTGTCAGATCGTGTAGGGTATACCAAGTTAGTTGCTTCAAAAGGAATTTTATCATCCTCTCTTACTGATTTTAACAGAGGTACTACGTTACTCATCTTAACATACTCGGTGATACTTTTTCTTAAAATACGAGCCTTGTAATACAAATAGAGCAATGAAAAGAATCCGATCGCTAATAATACGGTAAACGCTCCTCCACCGAAAATTTTACCTAGGTTGGATGCCAAGAAAATACCTTCTATAATGAGGAATACTCCAAAGATAAAGATGTATACGCCTTTTGCTTTTTTGTATTTCAACATTAACAAGAAGCCAAGTAAAATACTGGTCATCACCATATCTATGGTAATGGCAAGTCCATAGGAGGCCTCCATGGCTTCAGCTTTTTTGAAAATGAAAATCACAATTAAACATCCGATCATTAAAAACCAATTGATGAAAGGAATATAAATTTGGCCTTTGTGATCCGTTGGGTATTTAACGCGTAAGTTCGTCCATAAATTCAATTTAATGGCTTCATTCATTAACGTGAAAACTCCGGTGATTAAGGCTTGTGAAGCAATAATGGTAGCAGCAGTGGCAATTGCGATCGCCCAAGGTATTAACTTAGGGGAAACATTACTGACCATGGCATAAAATATGGTCTGATTTTCTTCCAATTGAAATCCATCACTCAAAACTAAAGCGCCTTGTCCCAGGTAGTTGATGACTAAAATGGTACCCATTAACGACCAAGAAACTCGAATATTTTTTCTTCCACAGTGTCCTAAGTCGGAATACAAGGCTTCTGCACCAGTGGTACACAGGAATACAGATCCCAACACTAAGAATCCTCCTTCCGTGTTTACGACCATATTGTAGATGTAATATGGATTGAACGCATTTAATATTTCTGTGTTATGTGAAATATTTGTTAATCCAAGATAAGCCAAAAATGAAAACCAAATTAACATGATAGGACCAAAAGCCTTACCAATAGCGTCTGTTCCAAATTGTTGTACCATAAATAAAATGACAATAATAGTCGCAACAATGGGTAGGGTAGGAAGATTTGGATAAATATTGTTAAGTCCCTCAACAGCTGATGATATCGAAATAGATGGGGTAATGAAACCGTCTGCTAGTAAGGTGGCACAACCAATTAATGCAGGGATAATTGCCCACTTCACTCTTCTATCTTTAAGCAAGGCAAACAAAGCAAAAATTCCACCTTCTCCTTTATTGTCTGCATTTAATGCGAAAAAGATATATTTAATGGTGGTTAATAAAATGAGTGTCCAGATAACGGCTGATAATCCACCCATGATAATGGCAGGTGAAAAATTACTTCCTTGTCCAGAAATGGCTTGAAATACATATAAAGGTGATGTACCTATATCGCCAAAAACAATCCCAATGGTAATTAGTACGCCTGCAATCGATAATTTGTGTGAAGAAACTCCGTCCGAACTCATAACTTTTAATTTGGACAAATGTATCTATATTAAATTGGAAATAAAAAAAAACCGATCATTAATTGACCGGTTTTTTTTGATATAGAGTTAAAAATGTTGATTTATTTTTTTACAGTATCCACAACTGCTTTAAAAGCCTCTGGGTGATTTAAAGCTAAATCAGCTAAAACCTTACGGTTTAATTCGATTCCACTTTTGTGAACTGCACCAATAAATTGAGAATAGCTCATTCCATGCTCACGTGCACCAGCGTTAATACGCGCAATCCACAATGAACGGAAACTTCTTTTCTTTTGTTTACGACCTTCGTAAGCATAATTTAAACCTTTTTCAACTGCATTTTTTGCAACTGTCCAAACGTTTTTTCTTCTACCAAAGTAACCTTTGGCTAATTTCATCAAGTTTTTTCTACGAGCTCTTGATGCTACGTGATTTACCGATCTTGGCATAATTTTGAGTTTTTTAATAAGGAGTGCTTCAATGTTTCAGAAGTCTTAGTTACTCATTACTGGGTTAAACAATTTGTAAACCTGTGTTTTCATCAGCAAAGCTGATTACTTCATACACAATTGTAATTTAATGTTTGATACATCTGCTGGATGTACTAATCCTGCGTGCGTCAAGTTACGCTTTTGTTTTTTCGTCTTCTTGGTTAAGATGTGACTTTTAAAAGCGTGTTTTCTTTTGATTTTACCGCTTCCAGTGATCGTGAATCGCTTCTTTGCACTGGATTTAGTTTTCATTTTTGGCATTTCTCTTAATTTTAATTGGTTACCTCTATATCAAAATCTTCAAATCCGAATTATTTCTTCTTCGGATTAATCATTATAATCATTCGTTTACCTTCAAGCTTTGGTAATTGTTCAACTACCCCAACTTCGGCAAGTTCTTGAGCAAATTTCAATAATAAAATCTCACCTCGATCTTTGAAGACAATCGTACGTCCTCTAAAGAATACAAAGGCTTTCACTTTTGAACCTTCCTCTAAGAATTTTTTCGCGTGTGCTAGTTTGAAATTGAAATCGTGGTCGTCGGTGTTGGGACCAAAACGAATTTCTTTCAATACTACTTTACTTTGTTT
>JALRIV010000083.1 GCA_023255275.1 Crocinitomicaceae bacterium | reverse complement strand
AACATTCCCTCCATGGCCGCTTTAATTTCTTCAATTGCTTTATAGATGACAGAATATAAACGAATATCAATCTGTTCTTGTTCTGCTAATTTTCTAGCCGCTAAAGATGGTCTAACTTGGAATCCAACGATAATCGCGTCGGAAGCAGCTGCTAAGTTCACATCAGCCTCAGAGATTGCTCCAACTCCTTTGTGAACAATTTTCACCGCAATTTCTCCAATGGATAAGTTCAATAAAGAGTCAGCAAGTGCTTCAATTGAACCATCCACATCCCCTTTAACGATGATGTTTAATTCTTTGAAATCACCAATGGCAAGACGTCTACCAATTTCATCTAAGGTAATGTGTTTAGTTGTTCTAAGACCTTGCTCTCTATGTAATTGCTCTCTTTTCGTCGCAATATTTTTAGCATCACGCTCGTCATCCATAACATTGAACTTGTCACCTGCGCTTGGTGCACCATTGATTCCCAATACAGATACTGGTCGAGATGGACCGGCTTCTTTCACTGGTTTTCCATGCTCATCGTGCATTGCTCGGACACGTCCGTAGTTACGACCAACTAAGATCACATCCCCAATTCTCATGGTTCCTGATTCCACTAACATATTCGTAATGAAACCTTTCCCTTTATCTAATGAGGATTCAATTACGGTTCCTATCGCGTTTTTATTAGGGTTCGCTCTTAAATTTAAGATCTCTGCCTCCAACAATACTTTTTCAAGTAACTCGTCGATATTTAAATTTTGTTTCGCTGAGATTTCTTGTACTTGGTAGTTTCCACCCCAATCCTCAACCAAAATATTCATTTGTGAAAGTTGTTCACGTATTTTGTCAGGATTTGCACCTGGTTTATCGATTTTATTGATTGCGAAAATCATTGGTACGCCAGCAGCTTGTGCGTGAGAGATTGCCTCTTTCGTTTGCGGCATCACATCATCATCCGCAGCCACAATAATGATTGCCACATCGGTTACTTGAGCACCACGAGCACGCATTGCCGTAAAGGCTTCGTGACCTGGTGTATCTAAGAAGGTCATTTTTCGACCATCTTTCAAAGTAACGGAATATGCTCCAATGTGCTGGGTAATACCACCCGCTTCACCTTGAGTTACATTTGCATTACGAATTTTATCCAATAAGGAAGTTTTACCGTGATCTACGTGTCCCATTACCGTAATAATTGGAGGACGTGGCACTAAATCTTCTTCTTTATCCTCAACTACAGGAATCGATTCTTGAACCTCTGCACTGACAAATTCAGCCTCGAAACCGAATTCATCTGCAACAATTTGAATCGTTTCCGCATCCAAACGTTGGTTGATGGATGCAAAAATACCCAATGACATACAAGCTGAAATGACTTGTGTGGGCTGTACATTCATCATGGAAGCTAACTCAGAAACAGTAACAAACTCTGTCAGTTTTAATACTTTTTGTTCTAATTCTTGCTCGGCAAGCTCTTCCATTCTTCGCTGTGCAACGGTATCTCTTTTTGCTCTACGATTTTTAGAGGCCTTCGATTTACTTCCTTGATTGGATAATCGAGCCAATGTATCTTTAATTTCTTTTTGAATATCTTTCTCTGTAATTTCAGGTTTGTCAACTTTACCTTTCTTGAAATTATTGTTATTCGGTTTGTTACCTTGATATCCACCTGGTTTTGCATTCGCTTGATTTGCTGCCCCAGCTTCGCCTGGCTTCGCATTTTCAACTTTTTTAATGCGTTTTCTTTTCTTGCGATCCGCATTTGCTGCTGCGTTTTGCGCTTTATTAAACCCACCTGGTGTCTTAGGTCGATCGACAGGAAGATCAATTTTCCCTAATACAGTTGGTCCAGATAAAACTTGACGTTCAGCTCGAATCGTCTCAATTTCCATAGGTTCTTCAGGAACCGCTGCCTCTTTAATAGGCTCCTCTACTTTTCTAGGTGGAGGTGGCGGAAGAACTGGTTTTTTGTATTCTTTTTTCTTTTCTGAAGGATCAACCACCTTTTTGTCAGGTCTAGTTTTGGAATTGATTTTATCCAAATCTATTTTTCCTATTACTTGAACCTGAACATCACCATCACCAATCGTTTTCGCATCTGAATGTTCATTTGCTTCACTAGAAGGTGTCTCTTCGTTTGCTTTAGATTCAGCTACCGCAGGTTTATCTTCCGCATCATTAGTCACCGTTTCTTTGGCTTTTTCTATTGGTGCAGTGGATGTTTCAAACACACTACGTTTAATCTCCTCAATGGAAATTGGCTCTGAATCATCATCATTAGAATCTACCGGTTTCGGATCTTCTTTTACCTCACGGATCGAGATGGATTCTCTCTTTTCTCGCTTGATCGAGGTTAATTTCGCTTGTTCTTTCAGGGTTTGATCAGCAGCAAATTCCTTTTGCAAAATTTCATAATGCTCCCCCTCCAACTTCGTGTTTGGATTAACATCAATTTTAATTCCTTTGGAATCTAGAAATTCTACTAAAGTGGCCACTCCTACATTGAGCTCACCTGCTGCTTTCCCTAATCTTATTGGTTTTCCTGCCATAAATATTACTCCTCCGTTATTCAGATTTGTTATATAATTTGTTTTGTTTTATTCAAATTCCGCACGTAAAATCTTGAATACCTCCTCAATGGTTTCTTCTTCTAAATCCGTACGTAAAATTAAATCCGCCACGCCAATCTCTAAAACAGATTTCGCAGTGTCGCATCCGATTGCTTTTAATTCATCGATAATCCAGTTATCAATTTCATCCACAAATTCTTCTAAGTCAACATCTTCCACATCCACTTCGCCATCACGATATACGTCTAATTCATAGCCGCATAACTTTCCAGCTAACTTAATGTTGTTTCCTCCTTTACCAATAGCTAACGAAACTTGGTCTGGTTTTAAGAATACTTTTGCTCTCTTCTCCTCCTCGTTAATTTCGATGGACGTGATTTTAGCTGGAGATAAGGAACGTTGAATCAACAACTGTGAGTTGTTTGTATAATTGATTACGTCAATATTTTCGTTGCGTAATTCGCGAACGATGCCATGAATACGAGAACCTTTCATTCCCACACAAGCTCCAACTGGATCGATACGATCATCGTACGATTCAACAGCAACCTTAGCCCTTTCTCCTGGCTCGCGAACGATTTTCTTAATGGTGATTAAACCATCGAATACCTCAGGAACTTCTAACTCAAATAAACGCTCTAAAAACTCTGGAGCTGTTCTCGAAAGAATGATCACTGGACTGCTGTTTCGCATATCTACTTTGGCAACAACCGCACGAATGGATTCTCCTTTTTTGAAGTAATCCGATGGGATTTGCTCTGATTTTGGTAAAATCAATTCATTGTTCTCATCGTCTAAGACCATGATTTCTTTCTTCCAAACTTGGTAAACTTCACCGGTAACAATCTCTCCAATTCTTTCTTTGTAGATTTTGTATAAGTTATCTTTCTCCAATTCCATGATTCTAGAAATCAAGTTTTGACGCAAAGACAGAATATTTCTACGACCGAAGTCTGCAAATTTAAACTCTTCCGTTACCTCCTCACCAATTTCAAAATCAGGCTCTATTTTAATCGCATCAGAATATGCAATTTCTGTATTTGGATCTTCCACTTCACCGTCATCAACGATTTCTTTGTTTAAAAAGATTTGGACGTCACCTTTATCAATATTAACAATGATGTCAATATGCTCATCTGTGTTAAATTTCTTCTTTAACATCGCTCGGAAAACATCTTCCAAAACATGTTGCATCGTTTGTTTATCGATGCTTTTTAATTCTTTAAATTCTGAAAACGAATCAACTAATTCAAGGCTATTCATATAATTTACCTATTTAAATGAAATAACAATTTTTGTATCTTTTATACTACTTAAAGGGAACACATGTTGCTCCACAATTAATTCCTTTTTTTTCTTTCCTTCTAACTTCTCCATTCTAGATTCCTCGAGGGTTAAACTCGTTTCATCGTAAGCTTTTAAAATTCCAGTCTTTTTTTCATTATTCAACAATTTTACGACCACTTCCTTTCCGATGTTTTTGTAAAATTGTTTGGCTACGCGCAACGGCTTATCCAATCCCGCAGAAGAAACTTGCAATTCAAAGTCTTGCTCCTCTCGATCAAGATTATGCTCTACATTCCTAGAAACGCGCATGCAATCATCAATCGAAACATTCCCCTCTTCACGATCTATTTCAACAGAAATGATGTTATTGACTGAAATTTCTAACGAAACCAAAAATAAGCCTCTGTCCAATTCGGCAAAGCGCTCATCAATCAATTCTATTACTTTTTTCTTACTAATCATAACGTATAAAAAGAGGGGACTTTCGTCCCCTCATTTCTTCATCCCTTTTAATGATGATGCAAATTTAATATAATTTTCTGAATTTCAAAGAATTTTTGACCAGATAATTTAGGCAAGCGGCATTTAACATCAATTTTTAAGATAAGTTGATTTTTTTTTAGACCTTTGTCAAAACATCAAACATGTTAATTGAGGTTGAAAATCATATCATATCCACACAACTATTCGATAAGAAATTTGCGTGTGATTTAAACGCTTGTAGAGGAGCATGTTGCATAGAGGGAGATTCTGGCGCTCCAATCACTTTAGCGGAAATTGATATCCTTGAAGAAGATTTAGAAGGCATAAAACCGTTCATGCGTAAAGAAGGTATTGATGTGGTTAATCAACAAGGTGTGTTTTACATGGATGAAGAGAACGAGGCTGTGACAAGCCTTGTCAACGGCAAAGAATGTGCATTTGTTTTTTTCGACGAAAATGGAATTACCAAATGTGCCATTGAGGCAGCTCACCAAGCAGGGAAAACAAAACTTTTAAAACCGATTTCGTGTCACTTATACCCCATCAGAGTAATGCAATATGAGGGCAAAAAAGCACTCATGTTCAATGAATGGGAAATTTGCGCCCCGGCTTGTGCTTGTGGAGAAGCACTTGATTTACCGGTATATCAATTTTTAAAAAAACCAATTATTCGAGCCTTTGGAAGTGCGTTTTTTGAGGTCTTGAAAAAAGTTGACCATTCCTTAAAACAAGATGAACAAAATTAGGACCAAATTTTCTAAAGGATAAAATCATCCATCACGTAACCTTGTCCAATATCAAAAACACCTTCATCGATTATTTCCATTCCATGCTTCAAGTAAAAAGGTAGCGCTTTATTCGTTTTGTTGACATTTAGAATCAGTCTCTTAAAACCCAATTGCTGGGCTAAATCGAATAGTTGCAGGAAAATCTTAGAACCAAACCCTTGATTTTGGTATTCTGGTAAAAAATAAAACTTTTGCAACTTGATCGTTTCTTCATTTTGAAAATTAGGTTCTAGGGCAACAAAGCCGATAAGCTCATCTTGCTTCTGAATCCGATAAAAAAGCTGACCCTTTTCGAACTGACTCTTTAACACATCTGGCGCATACATCCATTCAAGCATGTAGGCAATTTGCTCCTGAGACAGCATATAATCGTATGTGACAGGCCAAATGCGATGCGCCATTTGATGAATGACAAGCAGCTCTTCTTTTTGCTGAATTGGAAACAAACGAAGCATCAATTAGGGTCTACTTGGTGTTCTAATCGGCGTGGTTGTCCTAATTGGAGTTGGTGTTTTAGGAGCACTCACACGAGGCGTTGAACTTGGTGTTGTCGTTCTCGAAGGATTAACCTCAATCGTCCTAGTTGACGAAGGTACTTTGCGTTCTGGGGTAGTAACTGGAGCCACGGTAGGTTCGTTTTTACGTTCCACGCTAGGCGCTTTACTTGTCCCCCCTTCAGGATCGGTAACTCTTAAATCAGGATCTTTAACTGTCGGATTTCTTTCCTCCATGGTTGCATCAGGATTTACTCTTCCTGGATTCGTACTGCGATCAATTGTGCCCGGATTTGAACCTCGAGTGGGTGGCGGAGTATTCCCACCATCAAAACGACCAAATGGAACTCTTTCTGTTTGAATGGTTCTTCCACCCAAATCTACCGTTCTAGGCGTTGGTGACGGAGGAATATTTAAGAAGCCACGATCGTAAATACAGCCTTGTAAATCGCGGTCTTGAATACCCCTTTCACGACAATGACGTTCAGCGGTACGTCTTTGATTCGGATCCATGTCATTTACTGTACGATGAATTCTTGGATACGTGTAATCGGTATACGACAACGTAGATTCACCTGGAGCGTATTCAAAGAGTGAAGTTGCTTGGGTTACGCGCCAATCGTCGGCAAAATCACGTGTTAAAAATTGCAGATATTCTTCTTCCACTGAGCGTGATGTTTGACCAAAAGCACCTTCTGAAAAAATTCCGATAGAGCGAAAAGAGGCCAAACGATTAGGGTCTTTCCCCGTAAAATCATCGGCTTGTTCTCCGTTTCCATTCCCTAGCAAGCCCTCATAATTCGTTACACATGGATAAGCCTCCATGGTGATATTCAAAAATCCCATTGATCCATTCCTTCTTACCTCAGCGACTAATTTTTCGCCACTTGGCCAGGTCACTTGATATTGATTGGTGGTGTAGCGAATTACCCCTCCATGATTTAGATAAACAATTCCGTTTCGAACCACTTGAGGCTCTCCATTTACGCGAAGAGCGGCACTATGCCCGTCTGGCTTTTCATTGGCGTAAATGGTCACCCGGTCACCGTTGACTTGCATGGCAACTGCGGTATTTAAGGAAAAATCTCCCCCGTTTGGACGTTGGCGTGTTTGAACAATGCACGAACGATCATCGGATTGGGTCAAGGTAAATTCACCTACCGTTTGGAAAGAATAAGACACATTATCATAGGAAACCATGTGCGGATCACCGTATGATCTTCCCGTTCTAGGTGTACAACGATTGCGATTGCTTAAACCAGCTAAACGTTGCCAGCGCGCTTGATCATCACCTGGCTGACTGCTTTCGGCACGAACAACCGAATCAAATTCACGTTGAAAAGTATTCGGCAAGGATGGCAAAACCTCCGATAACGTATGTTGTTCATTAAACGTTCTCGTAGGGAAAGCCGTTTGATTGGCATACGCTGAAAAACTTTGTGCTACCCAAGATCCCTTTTGCTGGTCCCAAGCCGACAATTCTTGATTCCATTTTTCCATTTGTTGATCAAACGGTCGCTGAGCAACAGCAAATTGGAAACCAGATAATCCTAAAAAAAGTGCTATATAATTTTTCATCATGTACATTTTTACAAAACATAAATTTACAAAATATGTGCCAATAAAAAAAAACGGGGAAGACTTTCGCCTTCCCCGTTCCCTAATAGTTGTTTTGTTTTTTAGTTTCCGTAGGTTTTGCGCGTGGTGCCATCTTTATACAAGATGATTTTCACTCCAGGCGCATCCATCGGAATATCTTGGCCAAGAAGGTTGGTAATTCTTACGATTTCTTTATGATCAGGACGATTATCAATCGACACCATTTGATCCAATGTTTTTCTTGTACCATCGAAATCAACTTGGGTCAATCGATAATAATTGATTTGCGCTTCAAATTGGTTATCCCAATGTTGATAAAAGGAGAGCTCATTTGTGGTGCCATTCCCATCAACCAAAGCTACATTTTCCCAATTGACCATATCCACTGAGCGCTCCAACAAGAAGAAATCGTTGAAACGTTCTGTTTCAGTAGTCCAGGTCAACTTATTGGTTGTTATATTGAAATTTTCACCCTCAAAAGCACTTAATTCAACAGGGAGTGTAGTACAATCAGTTATTAATACACTTTTACTAATAGGACAACCATCACATCTTGTAACAGATAATGAATAGGTAGTTGCTGAAGTTGGGGTGGCGGTTGCATTAATTGTTGAAGCAGAAAAACCAGCTGGGGAAGAAGTCCAAGCATAATTAAACGTTGTATTGTCATTAAATACGATGTCATCAATCGATGCCGCTGGAGTAAAAGGACCAGGAGCAGTTGAAAGAATATCTGTACCTGTATTTCTCCATTCAAAAACTACTCGAACTGTTGAATTTGCGAATTGGGATAAGGAAAAACTAGCCGATTGATAGGTTGTTTGCCCATAATAGGGTCCGCCTAATAAAATATTATTGCTACTTGCTGTAATTTGCGTTCCAGCAGTTGGAATGAATGAATTAGGGACTGCCCATACCCTTAACTCAGCATTGCCTGCACTCCCTAAACATTTCCATTTAAAACTAAGGGTGGCGTCACAATAGCTTGTTACAGCATAGTCTTTGTAAGCAAAGTTGGTTGCCGCATGAGAAATCGGAAAGCCTAAAAAAGTATGACTTAAATTGTAATTGTTATTATTAGATGCAGTACCAATGTATAATCCCTTTGAGCCAGAAGCAAATACTGCTGTACCATGATACCATTTATTATAATCCCCATTAACCAAAGTAAATCCTTGAGTTGCCCCTTCAAAATTTTCGGTAACATTAATCGAAGAATTAGTAGGGCCTACACTACTCAATACAACAGGAACCCCAACGCAAGCGCTTGTTGGATTCGCTGAAATATTTAAAGACAGTGCGGGATGAACTGAAACTGTAACACTTGCAGTTCCTGTGCAACCAGGTGTAGTACTATTTACTGAATAAGTCGTTGTAGTTGTGGGTGAAATTGTAAGTGGAGCATTCGCCGTTCCAACTGGGGTTCCCCCAACAGACCAAGTATATTGTGTCAAACTTGCGGGTAAACTTAATGTACCCGAAGCCCCTTCACAAATAAAAGGTGGGGCTGTTATACCAAATGCACCTGAACCTATAGTAACTTTTATATAGTCAGTACCTTGACAACCAGCTGCATTTGTTACAATAACTTTGTAATAAATCGTACTGCTGGGTGAGGCTGTATAAGTTGATGATGTAGCTCCACCGATATTTGCCCACCCAGTAGGTGTTCCAAAGAAATTAGTAGAAGTTGTAGATTGCCATTGATAAGTTCCTCCTCCTGTAGCGTTGAGTATCACAGGAAACCCCGAACAAACC
>JALRIV010000082.1 GCA_023255275.1 Crocinitomicaceae bacterium | reverse complement strand
TGAGCGATAAATGAGTTGGCATTATTCACTTTATCATTTGTGGTTTCAAATTGCGCTAAATTACCCATTTTGATGATGACGCTATCGAAAGAAGCATCTCGTTGTTGATTTTCTTTGACGAATAAATCCACTTTAACTTTGTTCGCGATGTTGTTTTTCTTTCTTACGTTTCTGATTTGGGTAATGATTTCTTCCGCTCTTTCAAAGGAAGCGATCACTTCTGTATTAACAGTTTCCAATTCAGGCCATGCGGCTACAATAATATCTTCACCCTCTTGGCGCGTTCGAATGGCATGCCACAGCTCTTCCGCGACAAATGGAGTGAAAGGTTGAAGTATTTTTAACAATTTCTCAAAGAAATCTTTTGTTTTCTCCAAGGTAATCGCATCGATAGGTTGCTCATATCCCGGTTTTACCATTTCTAAGTACCATGAACAGAAATCATCCCAAACCAACTTGTAAATGGCCATTAAAGCTTCTGAAATTCGGAATTTATCAAACGATTCGTTGATTTCTTTCAATTGTTGATTGAATTTAGCTTCAAACCATTGAATAGCCTTTTCAGAAGCTTTGGGTTGTTCGATTTCGCGAACCTCCCAAGATGAAACCAAACGGTAAGCATTCCAGATTTTATTGGTAAAGTTTCGTCCTTGCTCACATTGTGAAACATCAAAAGGTAAATCATTACCTGCAGGCGAAGAGATCAAAATCCCCATGCGAACTCCATCAGCACCATATTGGTTGATCAAGTCGATTGGGTCAGGTGAGTTCCCTAATGATTTTGACATTTTTCGACCCAATTTATCCCTAACGATCCCCGTGTAATAAACGTTTTTAAAAGGAAGATCGCCTAAGTATTCGTAACCTGCAATGATCATTCTAGCCACCCAGAAAAACATAATTTCAGGAGCCGTTACCAAGTCGTTGGTCGGATAATAGTACTTGATTTCTTCATTTCCAGGTTTAGTTAAACCCTCAAAAACTGAAATAGGCCATAACCATGAAGAGAACCAAGTATCCAATACATCTTCATCTTGTTTAATTTGATCAATACTAAGGGTTTTACCCGTTTTTGCTTTGATTTCCACTAATGCCTCCTCAGCGGTTTTAGCGACCACATAATCCTCTGTTCCTTCTCCAAAATACCAAGCTGGAATTTGATGTCCCCACCACAATTGTCGAGAAATACACCAATCTTTGATGTTTTCCATCCAATGGCGATAGGTGTTTTTGAATTTTTCCGGGTAAAATTGAATGTTACCGTTTTCAACATTATCCAAAGCGGGTTTAGCCAATTCTTTCATGTTGACAAACCATTGCAACGACAATCTAGGTTCAATAACAGCGTTGGTTCTTTCCGAATATCCAATTTTATTGATGTGATCCTCGGTTTTTACTAAATATCCTTTATCGTAAAGTTCTTTTTCGATGGCTTTTCGCACCTCAAAACGATCTTTTCCAGCATAATGCAAGCCATTTTCGTTCAAGGTACCGTTAGCATTTAAAATATCGATTGTTTCTAATTGATGTTTTTTACCCAATTCATAATCGTTCACATCGTGAGCAGGAGTAACTTTCAAACAACCCGTTCCAAATTCACGATCCACATATTCGTCCAAAATAATTGGAATGGTTCTGTTTGCGATGGGCACAATGACTTGCTTTCCATGCAAATGTTTGTAACGCTCATCATCCGGATGAATACAAATTGCGCTATCTCCTAAGATGGTTTCTGGTCGGGTGGTAGCAATCACTAACCATTGATCGTCTGATCCTGCAATTTTATAACGTACATTAAAAAGTTTTGAATTTACTTCCTTATGCATTACTTCCTCATCGGATAGCGCCGTTAAAGCTTCTGGATCCCAGTTCACCATTCTTACGCCACGGTAGATTTTACCTTTTTTGTACAAATCCATGAACACGTCTAAAACGGAATCAGAATAACTAGGGTCCATGGTGAAAGCGGTGCGTTCCCAATCACATGATGCACCTAATTTTTTTAATTGATCTAGAATAATTCCCCCATGTTTATCTTTCCATTCGAAAGCATGCTTCAAAAATTCCTCGCGGGTTAAATCTGATTTCTTGATGCCTTCTTGACGCAATTTCTGAACTACTTTCGCTTCGGTTGCGATGGAAGCATGATCCGTTCCAGGAACCCAACAAGCGTTTTTACCCAACATTCTTGCTCTTCGAACTAAAACATCTTGAATGGTATTGTTCAACATGTGTCCCATGTGTAAAACACCAGTAACATTAGGTGGTGGAATGACGACAGTGTAAGCTTCTCGGTGGTCAGGTGTAGAGTGAAAATAGTTTTTTTGCATCCAATGTGCGTACCATTTCTCTTCTGCCTTTTGAGGCTCATAGGTCTTTGCTAATTCCATGTTACTTGTTTTTTTGATGCAAATATAAGGATTCTTCACTAATTGATTTGGCTAATGCTGATGGATTTGAAGATTATTTGAACATTTTTTAATCGCTTTTGTTGAAGAGTCATGAGCACAGAAAGAGACAAAGAAATTACAGATTTTAAATCGCGTTTACCCTTGATTTTTTCAACTCCCACTGATGTGCCTATTGAAGCGTTTCAAAATCAATGTATTCGTCCGATTCTTAAGTTTCAACACGAGTTAATCATCAGCTATTTTAAACATCATTTTGAATCCCACCTGGTTCGATTAAAGGAGCTTTCCAGCATTCAAAAACGCAGCCTTATTCGTGTGTTGATCCAGAAAAATCCAATATTCAAGCAATTTATGGTGGGCGTGGTAGTGGCCTTTTTTAGCGCCGAAGAACTTCACTTTTACCTGGTTAACATTAAGGATATCAATAAACGAATTCATCAAATGGTGACGCAACGTATTACAGATACCCTCTGTTGAAAAAAAGAGATTCAATCGTTTGATTGTAGGTGAAATATCTTTGTATTTCATTATCTTTGCACAAATTTTATTACATGAGCGAAGACATTAAAGCAGTAAGTTACTGCATCGGTATGAGTGTAGCAGGAAGCTTAATTCATCAAGATTTAAATCAACTTTCACCTGAACATATTGCAGAAGCACTAAAAGATGTTTTTGAAGGTAGATCATTGCAATACTCTGATGAGGAAGCAAATCAAATCATTCAAAACTACATTCAGAAAATTGGGGAACAAAAATACATCAAGAACCAAGAGGAAGGTCAAGCTTTTTTAACTGAAAATGCCAAAAAAGAAGGGGTAATTACTACCGATTCTGGTTTACAATATGAGGTTATAGTCATGGGTGAGGGTAACAAACCTGCTTCAACGGATAGCGTTACCGTGCATTATCACGGAACCTTAATTGACGGGACTGTTTTCGATAGTTCAGTTTCGAGAGGGACTCCTGCTACTTTTGGGGTGCATCAAGTAATTAAAGGTTGGACGGAAGCGTTACAATTGATGCCAGAAGGATCAAAGTTTAGATTGTATATCCCACAAGATTTAGCTTATGGTGCAAATCCACATCCAGGAGGTGCAATTCAGCCTTACATGGCTTTAATTTTTGATGTTGAATTAATTTCTATCGGTTAATTATGAAAAAATTTCTAGTATTTGCAGTAGTTGCTTTGGTATTAAGCGCTTGCGGTGGGGATAAAGCGAACCAAGAAGACGAAGTCATTACGTTTTCAAATAATAAAGATAAGGTGTCTTATGTGCTTGGTTCAATGAATGCTCAATCCTTGGTGGGTTCTAATGACAAAAATGTGGAACGTTTGAATAAGGATTTTATCGCCGAAGGATTTAACATGAATTTAAATGCCACAAAACCGGATAATTGCGAAGAAACGTTTAAAAAATTATTTGGTCCTTATTACCAAGATTTCGACTCAACTTATGCTAAGGATGGAGCAATTTGTCTAGGTAGAATGACCGCGTACTCTTTTTATCGCGATTTAAAAAGAATGGATGCATTCGGTGATTTAAACGTGGAGTATGTGAAAAAAGGTTTTTTACACGGTTTACATAAAAAGGACACGATTGTTTCTCAAGAAGAAAAGCAACAGTTGATTCAAAGTTTCATTTCAGACATCAACGTGAGAAATGGAAACAAAATGATGGCCAAAGCAAAACAAATTCCGGGAATTCAAAAATTTGACAATGGGATTTTAATGCAGGTAGTACAAGAAGGAAAAGGGGCAATGCCTGCTCCAACAGACGATGTAAAAGTGGAATACATCCTTACCAATGCTACTGGTGACACCGTGCAAAGCAGTTATGCAATGAAAAAGCAAACCGGTAAAACTGAGGCTGTTGCCTTAAAGTTAAATGGAGGTGTAATTCCAGGTTGGTCATACGCTTTACCGAAAATGAGAAAAGGAGGGAAGTACCGAATTTATGTCCCTTGGAATTTAGCCTATGGTGAACAAGGTGGTAAGGAATCTTTATGTTTCTTGATCGAGTTGATTGATTTTGCAAAAGAAGGCTCCTTTGTTAAGGAGGAAATGCAAATGCCAGCTGCGCAATAAAACAAAGAAAAATGAAGCTATTAGACGGTAGACATACATCCGAAGAAATACGCAAGGAGCTTTCCGAAGCCGTGTTGCAAAGGAAAAAAGAGGGAAAAAAAATTCCTCATCTGGCTGCTATTTTGGTAGGTAATGATGGGGGAAGTCTGACTTACGTAGGAGCGAAAGTTAAAGCTTGTGATCAAATTGGATTCGAGAGTACTTTGATTCGCTACGATGATTCAGTGCCAGAAGATATTTTATTGGCTAAAGTACAATCCTTAAATGAAGATAAGTCTATCGATGGATTTATTGTGCAATTGCCTTTGCCAGCACATATTGATGAGTTGAAAATTACACAAGCTATTGATCCTAAGAAAGATGTGGATGGATTTCATCCTGTGAATTTAGGAAATATGGTGCTTAATCTTCCAGGGTTTTTACCTGCCACTCCGGCTGGAATAGTGGAGTTGTTGAAAAGAAATCATATCGAAACGGAAGGTAAAAAATGTGTGATTATTGGTCGCTCTAACATTGTGGGTACACCTTTGAGTATTTTATTGGCAAGAAATTCCAATCCAGGAAATTGTACCGTTACTTTGGCGCATTCTAAAACTGAAAATTTAAAAGAAATCTGTCAGCAAGCGGATATTTTGATTGCGGCAATTGGTCGACCAGGTTTTGTTACGGCAGATATGGTAAAAGAAGGTGCAGTAGTGATTGATGTTGGGACAACCCGTGTTGAAGATCCATCGCGTGCTCGAGGATGGCGATTGAAAGGTGATGTTGATTTTGATGAGGTATCGAAAAAGGCCTCACACATCACTCCGGTTCCTGGAGGTGTAGGTCCAATGACCATCGCTAGTTTGATGATCAATACGCTTAAAGCCATGGAATTGAAAGGGAAATAATCCCGAATACATAGTAATTCAAAGGAGGTACGCAGTTACCTCCTTTTTTTTGCTCAACATTTTAAGTTCGTGTTAGGTTTCATGAATCGTGTCAAAAAATTAGAGAGTTTGTACCTTCCAATCGGTAATATGTTTAAATTTAGGGTAATGAATTTTACCACGCTTTCTACCCCTTTATATCGATCTAGAAACTATTCTTTAAAACAAGTTGGTTTCTGTAAATCCCATTCTACGGGTGATACAGAAAGCCAGGCGTACCGATATATGTTCAATGGTATAGACTTTAAAATCAATATTTGTATTTTTTTAAAAGATTTTTAAGACATGAAGGTGCCTCTGTCCGGGCCTAGGCGGCTTACCGTGTAAAAGCCGTAGACCGATTAGGCAGCCAAAAAAAAAACCGATAACTTTCGCTACCGGTTTTCAAACAATTCATGTTTCTTATAAATGGATCACCTCTCCGTAAGCAGCAGCCGCCGCCTCCATGATCGCTTCCGACATGGTTGGGTGAGGGTGAACGGTTTTAATTAATTCCTCTCCGGTAGTTTCTAATTTACGAATCGCTACAATTTCAGCTACCATTTCGGTCACGTTTGCACCAATCATATGTGCACCCAATAACTCTCCGTATTTTGCATCAAAAATCAATTTCACAAATCCATCTTTTGCTCCAGCAGCACTCGCTTTACCAGATGCTGAGAATGGGAATTTACCAATTTTGATATCTCTACCCGCTTCCTTGGCCGCTTTTTCTGTCATACCAACAGAAGCAACCTCTGGAGAGCAATACGTACATCCTGGGATATTTCCGTAATCCAATGGCTCTGGGTGATGTCCTGCAATTTTCTCCACACAAATGATACCTTCTGCAGACGCAACGTGTGCCAATGCTGCCGTTGGAATTACATCTCCAATAGCGTAATATCCTGGGATATTGGTTTGGTAGTAATCATTTACTAAAATACGCCCTTTGTCCACCACGATTCCAAGATCTTCTAATCCAATGTTTTCGATATTAGCAGCGATTCCTACCGCAGATAGTACCACATCACATTCAATTTTCTCTTCACCTTTCGCTGTTTTTACCGTTACTACACATCCTTTTCCTTTTGTGTCTACGGATTCAACAGAAGCATTGGTCATGACATTGATTCCTGCTTTTTTGAATGATTTCTCCAATTGTTTTGAAACTTCTTCGTCTTCAATAGGGACGATATTTGGCAAATATTCAACTACGGTAACTTCTGTACCGATCGCATTGTAGAAATAAGCAAATTCAACCCCAATGGCACCAGAACCCACAACTACTAATTTCTTAGGTTGCGTTTTTAAAGTCATTGCTTGACGGTATCCGATGATTTTTTCACCATCTTGAGGTAGGTTTGGCAATTCTCTAGAACGAGCACCTGTTGCGATAATGATTCCTTTATCGGCGCTGTATTCCGTTACTTTACCATCTTCACCGGTAACTGCCACTTTCTTTCCTGGTTTTAAAACACCAAATCCTTTGAGGACATCAATTTTATTTTTTTTCATCAAAAATTGAATTCCAGCACTCATGCCACTAGCAACACCTCTACTGCGATCAACCATCGCGCTAAAATCAGCTTTCGCTTCTTTCACTTCGATACCATAATCTTTGGCATGGGTTAAGTATTCAAAGACATTTGCACTTTTCAGTAAGGCTTTGGTCGGAATACAACCCCAATTTAAACAAATACCTCCAAGAGATTCTCTTTCAATAATGGCTGTCTTCAATCCTAATTGTGACGCTCTGATGGCAGTAACATAGCCTCCAGGCCCACTACCAATGACAATAATATCGTAATTCATTTTTTGATCAAATAATAATGAGTTGCGAAGATAAAAAAATATTTTAATATGAAAGGTTCATTTTAGAGCGCTTTTCACTCATGTTTTTTCGGGTTACTTGGATTTTTGAATGTTAATTAAATTGTCAATAAAATCTGTGACTTGGCTACATTTTGTTTTCATTTCAAAAGAAATATACTTACTTTTGCAAGGCATAATTTTAAGCAATGGAAAACACATTACAGCAAGAAGCAACCTTAGAACAAGCAATCGATTTAGGATTGCGAGCAGATGAATTTGAAATGATCAAAGAGATTTTAGGTCGTACACCTAATTTCACAGAAACCGCTGTGTATTCAGTGATGTGGTCTGAACATTGTTCTTACAAAAACTCTATTCTTTGGTTGAAAAAATTACCAAAAGATGGTCCACACATGTTGGTAAAAGCCGGTGAAGAAAACGCAGGATTAGTTGCTATTGGTGACGGATTAGGATGTGTTTTTAAAATTGAGTCTCACAATCACCCAAGTGCACTTGAGCCTTATCAAGGAGCTGCAACTGGTGTTGGAGGGATTAATCGCGATATTTTTACGATGGGTGCTCGTCCAATCGCTCAATTGAATTCATTACGTTTCGGAAATATTGAAAACGATCGTACCAAGTGGTTGGTGAAAGGGGTGACTAAAGGAATTGGTGATTATGGAAATGCTTTTGGTATTCCGATTGTAGGAGGTGAAGTGTTTTTTGACGATTCGTACAATACCAATCCGTTAGTAAATGCTTTTTCAGCGGGTATTATCGATTCTTCTAAAATGATCTCTGCAAAAGCAACAGGTCCGGGAAATCCAGTATTTATTGTTGGTTCATCAACAGGTAAAGACGGAATTGCAGGTGCTGCGTTTGCATCTAAAGATATTACTGAAGATTCCGCAAATGATTTACCTTCTGTTCAGGTAGGAGATCCATTTATGGAGAAATTGTTGTTGGAAGCTACGATGGAATTGGCTGAAACCGATTGTATTCGCGGTATGCAGGATATGGGTGCAGCAGGGATTACTTGTTCAACCAATGAAATGAGTGCTGCAGGAAACGTAGGGATGGATATTCATCTTGATCGTGTTCCTACAAGACAAGAAAATATGTTGCCTTACGAAATTTTACTTTCTGAATCGCAAGAACGTATGTTGGTGGTGGTTGAAAAAGGAAAAGAACATATCGTAAAAGGTATTTTTGATAAATGGGATTTACACGCTGAAGAAATTGGTGTGGTTACGGATTCAGACCGCGTTCGCTATTTTATGAACGGAGAATTGGTAGGTGATGTTCCTTGTCAATCTTTAGTGTTAGGAGGTGGAGCTCCTCAATATGAAAGAGAATACAAAGAACCAGCTTATTACCAAGAGTTTAAGAAATTCCACATCGATCAAGTTGAACAACCTGAAGATTTGAAAAAAGTGGCATTTTTCTTATTGCAACACCCGAATATCGCCTCTAAAAGATGGGTTTACGAACAATACGATTCGATGGTAGGGACTAAAAATATGACAACTAATCGTCCTTCGGATGCTGGCGTGGTGAACATTAAAGGAACCAATAAAGCTTTAGCCATGACGGTAGATTGTAACTCGCGTTATGTGAATGCAGATCCAGAAATTGGAACCATGATTGCAGTATCTGAAGCAGCTCGAAATATTACTTGTGCAGGTGGAGAACCAAGCGCAATTACCAATTGCTTAAACTTCGGAAATCCTTATAATCCAGAGTCTTACTGGCAATTTGTTGG
>JALRIV010000081.1 GCA_023255275.1 Crocinitomicaceae bacterium | reverse complement strand
AAAATCGTTGGAAAATCACTTGCTTATTTTATCTTCGACATCATTCATCAGATTGAATAATTTTTACTATATTTAATTAATGCTGAAATTTTTCACTTACCTAAAATTCTCTAATTGGAAAAAATTCTTTCCATTCGAATTGGTTTTCGGCCTAATAAAATACAATTTAATCAGTCTTTTTTATTGGATTATCCTTTTTTTAATTGCCAACGATTCACTCGGAAATGCCTTCGGAATACCTTTGTTATTCTACAGCCCTGAATATTTAGGTAATGTCAGTGGATTATCCTTTTTTCTTTTAGGAATTTCACTTGGAGGTTTCATCATGGGTTTTCAAACTTATAGTTATATCAAATTAGGACCGCGCTATTCCTTTCTTTGCCTTGTGAAATCACCATTTTTAAAATTTTGCATCAACAATTCGATTTTACCCATTACGTTTATCCTATTTTTCACCTATAAATTTGTCCGCTTTCAATACACAGAAGAACAAACAGACCCATGGATCATTACCTTTTATGTAGTCTCGTTTTTGTTCGGTATTACTTTATTCACTGCCCTTTCTCTACTATTTTTTATTCGGAACAAAAAACAAAACAACATCCTCCAAGATTCTAATGAAAATCCAGTTCAATCGGTGGTTGGAAACAAAATAGAATGGTACAACTATTTCAGGTCAGAAAAGAAAAAAACGTTCTATTACCTAGATGGTTTCACAAAAATCGGACAAAGTAGAAGCACCAAGCATTTGGAAAAAGCGGCGATTGAAAAAGTATATTCAAACAATCGAATCAATGCTTTCTTATTTGAAAGCATCGCATTAATCTCTTTTTTCCTCGTAGGCATGTTCAACAATACAGCCATCTTAGAAATCCCAGCTGCCGTAAGCATTGTGCTTCTTTTGACCATCATACACATGTTATTTAGTGCTTTAATGTCGTGGTTTCACCGATGGTCCTATCCGATTATATTTCTTGCCATTTATGCGATGAATTATTTGAGTATTCACACCCATTATTTCAATTATCGCAACTTCGCATACGGACTGAATTACGAAAAGCAAAAAATACCTTTTAACAATGATTTAATCCATAACCATTCAACCGACACTACATTCATTTCCAATTCCTACAAGAACATCCTGCAATCTTTAAATGCCTGGAAAAAACAAACTGGTAAAGAGAAGCCAAAATTAATTATTATTTGCAGTTCCGGTGGAGGCTCCAGAAGTGCTTTATGGAGTTTTAGCGTGTTGCAAAATTGCTCTAAAAAACTAGGCAACTCCTTTGAAAGTCAATTACAACTTTTAACCGGAGCCTCTGGTGGAATGATTGGATCTGCTTATTACAGAGAACTTTTATACGCTCAACCCAATCAAATTCAAGACCCTAAACACAATGAAAACATTGGAAAAGATTTACTAAACAAACTTTCTTTTTCAGCATCCACACACGACATGTTTTTTCGTTTAAAATCCTTTGAGTACAATCAACACCAATACACACAAGATCGCGGTTCTGCCTTTGAAGATCAATTGCATAAAAACACCAATCAAATTCTGGAACACCCCCTTGCCTATTATAAAAAACCAGAGCTTGAAGGTCGAATTCCCATTCTTGCCCTAACACCAACTATAGCAAACGATGGAAGAAGACTGATCATTTCATCTCAATCCTTTTCTTTTTTAACAGCACCCAATTACACCTCATTTAATGATAATTTCGCAAATGAAAATATTGATTTTCAAACCTACTTCAAACCTTTGAACCCAGGAGAATTAAGATTCTCTACCGCACTCCGAATGAGCGCCACCTTTCCATTCATCATGCCAATGACGACTCTTCCAACGGAGCCAGAAATGCAAATTATGGATGCGGGAATACGAGATAATTATGGTGTTAAATTTAGTGTCTCCTACCTTTACGCCCTCAAAGATTGGATCAAAGCAAACACAAGTGGTGTGGTTATCATTCAGATTCGAGACACGAAAAGAAACCTAAGCAAAGGCAGTTACGAAAAAATTTCACTCATAGATAAAATCACCATTCCTTTTGGAAACATGTACAAAAACTTCCCTAGAACACAAGATTTTGATCAAGAGCAATTTTTAAGTATGGCGCAAAAATCTTTGCCTTTCCCGGTAGACTTAGTAAATATGAATCTCAGAGAAAACTACAAACAACGCATCTCTTTATCTTGGCACCTCACCAAAAGAGAAAAGGATTTCATACAATCGGCCGTCTATTCAGAGCAAAACATGCAAGCTTTAGCCGCATTAGAACAATTGATCAAATAAAAAAAGGAGCCCTGTAAAGCTCCTTTAGTTTTATTAACCTGTAGATGTTAATAATTGATCCGTTATTACCTAGAACGGCTAAATTCAAATATGGTTACATATTCCCCTTATAATTTTAGGAAATCAACAAATTGTTATGGATAAAGAATTCGTTAGGCATTAAAAGGCAAGATAGAACTGAATTACATTTGTCCTAATGATTGACACAAAACAAATACCTGCATTAATTCATTTAATGGACGATCCAGACGAACAGATTTTCACGCATGTTCGAGATCAACTATTGGATTGTGGCAGCTCCATCATCCCTATTTTGGAAAACTCTTGGAGTAATACCGATCTTGGATTGCTGTTTCAAGATCGAATGGCAGAATTGATTCACGATATTCAATTCAAGGAAATTCAAATAAACCTCCAAAATTGGATGAATTCCGACGACAAAGATTTAATTGAAGGAGCTTATTTATTAGCTAAATATCAATTTCCAGATTTAAATAAAGCACAAATCGTAAAAGAAATTGAAACCATCAAACAAACTATTTGGCTAGAATTAAACGACCATCAAACTATCTTTGAAAAAATTCAGATCTTCAATCACGTTTTTTATGAGATATTTGCTTTTAAAGGGAATATTAAAAATTACCATGCACCTAAGAACTCATTCATCAATGAAGTATTAACCTACAAAAAAGGAAATCCGCTCAGTTTATCCATTATTTACAGCTACATTGGTCAACAGTTGGGATTACCGCTTTACGGTGTAAATCTTCCAAATCATTTTATTGTGGCTTGCATGGATGAATCTAATCTCCAACAATACGTTCCCCAAAAAAATAATTTTGGAGTCTTATTTTACATCAATTGTTTTTCGAAAGGAACAATTTTGGATTTTAATGAAATCGAAAAATACTTGAAGGAAGCCAATCTCGAAAATGACCGTATGTATTTTGAACCTTGTTCCAATTCCCAAATCATGATCCGGATGTGCAGTAATTTAATTTTTAGCTATCAAGAGATTGGAAACTTAAACAAGGTCAATGAATTGAAATTATTAAAGTCCATCCTTTCCAGTGCTATTTGATTTGAAACTTTACATTCAATCGATTCAGTTCATTAAACAAGGCAGCTTCAGGGGCGATTTGAATTGATTTGGAAGGCATTTTCACTTCAATTTTTTGCACCTCATCATAGATTAAAAAATTCAGCGCACAATTTCCAGGGTTGGCCAAGAACAATTTATTCAAATCACTAATTAACATTTGACTAATTTCCGCATGTTCTAATCTAATTTCAAGCGACTTAATTTTGGATTCCTTTAAATTTTGAAGCAAATCAATTTGAGAGACAATAAATTCCAATTCACTTCTTCTCGGAGGAACATCAATCTTTCCTTTCAAACTGATGAAAGCTCCTGGATTAAGAAAATGCTTAAATTTTAAATAATTCTCTCTCCATAAAAACATGCGATAAGAATCGGTATAATCTTCAATCGTTAATGTTCCAAAAGGATCGCCATTCTTTGTTGTTCGATGCTCCGCTTCGGTAACCACTGCTGCAACTAGAATATCTTTTCCACGATGCGCAGGTAAATCGTTCAACATGTTGACGTTTCCATTGCAAAAAGCTTCAATTTCCACTTTAAAATCATCCAAAGGATGGCCAGAAATAAAAATTCCCACCACTTCCTTTTCTTTGTTGAGCTTATAAACACTTCCCCACTCCTCACATTTTGGAATTTCAGGTTCAGGCATAGCCGCTCCTGAAGCCTCTCCAAACAAACTTGCTTGAGACGAATTGATGGAATCTTGATAACTTGCTCCAAATTTAATGGCATTCTCTAAAAAAGTACGACCGGATGCATCTTCTTTAAAGTATTGTGCACGGTGCACATTTTGAAAGGAATCAAATCCTCCCGCAAGGGCTAAACTTTCAAAAGCTTTCTTCGTGCAAACTCTTAAATTTACGCGTTTCGAAAAATCAAAGATGGATAGATAAGGACCATTTTCTTTACGTTCATCGATAATTGCATCTACTGGTGCATTTCCTAAGCCCTTAATAGCACCTAATCCAAATCGGATATCTCCATTAGGGTTTACCGTAAATTGAAAATTCGATTCATTGACGTCTGGGCCTTGAACATTTAACCCCATTCGTCTGCACTCCTCCATGAAAAAAGTCACCTGCTTAATATCGTTCATATTATTCGATAACACAGAAGCCATGTATTCCGCTGGATAATTTGCTTTTAAATAGGCTGTTTGATAAGCAATCCAAGCATAACAAGTGGAATGGGATTTGTTAAACGCGTAGGAAGCAAAAGCCTCCCAATCCTTCCAAATTTTCTCTAAACGATCTGGAGCATGCCCCTTCTCCTCTCCCCTAGAAATGAAGGCAGGTTTCATTTTATCCAAAACATCCTTTTGTTTCTTCCCCATTGCTTTACGCAAGGTATCCGCCTCACCTTTTGAGAATCCAGCTAATTTTTGAGACAACAACATAACCTGCTCTTGGTACACCGTAATCCCATACGTTTCTTTCAAATACTCCTCACAATCGTCCAAATCGTAAACGATTTCCTCGATACCATGTTTTCTTTTAATGAACGAAGGAATATACTCAATTGGTCCAGGACGATACAAAGCATTCATGGCAATTAAATCAGCAAAAACGGTAGGTTTTAAATCACGCATGTATTTTTGCATACCCGGTGACTCGTACTGGAAAATCCCTACGGTTTCACCACGTTGGAATAATTCATAGGTTTTTTCATCATCTATAGGAAATGCATCAGGATCTAAATCAATCTGATGACGTTCTTTGACAAAGCGCACAGCATCTTTAATCAAAGTCAAAGTCTTCAAGCCAAGAAAATCCATTTTAAGTAATCCAGCAGATTCAGCCACAGAGTTATCGTATTGTGTACAATACATTTCTGAGTCTTTTGCCAAGGCCACAGGAACAAAATTGGTAATGTCAGAAGGTGTAATAATAACTCCACAAGCATGTATGCCGGTGTTTCGAACAGAACCTTCTAATTGTCTAGCTTGATTAATGACCTCGGAAGCAGAATCAAATCCTTCGGAAAGCTGCCTTAATTCCTTGGCTCTTTTAATGTCATCTTGGTTATTTTTTAGCTTATCGGCTAATTCGACATCGTTTAACGAAAACAATTTTGACAACGAGATATCAGGGACTAATTTAGCAATCCGATCGGCTTCACTTAATGGTAAATCCAACACTCGAGCAGTGTCTCGAATGGATGATTTTGCAGCCATTGTGCCGTAGGTAATGATTTGTGCTACCTGATTTGATCCGTATTTATTGATTACCCATTCGATAACTCTTCCTCGACCTTCATCATCAAAATCAATATCGATATCAGGCATCGAAACACGATCTGGATTTAAAAAACGCTCAAATAGTAAGTCGTATTTAATCGGGTCGACATTGGTGATTCCAATACAATAGGCAACAGCAGAACCGGCTGCAGAACCTCGACCAGGTCCAACCGAAACCCCCATGTCTCTTGCTGCTTGACAGAAATCTTGCACAATCAAAAAATAACCAGGATATCCAGTATTCGCGATAGTGTTCAACTCAAAATCGAGCCTACTTCTGATTTCTTCAGTAATTTCACCATAGCGCTTTTCTGCACCCACGTAGGTAATATGGCGCAAGAAGTTATTTTCTCCTCGTTTACCTCCATCTACTTCATCTTGAGGATCTTGAAATTCTTCGGGAATATCAAACGCAGGCAACAATACATCTCGAGCTAAGCCATAGGCTTCACACTTATCGATAATTTCTTGAATGTTTTCAATTGCTTCAGGTAAATCAAGAAATAAAGCTTTCATTTCCTCAGATGACTTGAAGTAATACTCCTCGTTTTGAAATCCGAAACGAAAACCTCTTCCACGACCTTTAGGAGTTGTCACAAGTTCACTGTCTTTCACACAAAGTAAAATGTCGTGTGCTTTAGAATCGTGTTTATTGATGTAAAAAGTATTGTTTGATGCAACGAGTTTGACCTGATGCTTTTGAGCGAATTGAATCAAGGTTTCATTGACTCGGTTTTCTTCTTCTAGTCCGTGACGAATAATTTCTAAATATAAATCCTCTTTAAACAGTCCTTTCCACCATAAAAGCGCTTCTTCAGCTTGACTTTCTCCCACATTAAGCACCAAGGAAGGCACTTCACCTTGAAGTCCACCCGTTAGAACAATGATATCTTCATGGTATTGCTCTACGATTTTTTTATCAATTCGAGGCACATAATAATACCCTTCAACATAAGCTAGGGAAGCCATCTTGATAAGGTTTTGATACCCTTTTTTATTCTTCGCTAAAAAAACGACTTTATACCCATCGTCTTTTACTTTCTTATCGAGGTGATCCCTACAAATGTTAAATTCACAACCGATAATCGGTAAAAGTTCATTTTTATGAAACTCTTGTCCTTGTTCAATAGCAAGTTGACGTTCAGCTTTTAATTTTTTATTGTAAGAAGCGATTTCATTTTCAAACAGAAAGGCAGCCATCATATTGCCGGTATCTGTCAAGGCAACGGCAGGCATATTAAATTCAATGGCCTTTTTCACCAAATCCTTCACGCTCGTAGTCGACTGTAATATGGTAAATTGGGTATGGTTATGTAGATGAGCAAATGCAAATTGACTTAGCTTTTGCTTATTCTCTTCGGTAGAAAAATCAGCTCCCCCTTTTGGAGATGATTTCAATTTTTCACTTTCTGCCTTCAGGTTTAAATGAACAATTCCATAATAACCTATCGGCTCTGGATTAAATTCTTTAAAATTACGAATGTACTCATCCCCCTGTCCTAGTTGGTCTGGTGAAAACTGTCCAATTCGGATCAATTCGAAAAAACAACGGGTAGTTGCCTCTACATCGGCAGTTGCATTGTGCGCTTCATTAAACGGTACCCCAAATAAATGTTGATGCAACTCTGTTAATGTCGGTAATTTAAAGCGATTATTCTTACCTCCACCAATTTTACACAATTGAGCGGTTACCTCGGTACAAGTATCCAATACAGGCATCTCGCCCATTGGGGTTTCAATTCCTTTTCGTAAAAATTCCGCACCTAAAATATTTAGATCGAACTTTAGATTTTGTCCAACCACAAATTTAGCTTGACTTAAAGCGTGATTGAATAACAGCAAAACTTTTTCTAAATCCTCTCCCTTTTCTGCTGCTAGTTCTGTGGAAATACCATGTATTTTTTCGGCATCGAACGGAATGTTGTAGCCCTCAGGTTGAATTAAAAAATCCTGATGCTCAATCATTCGTCCCATATCATCATGCAACTGCCAAGCAATCTGGACAGCCCTCGGCCAATTTTCTAAATCCGTTATCGGAGCATCCCAACGGCGAGGTAATCCAGTTGTTTCGGTATCGAATATGATATACATTTGGTAATTTTTAGAACCATAAAAATACAAAAAAGAGCCCGTGAATATCGGCTAAATTTGAAATTTTATGAACAAAAAAAATCCGTCTTGTGGACGGATTTTTAAAAAATTTTGTTTCGAATTAATGATTCGATGGAGCTCCAGCATTGTTTACTGGTGCACTACCTTCTGGTGGAGGTAAAACATTTCCTTTGATTCGAATCACTTTTGTAGGCTCGTTAATCGCATTTGAAGTAATGGTAACGCTTTTGTTAATTGCACCTGTTCTTTTTGTATCGTATTTTACTTCAATAGAACCTTTAGCTCCTGGTGCGATAGGTTCTTGAGGCCATTTTGGAACGGTACATCCGCAAGATCCTTTTGCATTTGAAATGATTAGAGGCTCGTTTCCTGTATTTTTAAATTCAAAAACACAAGTTCCATCTGCACCATTTTTAATAGTTCCGTAGTCATGCGTTTCTTTGGTAAATTCAATTTTTGCCCCAGTTTCAATTTGAGCAGTTGCCTTACTTCCGAAGATTACAGCAACGAAGGCAGCAACTAAAAATAATATTGACTTTTTCATATTGTATATTTTTTATGTTATTTCAAATATAAGGGAAGTTTTCTAAAAAAATATTTTTTTAACAGATCATTAACAGTTAATGCATTTGCTTTAAAATATATTCTTCCATCGAAAGATCGAGGTGTTTTAATCTTTTTTCAATGTCCTTTCGCTTATTGGAATCCATCTTCTTATCCTCTTTCAACAACAACTGATAATACTTCTTAACTTCGTTCGTATCTCTTGGTGTGATGTTCATATCGTAGATGGAGGCTGCACTTTCCAAAAGTATAAATCGATTAACACTTTTAGGATATTCTTTCAAAATACGCTCTGCCATTCTCAATGCATACACATGATTTCCCATACCTGAATACAACAGGTGTAATTTGAACAAATAGGCCTCCTTTTTTGGCGCGACAAGCTTTGGATCATTCACAAACTCATTCAATGAATCCAAGAGTTGTTGCTTCATTTCATTGACTTGAGTTACCTCCTCCATATTTTGAGGTTGCGCTGCTGTAATTTGTTCTTCCAAATGTTCAATACTTGATTCTATGTCTTTTGCATCACTTTTTGGTCCGCAAGAAAACACAAGAAAAAGCAAGAAAAATAAATACACTACATTTTTCATCTTCGTGTCATTTGAGGAAATTTCATGCGATAATCTACCTTTACCTCTCCTTTAGAGATATTTTGTAACCTTTTGGTCAATAATTTTCTTTTTAAAACGGATAAATGGTCTGTAAATAAAACTCCTTCAATATGGTCGTATTCGTGTTGAATAATGCGAGCAGCATAGCCGTCAAATTCCTCTTCTTTAAAATTCCAGTTTTCATCGTAGTA
>JALRIV010000080.1:8053-9191 GCA_023255275.1 Crocinitomicaceae bacterium | reverse complement strand
GACTGTTAAATGGTCGGGATTAAAAAATCTAGATCTTGCAAAAAAGGTAAGTACAAAAAAAAATTATATTTGGAAAGGTTTTAAAACTTGGAATAAAGAAAATGGGTTTACAAAAAATAATAAAAATCAATACCATGTGGTTGCTATTGATTATGGGATTAAGAAAAATATTTTAAGATATTTTTCAGATTTTAAATGTAAAGTTACTGTTGTTTCTTGTAAAACTAGTTCTAAAGAAATTTTATCGTTAAAGCCTAATGGTATATTTTTATCAAATGGACCTGGTGATCCTGCTGCTACTGGAAGATATGCAATACCCACAATTAAAGAATTAATTAAAAATAATCTGCCTGTTTTTGGAATTTGCTTAGGCCATCAAATTTTAGCATTAGCTCTAGGAGCAAAGACACAAAAAATGAAGTTAGGACATAGGGGTGCAAATCATCCTGTAAAAAATTTAATTCATGATAATGTTGAAATTACTAGCCAAAATCATGGGTTTGAAATTATAAGAAAAAGTTTACCTAAGAATGTCGAAATTACACATCAGTCACTATTTGATAATTGTATTGAAGGAATAAGACTTAAAAATAAACCTGTTTTTTCAGTGCAATATCATCCGGAATCTAATCCTGGACCTCAAGATAGTGTTTATCTGTTTCAAGAATTTATCAACAATATGAAAAAAAATGCCAAAAAGAAAAGATCTTAAAAAAATATTAGTTGTAGGAGCTGGTCCCATTATTATTGGTCAAGCATGTGAATTTGACTATTCAGGAACGCAAGCATGCAAAGCTTTAAGAGATGAAGGATTTAAAGTTATCTTAATCAACTCAAATCCTGCAACCATCATGACTGATCCAGACGTTGCAGATAAAACATATATTGAACCAATAACTCTAGAGGTCTTAGAAAAAATTATCATAAAAGAAAAACCTGATGCAATCTTACCAACTATGGGGGGTCAAACTGCTTTAAACCTTGCCATGGAAGCCGAAAAAAAGGGAATTTTAAAAAAATATAAAATTGAATTAATAGGAGCTAACTCAAAAGCAATTTCTAATGCTGAGGACAGAAAAAAATTCAGAAAGAACATGCTTGATATAGGTTTAGATTTACCTAAATCAAAAATAGTAAA
>JALRIV010000080.1:0-7958 GCA_023255275.1 Crocinitomicaceae bacterium | reverse complement strand
TAAATAACATCAAGCAAGCTAATAAAGTTTTAAATCAAATTGGACTGCCAGCAATAATAAGACCTGCTTTCACACTTGGAGGCCTTGGGGGCGGAATTGCAAAAAATAAAAAAGATTATTTCAAAATAATTAAAAGTGGTCTTCATGAGTCCCCAGTTAGTCAGGTATTAGTTGAAGAATGTCTTGAAGGTTGGAAAGAATTTGAAATGGAAGTGGTTAGAGATAAAAAAGATAATTGCATTATAGTTTGTTCAATTGAAAATATTGATCCAATGGGTATACACACAGGAGACTCTGTTACTGTAGCCCCTGCACTTACACTCACTGATAAAGAGTATCAAGTAATGAGAAATGCATCGATTGCTTGTTTAAGAAAAATTGGAGTTGAAACTGGAGGATCTAATGTTCAGTTTGCCATCAATCCTAAAAATGCAATAGCAAAAATTTTTTTCATAGGTTTATTAATTAAATTTGTAACCAAACTTATGCGTTTTTTTACGATAAACAAAATATTTAATGCATTTTTTAACTTTGAAAATTTAATCAATGTCCTTCGAATTAACACAAGAAACATTTTCGTTCATTAGCTCCCCTGTCATTTTCCTTTTCATCTGTCTTGAAATTTACCTTTCGATCAAGAAATCGAAACATTTGTATAGTGTTGGAGAAACCTTGACCAATATCTATTTAACAGGGGTTACCATTTTGTTTAATTTGCTCACGGCAGGGTTCTATTTGTTCGTTTTTGATTGGGCTTACCAATTTCATTTCATTGAAATAGAAAATCGTTTTTGGTATTGGTTTTTATTGGTCATCATTCAAGATTTCCTGTATTATTGGTTGCATTATGTAGACCATTATTCAAGGTTCTTTTGGGCAATTCATGTTACCCATCATAATTCAACAGAATTCAATTTAACAACTGGTTTTCGTTCTTCGGTGTTTCAACCCTTTTATCGTTTTGTTTATTATTTACCCCTCAGTTTTTTGGGATTCAAGGCGGTAGATATTGTATTGATTTATTCCATCACCCAAATTTGGGGTATTTTTGTCCACACACAACTCATTCATAAGTTTCCAAAATGGTTTGAGTTTATTTTTGTCACGCCCTCACACCATCGCGTGCATCATGGTTCCAATGTCGCTTATTTAGATAAAAATATGGGCATGTTTTTAATCATTTGGGATCGATTATTTGGCACTTTTCAAGAAGAAATGGATACGGATCCTGTAACTTATGGATTAACTACCAATCCTACTGAACGAGGACCAATCGCTATTATTTTTCATGAATTTAAAGCCATGTTCCATGATGTAAGAACGCGCCGTACTCGATTTGCCAACAAGTTAAAATATATTTTCTTTCCTCCAGGGTGGTCGCATGACGGAAGTACTTTGACGAGTGAGCAATTGCGAGAGAAGCTAAATTCGGGTGCTGAAAAATAAAAAGGGCCAATAAGTTTTCTTATCAGCCCTTTTAAGAAAGTAGGAGTAGATTAGATACCAATTTCAATTTGAAGAATTGCACCTAACTTTTGAGATAATGTTGCGTTTTTAAAATCTTCATTTCTGATGTACAATAAATTACCTTGTACTTTTAATCGATGTCCATAAAAATATTTGGTTACACCTAAGGCCATTTCTTCTGTTCTTTTACTGTTTACTGTTGTATAAGTTGCATTGTCGTAAATTGACTTATACGGATGAATGAATGCATAACGAGCGGCAATTTCAAAATTGTTTTTAAAGCAATAACTTACTTGCGATAAACCGCCATACCCCACATAAGTAGATCTTTGTTTGGTATTAGTCGCATCCACCGTAATAGGGTTATTGGCAATGCGATTACAATACTCTTGAAGGAATGCAAATCCTTTATACTTGAAAAGTAAATCAATGTGAAGGTTTTGCATGTCCACTTTTTGATATAAATCTTTACCGATAGTACCTCCTTGTCTTAAGGCATTTGCATTATAGTTATAAGTTACGCCAATGGCCAATTTTGGTTTTTGCTCCCTTTCTAAGTCGCCTTCTTGCATTTCATTATCATTGGTAAACTTTCCAAAAGGTAAGATGTCAATTCTTCCAGTGTAGTTCAATCCTTTATCCGATTGACTGGAATTACGTCCTTCTCCAGAAGTTACTGCAGCGTTTAATCGAATGTATTTTAAGTCGTATTTTGCAAAGAATCCCATGTCACGATCGATAGTAAAAGTACCATTGACAATAGATCGGTCTGCAAACTGTAAATCTCCAGATGAGGTTACCCTTTGTCTATTTCCTGGTAATTTTGTTTGTCCTAAAGAGAATTCTAATCCTTTAATGGGTTCGTAGGTAAATACCGCATCTCTGACAAGATTTGGAGAAGTGTTGTATAAGGATCCTTGCGTATAATCCCAGTCCATATCGCCTCTTGAGAAAGAAAGTTGAATGTAATACCTGAATTTTGGATTGTAAACCCAACCTTTTAATTTCATACGTAATCGACGTACTCTAAATTCGAATTCTTCTGGAGTAAAATCGGTTTCAGATTTTGACAAGTATCCCGCACGATTTTGCATTCTAAATTGAAATTGAAGAGCAAATAAACTATCCTTTTGCAAGATTTCAATTCCTTTCCCAATTTTAGTTTTTACTTTGATTGGACTTTCGTATTGAGCAAACATGTTTGATACTGAAACAAACATGAGCATACTTAAAAAAGCGTTTTTCATTTTTGATTGAATAAATTTAATGCGGCAAAATTAGAGGAAAGAATATTATGAAATCAATATAAATTATTTGTTAACCAAATATTAATGTTGTTAACGTTAATTTAACATTGAAAATCAAAAAGGGATATAATTACACCTTTTAAATTAGGTGTAAAGCCTTTTAAATATTGAATTATAGGAGTTTTATCACCCTTCCTACGTTATGTTAATGTTAACATTTTAGCTATTCTAAATTTGCAATTGGAAATGTATTAACTTCGCAGCATTAATTTTAAAAAGTTTATAGTTATGGCATCAGGAATTCTTAAGTTTTTCTTACCGAAAGATCGCGTTTTTTACTCTTTATTTGAACAAGCAAGTCAAAATTTAGAAGCAATTGCAGGGAAATTAGTTCAAGTTGTTAACGAAAGCGATTTCAACAAAAGAGCTTCTATCATCAAAGAAATGGAGGATCTAGAACATCAAAATGATCATTTAACGCATGAAATTTTCATGGAATTAGGGAAAAACTTTATTACTCCTTTTGATCGTGAGGATATCCACAGTTTAGCAACTTCTTTGGATGACGTAGCAGATTATATTTATGCAGCGGGTAAGAAAATTAATTTCTACAAAGTTGATCCAAGTGATTCTGGTATTCAAAAAATGGCTGTTACTATTAATGATGCTGTTTTAGCGGTAAACGCTGCGGTAAAAGAATTAAGAAATTTGAAGAATACTCAAAAAATTGTTGAGTGTGTCATCAAAATCAATAGCTACGAAAATCAAGCAGATGATATTTTCGATTTAAGCATCGAGAAATTATTTGATTCTGATATTGATGCTAAAGAATTAATCAAGAAAAGAGAGATTTACCAAACCATGGAAATTGCAACAGATAAATGCGAGGATGTGGGTAATGTGATTGAATCAATTGTAGTTAAGTACGCATAGTACGCTTTAAATTTAATAGTTATGTTGACTTTATTAATTGTTGTTATCGTAATTGCCCTACTTTTCGATTTAGTAAATGGGTTTCACGATGCTGCCAATTCCATTGCTACAGTGGTTTCCACCAAAGTACTTACCCCTTTTCAAGCCGTTCTATGGGCTGCAGTTTTTAATGTGGCTGCATTTTGGGTGTTTGACATGAGTGTTGGAAATACGGTAGCTAAAACGGTAGATAATAGCGCGATTGATTTATGGGTTATTTTAGCAGGTTTACTTGCAGCTACGTTTTGGAACTTATTGACGTGGTGGTTAGGTTTGCCTTCTTCTTCTTCCCATACTTTAATTGGAGGATTTGCAGGGGCTGCGGTTGCTCATGCTGGTTTCGATGTCATTGCATCCGGTGAAATCCTAAAGGTAGTATTGTTTATTTTTCTCGCTCCACTTATTGGTGGAATCATTGCCTTCATCATCGCTTTGGTTACCGTGAGTAGATCCTTTGCCAAAAAGATGTTCTTCATTGTGGCATTAAGCACCATTACCTACTTATTAATGGACTACATGGTTGAATACATGGATGTGAAACCTGTAATGATGTACATTGTTATGATCATGATCGGTCTTTTCATTGTGGTTTATGTGTTATACCAAATCATACATGGTAAAAAACAAACGGCTTTGAAAGAGAGCAAAATGTATAAAAAATTACAATTACTTTCTTCTGCAGCATTTTCCTTAGGTCACGGTGGAGCAGATTCTCAAAAAGTGATGGGTATCATTTGTGCGGCTTTGATGGTATATGGAAATATGTACAGAGATGGTAAAGTGCCAAAACAAAATCATATCCATAAAGAATTGCAAGTATCTGAATTGATGCAGATCGAATACAAAAACGACGAAGGGAAAAAGAAAAAGTTTAAACCTGAATATGCCGTATTTGATACCGTTGTTTTATATGCCAACGGAGATGATATTTTAGATGCAAAAACGCAAGAAAAAGTTTTTGAAGATAAAAAATACAATGAAAAATACCCTAATCCTTATTTTAAGAATTTGACCTTTAAAGAGGTGGACAAAGAAATGGAGAAAGTATTGGTTTATTCCAAAGGAGATGATATTTATGATGAAAAATCAAATGAAATCATTTTTAAAGATGATAAGTTCAATGCATCATACTCTAAAGCTGGAATTTTTACCTCTTTTATTGAAAACGATGAATTAAAAGATGGTTATAAAATGAAAACAAAAGTGGATTCAGACCATATGCCATTCTGGATTGCTTTTGGTTGTTACTTAATGATCGGTTTAGGAACCTTAATGGGTGGATGGAAAATCGTTAAAACCATGGGAACTAAAATTACGAAAGTTACACCTTTAGAAGGGGTATGTGCTGAAACAGCAGGAGCATTAACTTTGTTTACGGTTTCCAACTTAGGAATTCCAGTTTCTACCACACACACCATTACCGGTTCGATCATTGGTGTTGGAGCTACGAAGCGATTAAGTGCCGTAAGATGGGGAGTTACCATTAACTTACTTTGGGCATGGATTTTAACCATTCCTGTAAGTGCTGGTTTAGCTGCTTTATTTTACTACATCATCTTGATGGTGAAATAACACTAAAAAAGATTAATATTGAAAGGTTGTCCGAGTGGCAACCTTTTTTTTCTTAATTTTGATCTTATTGGCAATCAAATTCTAGAATTGGAACTAAGTGAGAATCTTAGGCTGTCGTGCAACTGTAACAAGATGATTCTTGAAGCCAGATACAAGGGGATTTGAATCAAAAACACGCACGAAAAGTGTTTTGAATGGATGTTCCGGCATAGGCTTTTCGTATAATTTAATGGTATGATGTTAAAAAAACTATGTTTTCTTCCGCTATTTTTTGCTTGTAAGTTTCAGTCTTATGCCCAATTTTCGGGTCCTCCAAGCGCTATGGGGTCTGATGCAATGCACATAGATAGTGCTGCATTCGTCGACTGGGCGAAATATTGCTCCCTTCAGCGAGGTTGGAAAAATATCCAACAAAAAGATCTTGGCTTTGTAAACTATGGAACTGAATGGGACGCAGTTGGTAACGGGCAAAATACAGGTGTGGTGAGCCTTGGGGATAGCGGCATCGCTATTTTAACATTTGAACGAGGAATCATGGATCTTCCAGGTCATGATTTCGCTATCTTTGAGAATGGGTTTGATGATGCTTATTTGGAATTAGCATTCGTTGAAGTAAGCAGTGATGGGGTAAATTATTTTCGATTCCCTTCCACTTCACTCACGCCAACCCTTACACAAGTAGGACCTTTTGATCTGTGGGCTGATCCTACAAAATTACATAATTTGGCAGGAAAATATCGATCCAAGTTTGGAACCCCTTTTGATCTCGCTGATCTTCCTGATGACCCTTTGCTCCATAAAAATAATATTACATTCGTTAAAATCATCGATGTAATTGGAGCTATTTCTGGTCCCTTTTCCACATACGATAGTCAAGGAAATGTAATTAATGACCCTTTTCCTTCTCCTTTTGAATCGGGCGGGTTTGATTTAGACGCTTTAGGCATTATCCATCAAGTTCCATTAGGGATCGAAGAGGATTTGCCCCTAAGCATTGCTGTTTTTCCAAATCCGGTTCACGATAAATTACAAGTTTCGGGTATTTCAGTGCATTCCTTTGCGATTTACGATACTTTTGGAAAATTGATCCTTCATCAAGAACAAGTCATGGATGAGAAGGGTATCCCTTTCAGTGAATTATCAGCAGGGAATTACCTTTTATTCATCAATGCACAATATCATCTTCGAATCCTAAAAAACTAACAATATTTCATTAACTTTAAACAACTTAATCCATCAATTATGAAACGATTTATTTACGCTTTACTTGTATTTGCGCCCTTGTGCTCATTTTCCCAACAAGATTGGATGAGGTACTCTTCCATATCACCAGATGGGAAACAAATTGCTTTTTCGTATCAGGGCGATTTATTCCTTGTTCCGAGAACGGGTGGAATCGCAAAGCAGTTAACAACGCATATTGCGCATGATTTCATGCCGGTTTGGTCGAATGATGGAACGAAATTGGCTTTTTCAAGTAATCGTTACGGTAATTTTGATGTCTTTATCATCGATGCCGTTGGAGGGACTCCTAAACGTTTGACCTATCACTCGTCTTCCGATTATGTTTATGCATTTAGTACTGATGATGCAAGTGTAATTTATGGTTCATCTCGATTAGACGATCCTGCTTCGGTTCAATTCCCATACGCTGGTTTGGGGGAAGTATATACGGTTTCAACTCAAGAAGGAAGGGAAAAACAATGGTTAACGGTTTGTGCAGAATTCATTGCTTACCGTAAGGATGGTAAAAAAGTCTTGTTTCAAGATAAAAAAGGATACGAAGACCCTTGGAGAAAACATCATGTTTCCTCCGTTACAAGAGATATTATAGAATACGATGTGGAGCAAAAAACGTATCGCAAATTAACCGACTGGAGAGGGGAGGACAGAAACCCAATTTATGGAGAAGGAAATACCTTTTACTTTTTATCTGAAAAAGGGGGGACTTTTAACGTTTGGCAAGGGTCTACGGAAGGAAATACCTATGAAAAGCAATTGACGGATTTTAAAACCCATCCTGTACGTTTTCTTTCGCGTGCTAACAATGGTATTTTGTGCTTTGGCTATCACGGAGGCATTTATACCCTAGAAAACGGTAAAATAGAGAAGGTAGCTATTCAGATTCATAAGGATGAGGTTAAGAATGAAGAAAAAATACTACCCATTGGTGGAAATGCATCAGAATTTCAAATTTCTTCAGATGGGAAAGAAGTGGTTTTTATCAGTAGGGGAAATGTGTTTGTCGCATCAATTGAGTTCGGAACTACCAAACAATTGACTTTTACAGCAGAACAAGAACGAAATGTTTCGTTTTCTCCAGATGGTCAATCTATTTTATATGCTGGAGAACGAAACGAATCTTGGAATATCTACGAAATCACTAAAGTGAATAAAGGCGAAAGGTATTTTTACAATTCAAGTCTTACGAAAGAATCTGTACTTATTGAAACGGAAGAGGAAACTTTTGATCCAAAATATGGTCCAGATGGCAAAGAGATTGCATTTCTATCCGACCGCACAACGCTTAAAGTGTACAATATCGCGACTAAAAAAATTAGAACGGTACTCGATGGTCATTACAATTATTCCTATAGTGATGGGGATCAATATTTCACATGGTCACCGGATGCAAAATTTATTTTAGTGCAATTTTTTGAATTTGGCAGATGGAGCACCGATGTTGGTTTAGTAGATGTT
>JALRIV010000007.1 GCA_023255275.1 Crocinitomicaceae bacterium | reverse complement strand
GTCACAAAACATTCCCCATGTTCATAAGGATTTAAGGTTCCCGGGTCGATATTGATGTAAGGATCTAATTTTTGAATGGTGGATGAATATCCTCTTGCTTGTAATAATTTAGCTAAAGATGCGGAAATAATCCCTTTACCTAGCGAAGATGTAACACCCCCGGTTACAAATACATATTTTGTGGAATTTGACATATTTTATTGTTGCAACTACGGGGCGCAAAGTTAATACATTCTCTAGATAAAATCGAATTATTTGGTTTTAAATTTTTAAAAGTTATTAAAACCACCTTTTTTTTAAAAAAAATGCGCTTAAAGTGGATTTTACGGAAATAATCATAGACTATTCTTTAAATTTGCAAAATCATGAAGCAATTAATACATTTTTCGAAATACCAAGGAACAGGAAATGATTTCGTGATGCTCAATAACTTAACGAATGACTTTGAGCATTTATCGATAGATCAAATCCAGCGTTTGTGTGATCGACGTTTTGGGATTGGGGCAGATGGTTTAATTCTGATTCAAAATAAAGATGGCTTCGATTTCGAAATGGATTATTACAATTCCGATGGGTCGAAAAGTTTCTGTGGCAATGGTGCCCGTTGTGCTGTGCAATTTGCGCATGAATTGGGTATTACCCAACAAGAAGTTGTTTTTTATGCCATCGATGGCATGCACCGGGCGACTAAAAATGAAGCAGGAATTGAATTGCAAATGAATAACGTGAAAGCTGAACCTATTAACGGACAAGAAGGATTTTTAAATACGGGTTCACCTCACGTTATGCGTTACGATGACGACCTTTCCCATGCTCATATTTTTCAAGTAGGCAAATCCATTCGTTACAGTGAAACCTATCAAAAGGAGGGGGTGAACGTGAATTTGATTCGTAAGATCAATGCACGCCAAATTGCCATTGCGACCTATGAAAGAGGGGTGGAAGATGAAACCCTTTCTTGCGGAACAGGTGCTACTGCTTGCGCCTTATTTCATGCGCAACAAGAAACTTTGTTGGGGGAACAACTTATCGAGGTTCAAGTAAAAGGGGGTGTTTTAAAGGTGAAATTTCATCGCACTGAGGATCAATTCAAGGACATCTACTTAATAGGTCCTGCCGAAAAAGTATTTGAAGGGGAAATATATGTCTGATTTTTTGTTTGAAGACCTCATTCCATTTGAATGGGAAAAATTTGATGACCAATCGCTTTATTTAGTGGTATGGTATGCCCAAAAAATCCCACCGCATATCGGTTGTGTTTTTCAACAAGCCTATTATTCTAAAAAGGTAAAAGGTGTTGATTTCGCCATTCCCTTCAAAAAAACAATTCAATTGATCGAATCGAAAAAAATTCCAACTGTATTGATTCAAATAAATCATGACATCAACCTATCGGAATTGGAGTCGCATTTTCTTGACTACAAGACAAATCCGCAGCCCTTGGTATCGTGTTTGGCTCCTTTAAAATCCATTTTTCATCAGGCGGAAAATCCTGAAATTCAACAATTAGCACATTTGCTCGAATTCTTGAAAAAAAATAACCAGTTGTCTCAAATATTTAGTTTAAATTTGATTCATAAATCCTTTGCCCTACCAACATATGGGGCAGAAGAAATTCAAAAAAGATTAGCACAATTGGCCTATGTTGAACGGAAAAAACATACATCTTAGAGCAGTCGAAAAAACCGATGCCCACAAGATCATGCTTTGGGAGAATAACCCGAAGCATTGGAAAGTTTCCGACACCGAAGTGCCTTTTTCTTTAAGCGGTATTCTTCAATTAATTGAACAGCAACAACAATTCAGAAGTACAGGTCAATTGCGATTTGTTATGGATGTAAAAGAAGGTGAAAATCGCATACCAATTGGGGTCATCGATTTGTACGATATGAACTTTAAACATGGTCATGCCGCTGTGGGTATTTTAATTGGTGAAGAAAACTATGAAGGAAAAGGTTTTGCATTTGAAGCCTTGCAATTGTTAATTGAATTTTCAAGGGATTTACTAGGCTTGCACAGTTTGCATTGTTCTGTGCATGCGGATAACGTTAAAAGCATACATCTATTTGAAAAAGCGAATTTTGAAAAAGTGGGTGTACGCAAAGAATGGTTTTTATTGAATGGAGTAAGAATAGATGAATTAATTTTTCAATTATGTTTAAAAAAATAGCGTTAGTTGGTTTGATTTTACTGGGTATTGGTGCTGCGGTGATGTACCCAAAAGTAAAATTGTATTTTAAAAGTAGGGGTACTACCATCAATACAGGTATGGTTACTTACCTGCTTCCTGAATCAAAAGATTTGGATCAAATCGCGGATGATTTAATTCGTCTTGGAGTTCTGGATGATAAATCAGCCTTTTTAGAAGTGGGCGCTTATAAACATCTCAAAAAGAGTAGAATTGCCGCAGGAAAATACGAAATTGAACCTGATGTAGAAATAAGAACTTTGTTAAATGGATTCACCTTGAATGCTGCTGGAAATGGAAATGCAGAAGTTGAAGTGGTGGTTTCATTCAATAATTGCAGAGATATCTACCAAATGGCTGGTAAAATTTCCAAACAATTGGCCATCGATTCCAATGCGTTAATTGCTAAAATTGTAAATCAAGGTACATTGGATCAATTGGGTTTTACTGAAAAGCAAGTGCCCGCCTTGTTTATTCCCGATTCTTACCAATTCTTTTACGATACCAATGAAGATGAATTTTTAGCGCGTATGGCTGAGGCATTCAAAGCGTTTTGGAATCCAGAACGTATGCAAAAATTAAAAGCTATCGGTTTGAAATCTCCATCTCAAGCGGTGACCTTAGCCAGTATCGTTTATTCAGAGCAATCTAAAATTGAAAAGGAATGGCCGATCATCGCTGGATTATATCTAAATCGTTTAGAGCAAGGCATAAAATTACAATCCGATCCTACGTTTAAATTTTGTTGGGGCGATGAATTAATTGGCGTTCAGCGTTTGTTAGCTAAACACCGTGCTATCGAATGCGATTACAATACCTACCAAATTTATGGCTTGCCTCCGGGACCAATTTACATTCCATCACCAAAGGTCGTGGACGCGGTTTTGAATCGTGAAAAAAATGACTATATTTATATGTGTGCTCGACCTGATTATTCAGGTTACCATAACTTCACAGCTAGCGGAAAAGAACATGAACGCAATGCGAAATTATTCCAAAATTGGCTGGAGAATGAATTAAAGAACCAATAATGGAGCGTAGAAGATTTTTTAAATTTGGGGCAGTGGGTCTGGGCTTAAGTTTGCTTAAACCGACTTCTTTAATGGCTGCAGAATCGAAGTCAAAGGACGAAGATCAAGGTATTGAACCCATTATCTTATCGACATGGAATCACGGGATTGCAGCAAATCAAAAGGCCTGGGAAACCATTGCTAAAAATGGACTAGCCATCGACGCTGTTGAACAAGGTGTAAAAGTGACAGAAGCCGATGTCAGCAACCGAAGTGTTGGGATTGGAGGAATGCCCGATCGCGATGGTCATGTCACGCTCGATGCGTGTATCATGGATCATCAAAGTAGGTGTGGTGCTGTCGCTTATTTAGAGGGAATTGCTCATCCAATTTCCGTTGCCAGAGCAGTTATGGATCACACCCAACACGTCATGCTGGTTGGCGCTGGTGCCAAACAATTCGCATTAGATCGCCAATTTAAAACGATCAAAACACCGCTTCCTGAAGTGAAAAAGGAATACGAAAAATGGAAAAAAGAAAACGCGGCTAAGTTTGAAAAACCTGTCATCAACCATGAAAATCACGATACCATTGGGATGATTGCTATGGATCGTCATGGAAATTTAAGTGGTGCTTGTACGACGAGTGGTTGGGCTTATAAAATGCCGGGAAGGGTAGGAGATTCTCCAATCATTGGGGCAGGTTTGTTTGTCGATAACGAAGTGGGAGCAGCATGTGCTACCGGGTTAGGAGAAGCAATCATTCGAATAGCGGGATCTAGTACCGTAGTGGAATTAATGCGTCATGGAAAAACCCCTCAAGAAGCTTGCGAAGAAGCTGTCCGAAGAATCATAGCTAAACATCAAGATTTAACGGGTCTGCAGTGTGCTTTTTTGGCCATCAATAAAAAAGGAGAAGTCGGTGCGTACAGTGTTTATGAAGGTTTTAATTTTGCCAAAACCACTGTTAAAGGTACTGATTTGGTAGATGCTGGCTTTAATCGTAAATGGTAGCATGAAACGATTTTTTTTCATTTTATGTTTGATTTCAGGTCCTTTGTTTAGTCAAGATACCATCGATAAATGGGAAATTTATCACCCCATTGAACAATTCTGGTTTCCTTTAGGGAAAAGTGGTTCGGTTCAAGAAGCTTTGGAACAACAAGGGTTATTGCCTGATCCTTTTTATGGTGAAAATGAGGAAAAATACCAATGGGTGGAGGAGCACATTTGGAAAATGAAAACGAAATTTTTCTTAACCGAAACCCAATTCAATGCTTCTCATATCGATTTACACTTTCCATCCTTAGATACCTACGCTTCCGTCTTTTTAAATGGAGAACCGCTGGCTACTTCTTCCAATGCTTTCGTTCCGTTGACGATTGAAATCAGAAAATTATTAAAACTAGGGTATAATCAACTTGAAATTCATTTTACGCCTCCTGTTTTGTATCATCAACAAAGGTACCAGGAGGAATCCTTTCACTATCCTGCTCCTAATGATGTCCATAAAATCTCGATTACACCCCTAACGCGAAAACCGCAATATCAATTTGGTTGGGATTGGGCTTTGCGGATCAATACCATCGGATTGAATGCTCCTGCTATGTTGATCCCTTATGCAGATAATCGTTTAACACATACTTCCATTCAGACGGTTTCTATTGCTGAAAATGAAGCTGTTATGAAACTTAATATCAATTTTAGGTTTCCGCTCAAAACCACGTTAAAGGTATTCACGAATTATTTTGACACCCTTACCTTAGAGGCAGGAACTAGTCATTTTCAAATCGAAAAGAAACTATCCAATCCAATTTTATGGTGGCCAAGAAGTCATGGCAAACCGCATGTATATCATGAGTTGCTTAAATTTTCAAATGGTCATGAAGAAAAAATAAATTTTGGAATAAGAACTTCAGAATTAGTGCAAGAAAGGGATGCTTGGGGTACTTCTTTTGTATTGAAAATCAACGGAAAACCTATCTTTTGCAAGGGGGCAGACTACATTCCAGAGGATATTTTTATCCATCGAATCGATGCCAAAAAAATAAAAAATTCGGTCCAATCCATGGTGGATGCTCATTTTAATATGGTACGTGTATGGGGAGGTGGTTATTATCCTTCTGAGGCGTTTTACCAATATTGCGACGAACAAGGGTTGATGGTTTGGCAAGACTTAATGTTTGCTTGTGCGATGTATCCTGCCGATAGTGCTTTTCTTTCGAGTGTTACCCAAGAATTGGAGTATCAAGTTCCACGCATTTCAGCTCATCCTTCTGTCGTCTTATGGAATGGGAATAATGAAGTAGATGTGGCTTGGAAAAATTGGGGATTTCAATCTACCTATCATTTAGATGATCAAGCTATTCAACAAATTGAAAACGATTACCAGCTGCTGTTCAAAGATTTAGCGCCTAAAATGATTCAAAAATATTGTGTTTTACCTTACGAGCATACCTCACCCTTAAGCAATTGGGGGAAGTCGGAATATTACGACCATGGAACCCAACATTATTGGGGTGTTTGGCACGGTAAAGATCCGATCACAGATTTTGCGACAAAATCAGGTCGATTTAATGCCGAATATGGTTTTCAAAGTTTTCCTGAATGGTCAACCATCGCAAGTTTTACCGATGAAAAAGGTAGAAGTTTAAAAAGCGCGGACATGAAGCACCATCAAAAAAGTTATGTGGGTAATGGAATGATCGCGAAACATGCTAAACTTTTATACGGAAAACCAGCTGATTTTCAAGAATTTGTTTACCACAGTCAGTTGACACAAGCCAAGGCAATTGAGTTGGCAGTGGTAGCCCATAAATTATCGGCTCCTCGTTGTATGGGAACGCTATATTGGCAATTGAACGATTGTTGGCCTGCACCCACTTGGTCAAGTATGGATTATTTTCATCAATGGAAAGCAGTGCATTTCAAAGTGCGCGATTTATACCTTGAAACCACGGTGTTGAAGGAGAACGAAGGTGTTTATTTCTTACATGCGGAAATGGAAGATACGGTCTTGTTGAATACGACGGTTTTCACTTTGGATGGACAGCTTTTGGCTAAAAAAGAAGCGACGATTTCTTTAGCTCCTTTTGAAAGTAAATCCCTTTATTTGGAAACCTTCGAGCAATATGCCCTGCAAAATTATTATGTCGAATTTGAATGGGTTGATCGATTTGGTGTTATCCAACAGTTAAAGGATGTTCACCTGACGAAAAAATACAACAAGGCTAAACCCTCCGCTATTGAATATTGTGTGGATAGTATCGATGAAAACCAAAAGACTGGGGTACTTAAAATTGAAAACTCGGAGTTTGTCGCTGATCTATGGATTTATTCCAAACAACTGGGTTTTCATTTAAATTCAAATTTTGTTCATTTATTGCCCGGCGAACATTTTTTCTCGTTTACCTATGAGCACCCAGCTGCTTTGGATCAGTTGTTCATCAATTACCGATAAAGATTTTAAGATTTACAGTGTGGATTCCTAGTGCTAATTTCTATATCTTTGCAAAGTGGAAAAAAAGATCAATATAAGAAGTGCTTCTTTAGAGGAATTAATTCCCATCTTTGAAGCATTTGGTGAGAAAAAATTTAGAGCTAAACAAGTCTATCAATGGTTGTGGAAGAAAAATGCTTCCAAATTTGAGGACATGTCTGATTTACCACTTGCTTTAAGAGCCAAATTAGACGAAAAATTTCACATCGATTTTTTATCCATTAAAGATCAACAGATTTCCAGTGATAAAACCATCAAATGTGCTTTTGGTTTGGAGGAAAATAAAGTCGTAGAAGGTGTGCTTATTCCGACCACTACGCGAACTACGGCATGTATTTCTTCTCAAATTGGTTGCAGTTTAGCATGTACCTTTTGTGCTACGGGTAAGTTGAAATTATTGCGAAATTTAACAGCGGGAGAAATCGTGGATCAAGTGGTTTACCTGAAGAATCAAGCTGAAACCAGGTACCAGAAAAGTTTGTCCAATATTGTATATATGGGAATGGGGGAACCCCTCTTGAATTACAAAAATGTTCTCCGATCGATTGAAATGATTACCAGTGAGGAAGGTTTGGGAATGTCTCCAAAACGCATTACCGTTTCTACAGCTGGAATTGCTAAGATGATTAAAAAACTAGGAGATGATCAAGTTAAATTTAATTTAGCTTTATCGCTTCATGCGGCTAATGATTTAAAACGAAATAATATCATGGAAATCAACGAATCCAATAATTTGGAAACGTTGAAAGAAGCTTTGGTTTATTTTCATGAGAAAACAGGGGCAAGGGTGACATTTGAGTATATTATCTTCAAGGATTTCAATGATTCGATAGAAGATGCCCAAGAATTAGCTCAGTTTGCACGTTGTGTACCTTGTAAGGTGAATATCATCGAATACAATGCCATTGATGAGGGTGGATTTCAACAAGCCGATGCCCGCAAGGTAGATGCTTTTGCCAAGTATTTGGAAAGTAAAAATATGATCGTACATGTGCGCCGCAGTCGAGGAAAAGATATCGATGCAGCATGCGGACAATTAGCCAATAAAAATAATGCGATTAAGAAGGAAGAACGTATTTTGAAAGCATAAAAAAAAGTGACCCGAAGGTCACTTTATGTTAGTATGGTAAATATAAATCCTTGTTGTGTTTTACCAAGTATTCAAATTTTATGATTTTCGATTCTTTAGGTTTGAGATTAATTTTCCATTCTACGAGTCCTGTTTTTTCATCATGTGCTCCTTTGCTCAATTCAGAAGCAATAATTACAATATCCGGATTCGTCGTTATGGGCACTTGGTCTTGAAGAATTACTTCAATATTAGTCGACTTTAAATTTTTCACTTCCATCTGATAAACAAAAGATTTTTCTTTTTGGGTACCGATGATTTTTTCTTTGCTTTGTTTCTTCATCAAAGTACGTTTCACCAAGATGTTCGGGTCTTTTCCTAAACTCAGCGATAACGTGTCATCCATTGTCGAAGGATCAATGAATGTTTCACCTACATAACTACCATCGAAGAAAATATTGGCCTGTGCCGGCACTAACTGTAGATCATCCAGTTTTGTTAATTGGGCTACTAAATACACCCCATTATCCAATTTAGGAACCGCATAGTAGGTGTAATTTGCTTCCAAATCTGCAGTTTTAATGAGCACCATGTGCTGTTCATTATTCGATAAAATCGTATACGGTAAATCAATTCTAAATTCTGCAGAAATCAGCTGTTCAACCACGGTTGTGAAATCATTTGCATAAACCGCATCCATTTCCTCGCTTCTTGCACTCACAGGAGCATTGGTATACCCCATAGATTCAATTTGATCCTTATTCAGCGATTTATATTTGTCTGCTTTTTTGGCTTGTATTTCTTTTCGGTATTGGTTGTATTCAATATACCATGGATGTAAAGTCGGTTTCGTTTTATTCAAATAAGGATTATTGGTCGAAATATTTAGCTTCACATCTTTCCAATCGAGTCCCGTATTTTGATAAACATTTGCTTTGTATGAAAGATTGATTTTACCACTCATGTTATCTGATCTTAAATCGTAGAGTGGAGTCCAGCCTGCATTAGAAACTAAATAGGAAAGGGTGATTTTCCCGCCGACAACTTCTTTGGATTGAACGGTAACCGTAACACGGTGTTTTGGCTGATGATCTTCCGTGGGTGAATTGCTCGATTGGTAATTCAATAAATCGCGCATACGCTGATCCATTTTGGATTTTCGGAGATTTTTTTCAGCCTTGCGCTTATTCAAGGTCAATAATTTTTTATTGATTTCATTCATTTTTAAAGCGTAGTATTCCATCGCTTGCTTGAGCAAATTGATGGAATCATTCACTTTTCCTTGTCCACGAATAGCCCCATTATTGGCTAGAATGGATTTTGAAGTATTTAAAACATCAATTTCATCCTGAATTTCTTGAATTTCAAAGGCAATTATTCGAATTGAATCTTCCAATAATAAAATGTCTTTTTTAATTTTTAAAGGAATACCCTCTAAAGAAACCGGTTCTGGTTTGGGATAGTAAAGCGCATATTTCGAATCTAAAATAACCACATTTCCAGTCGCTTTCACTTGTAGACTTTTGGCATCAATATAAGGACTTATACCCTCAATAATGATTTCAGTTAATCCTGGTTTGACATTGTAGTTGGCTTTCTGATAAATCTGTGCGCCTTGCGCGTATACAGTAACCTCTGTAATCGTCGATTTTACAATTTCCTTATCACCCGCAAATGCGAAATGAGCCATCATCATACTTAGACTTGCAATCCATATTTTATGCTTCATATTCAATTGATTTTTACTAGGTACATTTCAGTAGAAAAATGGTTCAAAATTAGTCATTCAACTAACGCATTTTCTGTCTTTTCAACAAATAGGAAAGTAAGACAGGACCGTAACCTTCTTCAATTGTCGCTTGGGTAAAATCAATTCCGTATTGGGTGCATTTTTCAGCCACTTCTTTAAAATACTGTTGAGTCAAGGCTTGATATTGTTCGCGAATTTCCAAGGGTTGAATTTTCATCTTTTCCCCAGTTTCCATGTCGATTAAATCGTAGGGGCGATCCTCTAATTCAAAATTTAATTCCGTGCTCGACGCTAACACATTGAACAATACTACTTCGTGTTTATTATGTTTCAGGTGTTGGATAGCTTGAAATAACGCATCGATGTGATCGGGATCGGAAAGTAAATCGGTAAAAATTAAGATCAAACTTCTACGATGGGTCAGTTCTGCTATGTCGTGCAAGCAATTTGCTAACGAACTTCCTTTTTTATTCATCGGCTCGTAATCTTTCAGCCTATTTTCAAGTAAGGAATACAAATACTTATGATGAGCTAGCGATGTTTTGTTTTCGGTATGCACTTCAATGGATTCATCTATAAACGTAAGTCCGACTGCATCGCGTTGTCGTTTCAACAATTCAATAAAAGACGCAGCAGCATAAACGGAAAATTCAAATTTTGTCAAATCACCATTTTTGGGAAAGTACATCGAACTGGATTGATCGATGACAATTTGACACCTTAAATTGGTTTCCTCTTCATATTTTTTGGTGAAAAGTTTATCGGTTCTACCATACAATTTCCAATCTACGTGTCTTGAAGATTCCCCTGTATTGTAAATCCTGTGCTCTGCAAATTCGACTGAAAACCCATGAAAAGGACTCTTATGCATTCCGGTAATGAATCCCTCCACTACTTGTTTAGCAAGTAATTCTAGATTTCCAAACTGGGCTAATCGAAGTCGGTCTATTGATTTTTTCACCCTCCTAAATTACGATTTCTTTTGAATTTTTTACTGATCGCGTTTAAAATAATTCCACCTAAAATGAAAGCGATACCCAGCTCTACAAAGGGTGAAAGTTTTTCAAAAAAGATAAAATAACCGACTAGAAATGCATAAATAGAACCCAAGTATTGGAAAGGTGCAATAGTGGAAGCATCCCCTTCGTGAAATGCTTTGGTAAGTAGCACCTGAGCTATTTGAGTAAAGATTCCGATGATGAAAAGAAATAACCATTCGATTCCTTGGGGTAACACAAAATCAAAAAGGCACCAAAAACTCATGATGGGTAAGGAAATCATGGGGAAGTAAATGACAATATTGATGGGTTTATCGGTGGCCTTTAATTTCAAAATGGATGTATAGGCAAGTCCACTGAAAATGGCTGACACAATTCCAATGATTAACCAAAAGTAATCTATTTTTAAGCTCTCATTTTCTGCCGCAAAGAAATTATTAAGTCCAATGAATCCAACACCAACCAAGGCGATGAGGATGAATAGCCATTGAATTTTAAGTACTTTTTCCTTTAGAATCCATATGGAAAATAAAACGGTAAAAACGGGTGCAAGGTATTGAATGGTGGAGGCTATGGCCAAGGGTAGGTGTGCAATCGTCATGAAAAACATCGTCAAGGCAATCATTCCTGACGTTCCTCGAATCCAAAGCCATTTTTTGTTTACGCCAAATAAGGGCAGTTTTCTGCGCTTGATGATGTAAAAACTGATCACAAATGAAATCACTGATCGGGCTAAAACCAATTCATGGGCAGGAATGCGTTGCACGGGAGGTAAAAAACCTAAAGTGTGGTGCCCGCCAAATAATTTGATGAAAAAATTAACAATTAAAAAACTAAGTCCCGAAAGAATTATATAGAGAATTCCTTTATTCATTCAGGCAAAGTTAACTATGTTTGTAGTAATAAATACAGATGACGGCAAATAATATTTATCACAAAGAAATTCAACGCTTAAGTCAGCTGCTTGATTTGGCTAAAAACACCCAGAAAAAGCTCATCTTAGGTCGTTTGACTTCCTTCATATTACTGGTTTTAAGTGCCTATTTTTTGGAGGGAAATACGCAATGGGTGTTCATTTTTTTGTTTGGGGGAAGTTTTTTATACTTGATTCCAAAATCCATCAACAATCGTTTTGATTTAAAAGATTTCCATTTGCAAATTGAACTCATTCAGCATGAATTAATGGTGTTGGAAGGACAGTGGAAGGATCAACATGATCTTGAGTTTTTAAGTGATGTTCATCCCTACGAGCGGGATTTAGATTTATTTGGGAAAAAAAGTGTTTTTGGCTTGGTTAATCGCGCTTGCACAAAAATGGGACGAGCTCGTGTTGCTCAAGCCTTGAAGGAAGGAATTTCTAACATTGCATTGCAGCGACAAGCCATTTTCTTTTTACAAGATAAAATAGGGTGGTGTTTTCAATTTTTAAGCCATACCCAATTAGGATTGATGGAAGAAAAGGATCAAGAGAATTTTCGATCTTTTGTCCAACCAAACTTAACTGAAAGCTGGCGTAAATGGGTACGTATGATATTGCCAAGTTTGTTTTTTGTAGTCCTTACGTGTTACCTATTGGATTACGTTTCTGCAAGTATACTTTCGTTGATGATTTTTATCAATGTAATAGCGATTGGGGTGAGGCAAAAACAGCATACTGCCTTATTTTCTGAGGTAGGAGCTTATTATGGTCGAATTCGTTCGATGAAAAAACAAATTCATCTGCTTCAATATGAATTGACGAAAAACCAATCAGTACCAGCTTGGCTTGAAGCTAATTTAAAGGATATTAACCTATTCGAACAACAAGTAATCCTCCTCGAAAAAATCATGCGAAGAATGGATTATCGAATGAATTTATTGGTGGGGACTGTGCTAAATTTGACTTTACTTTGGGATTATCAAGTGGCGCATCAATTTCAATGCTGGTCTGAGCAACACCACGACGACTTAGCGAAAGGTGAGCAATTATTGGTAGAGTGGGAGTTATGGATTTCAGGAGCCCTCTTTCAACATAATTTTTCAACGGCCACTTTTGCGGATTTTCATGATGGAGCGGAAATTAAAATCACGGATTTACGTCATCCCTTCGTGCATTTTACGAAAAGTGTTCCAAATGATTTTCGATTAAGTCAAACCCAAAAAATAGCCATCATTACCGGTCCAAATATGGCAGGGAAAAGCACCTTTCTTCGAGGGGTTGGTATTACTTTTGTTTTGGCAAATGCAGGATTTCCTGTATTAGCTTCCAGCGCATTTATTCCTAAAATGCGCTTGTATTCAAGTATGCGTACGCAGGATGACGTCAACCAAGAAAGTTCCTATTTTCATGCGGAATTGAATCGTTTGCGGTACATAGTGGATGCCATGGAATCGGGTGAATTAGTGTTTTTTCTAATGGACGAAATCCTGAAAGGAACGAACTCTAAAGACAAAGAAGAAGGCAGTAAGTTGCTGTTGAAAAAAATTATTGAATTAAATACCAAAGGAATTTTGGCAACGCATGATTTAAAGGTTTGTGAAATTGTCCATGAAGATTCCCGATTTGTGAATCATTACTTCGATTCAACCATTGAAAAAAATGAATTATTTTTTGATTATAAAATCCGACCTGGGGTTTGTCAAAATATGAACGCTTCGTTTTTATTACAGAAAATGCGACTTGTCAAAAATTAAAATTTTACTTACATTCGATATATGAAAAAATTTCAATTCAACCTCTTTATGATGCTACTCTTATCCACGAGTAAGGTTGGCGCTCAAGATTTCCCGACGGATCAAAAACTCACGTTCAACGTGAATCTTTCCTTGCCACATGCTACCAGCAATCAACCTTTTAAAACGATCATGAAAGGTTTGGTAAATGCGGAGGTTAGTGGACAATACACCATGCCATTTGGTTTGGCTTTTGGTGCTGGTTTCCGTTATTTGTATTTTGACATCAATGAATTTCGAACTCCATACCGCGTTTATGGAGGTATGCATTCCTATGCTGGCTTCGCGAAAGTAGGTTATGAAAAATTTCTTACACCGCGTTTTGCCATTGATTTGCATGTGAAAGTTGGACTAAGTGCCAATCAATTTTTTTCAGATACCTTAAAACGAACTGGAGTTAAATACATCAAAGATCAGTCGATTTGGGTGGAGCCAACCCTTGGGTTAGTGTTGGCAGTGGATGAGTTTTCTTCTTACCGTTTAAACGTTGGTTACGCCTTCCAAGGTTTTGGATTTGGATTACCTAAAATTGGGGTGTACACGAATGGCGGTTACAATCCAGCCGATTATTCTAAAATCACCAACTATCTCTTGGTAGGATTTGGATATACGTATTATTTTCATGAAAGGAAAAAGTCGTAATGTTTGTCAGCAGTAACACCTTAGATGCCGTAAAAGGCTACTTTTATGATCGCTTAAATCCTTTGTTTTCAGCAAGTGAATTGCGCCAAATGTTTTTTCAAGTAACGGAGCATTTGTTAAAATTGAGGAAGGAAGAAGTGTTGTTGCAAAAAGACATCCGTTTATCCGAATCGGACTTGTTGAATTACCGTTCAGTTGTCAAGCGATTACTTGCGCATGAACCATTCCAGCACATTATAGGAAGCACTTATTTTTGTGATTTGCTATTAAAAACGGATCATCGTGCCTTAGTTCCACGTCCAGAAACGGAAGAATTGGTATATGAAATTATACATCGTTTAGATGTCGATAAACCATTGAAAATATTAGATTTATGTACGGGTACTGGATGTATTGCTTTAGCACTTAAGTCAGCTCTAAAAGAAGCCAAAGTATATGGAATAGATATTTCTGAGACTGCCTTGACCTTAGCTCAAGAAAATCAAGAGGCAACTCAATTGGATGTCCATTTTTTTTTAGGCGATGTGCTGTCTGATTTTAAGCTACAGGACGAAAAGGAGTTTGATGTTTGGGTGTCTAATCCTCCCTATATTCCTTGGAAAGAAAAAACGTCGATGGCTGAGAATGTGGTGCTTTTTGAACCTGAACTAGCCTTATTTGTTGAGGATGAAGATCCCTTACAGTTTTATCTTAAAATTGCTGAATTAGGTCTTGTTTATTTAAAGAAGGATGGATTATTGGCATTTGAAATACATGAAAATTATGGTGATGACATGGTGAACATGCTAAAAGGATTGCATTACCATTCCATCGAATTGAAAAAAGATTTACAGGGGAAAAACAGAATGATGTTTGCAAAAAAATAAGTTTATGGAGGAACAAGCAGCAAAAAAGCGAATCGATCAATTAGTTCAAGAGTTAAATCACCATAATGATTTGTATTATATCCATCATCAGCCAACCATTTCTGATTATGAATTTGATCAATTATTGGCAGAATTAACCGCTTTAGAAGCTCAATTTCCAGCGCTTAAATTAGCTTACAGTCCAACCCAAAGGGTGGGTGGTGATATCACCAAGAAGTTTAATGTGGTAGAACATCGTTTTCCTATGTTATCCTTATCCAATACATACAGTGAGGAAGAAATTACAGATTGGGAAGCGCGTTTAAAAAAATTATCAGACGAACCCATTACCTATGTTTGCGAGTTAAAGTACGATGGTGTGGCGATAGGAATTACCTACCAAAATGGTGAATTGATTCAAGCAGTTACTCGTGGAGATGGTTCTAAAGGCGAGGAAGTCACCGCGAATGTTCGAACGATTAGAACTATTCCTCTAAAATTAAAAGGAAATTACATCCATGATTTTGAGATCAGAGGAGAAATTTTCATGCCTATAGATCGCTTTGAAAAGTTAAATGCAGAACGTGAAGAAATTGGTGAAGCACTTTTTGCCAATCCACGAAATACCGCTTCGGGAACCTTGAAAATGCAAGATTCTAAGGTGGTTGCAGAGCGCGGATTGGATTGCTTCTTATACGGTTTTTACAGTAATCAAAATCCGTTTTCAAGTCATTTTGATGCAGTCACTACCGCTAAAGAATGGGGGTTTAAAATTCCCTTTTTAGAAAAACGTTTTATAGAGAAAACGGATTCCATTGAGGGAATCATGGATTTTATCCATTATTGGGAAAAAGAAAGAGCCAACTTGCCTTTTGAAATCGATGGTATTGTTATCAAAGTAAATGATTACCAACAACAGAAACAACTGGGTTTTACAGCGAAATCTCCACGTTGGGCCATTGCTTATAAATTTAAAACAGAACGTGTTGAATCGGTGCTCGAATCGGTGAGTTACCAAGTGGGGAGAACTGGAGCAATTACCCCGGTGGCTAATCTAAAACCCGTTTCACTTGGCGGTACAACCGTTAAACGTGCTTCGTTGCATAACGCTGATCAAATCGAAAAATTAGATCTACATGAAAAGGATACCGTATATGTAGAAAAAGGGGGCGAAATTATCCCAAAAATTGTGGGGGTAAATACCGCAAAAAGGGGTGATGGACAAAAAATAATTTTTATTGAACATTGTCCGGAATGCCACGCTGAATTAGTGCGTAAAGAGGGTGAAGCGCAGCACTATTGCATAAACGAATTGGATTGTGCACCTCAAATCAAAGGTCGAATAGAACATTTCATCAGTCGTAAAGCAATGAATATTGACGGAATCGGTTCGGAAACGGTCGATTTATTATTTCAAAAAAATCTGATTCACGCGCCTTCAGATTTGTATACACTAACTTTTGATCAATTGGTAGATTTAGATCGCATGGCTGAAAAGTCAGCCAATAATATTCTCTTTGGATTGGTAGAATCCAAGAAGATTCCTTTTGAACGGGTATTATTTGCATTGGGGATTCGCTTTGTAGGGGAGACAGTGGCTAAAAAATTAGCCTATCAATTTAAAAACATTGAGCAACTAGCCTTAGCAAAATACGAAGATTTGATCCAAACGGATGAAATTGGAGAAAAAATAGCACATTCGATTCTTCAGTTTTTCGCCAACAAACGAAATTGTGATGAAATTGATGCTTTAGAACGCGCTGGAATTTGCTTTGAACTGGTGGAAAAGGAAAAAGCATCGGCGACATTCGAGGGCAAAATCTTTGTAGTTTCGGGAGTTTTTACGAATTATTCAAGAGATGAAATCAAAGCATTGATTGAATCGCATGGAGGTAAAAATGCATCTTCCATTTCTTCCAAAACAGATTATGTGTTAGCGGGTGAAAATATGGGGCCGGCCAAATTGAAAAAAGCGACAGATTTGGGTGTTGTTATCCTGTCTGAAACTGACTTTATCGCAATGATCAATTAGACTTTGAGGTGTTTTTTAGACTTACCAAAATACTAAAGGCACGATCGATATCCTCTTGATGTACGACTACCGTAAATTCTAACGCGGTAGAAACAATTTGAATAATATTGATTCCTTCCCATGCGAGTTGTTTTAACAAGTAGTAAAACACCCCGTAGGTTTCGCTGGTGATAGATGGTAATTTAACCGTAACAGAAGCTAATCCGGTGTCATGACTTTTGATGGTTTCGCTTGAAAGGTATTTCATGAGGATATCATCATGAATCGCAGAAGTAACAATAGAAGTTTCTGTAACACCATGGTTCATGCAAAAGAAATTGTTTTGAACTTGGTTCACCTCTTCTAATATTTTAGCTTGTTTTTCTTTGAGTGTTTCAGAATTTGAGACCGTAATTTCGACCAAATTGCTTCGTACTAAAAAGTCCTCCATATCGGTCATCAATTTGGTAATTTTGATGTTCATTCTGCGGTAAAGACCTGGTGACATGCGTTTGATGGCCATGATAATCGCACCTTCTTGCACCTCTTTTCCCATGATTTCTTCGATTTCAGGCTTAATTTTTCTGGCTAATGCTGAAATGTTAATTAAATCTTCAGTCATCGATTCTCTAAGGAATGGGGACTTATTAATGATCCGTTCGGCAATTTGTCCTATAGTCATGTTGTAAAGTTTAGTTCCTCAAAGATAGGTTAAAATGTTATTATATTAACAAATTCTTTAATAAAGAGACTTTTTTTTAAACTTTTTTGGCGGTTGGACGTCAATTGATCAATTTTTCAGCGTTTCTTTCAAACGACGATCTCTTTGCATAGGGTTTTCTTGCAGTTGTTTTTGTTTAAACAATTGATATCTTGTAGGCTCCACTTTTCTTGGCCAAGCATTGTTGTAAGTATCAACATCAGCTGTTTCTAGGAAAGGATCCAGTTCAAATTGGGTAACCGCTTGTTCAAAAATAAATACCTTAGATACATTGTATTCTTTCATTCTCCAGATTTCTGCAGGAATTCGGATGACCGTATCTTGCCCGTTTTCAAACGTTGCCTTTAAAATAATGGGCATGACTAATCCTCCAACGTTTTTAACATGCAATTCGTAAAAATGTAAGTTGCGATCCAACAAAGCAAGGTCTTCTTGTTTCGTTTGGGTTTTAAACTTTTCATACTCTTGTAGATCTAACGCGTCCACTTCAAATTCATTACGTTTCATGTAGAAATCAATAATAGAAGTATCCTTTTCGTCAAAAGTTTGTTGGATACTTGTTTTGTTGCGCTGGTGACCAATGAATACGTCTGCGTTCTCTTTTTGATCTTTTTGAAGAGCTTTTTCTACTGTCGGATTTTGTGTGTTTAATTGAAAATAATTCACTTTTTCTAAAGAAAGGTCTACATGATCGGTGGTGAAAAACCATCCTCTCCAAAACCAATCTAAATCAACGGCTGAAGCATCCTCCATAGTTCTGAAAAAATCTGCAGGTGTGGGGTGCTTGAATTTCCAACGCTCGCAATACATTTTGAATGCATAATCAAACAATTCTCTTCCCATGATGGTCTCTCGAAGAATGTTTAATGCCGTTGCTGGTTTTCCGTATGCGTTGTTTCCAAATTGAAAAATAGATTCAGAATTGGTCATTATTGGCGCAATATTGGATTTATCGCCTCGCATGTAAGGTACGATATGTTGGGCAGGACCTCTACGAGATGGATACCCTCTTTCCCATTCTTGTTCTGTTAAGTATTGCACAAAGGTATTTAATCCTTCGTCCATCCAAGACCATTGACGTTCGTCTGAATTGATGATCATCGGGAAGAAATTATGTCCGACCTCGTGAATGATCACGCCCCACATTCCATATTTAGTCTCCTCGGAATAGGTCCCATCTTCTTCGGGTCTTCCACCATTGAAGCAAATCATGGGGTATTCCATTCCAATCCATTTAGCATGCACAGAAATAGCCACTGGATAAGGATAGTCTACCGTGTATTTCGAATAGGTTTTTAGGGTATGAGCTACAAGTTTCGTTGAATATTTTTCCCAAAGTGGATTCCCTTCCTTCGGATAATAGGACATTGCCATGGTATTTCGAGTGCCAATTTTTACATTTTGGGCATCCCAAATGAATTTTCGCGAACTCGCAAAAGCGAAATCACGCACATTGGTAGCTTTGAATACCCAAGTTTTATAATCGGTTGCCTTTTGTTTTTCTTTCTTTTCAGCCTCATCTTGGGTGACAATCATAACCGGTTGGTCTGAATTTTTAGCTCGATTCCATCTCGTCTTTTGTTCTGCTGTAAGAATGGCATTGGCATTTTGCAATTCTCCTGTAGCCGCTACAATATGATCACTCGGGACGTTAATGGAAACTTGGTAATCTCCAAATGGCAACGCAAATTCTCCACGACCTAAAAATTGTTTATTTTGCCAACCTTCCACATCGTTGTAGACACACATGCGTGGGAAAAACTGCGCAATAGTATAGAGGTAATTGTTGTCTTTTTCAAAAAATTCATACCCCGATCTACCTCCAACTTTCATACGATCGTTAATATTATACCACCATTTAATTTGAAAACTGATCGATGATTTTGGTTTTAGCGGTTGTGCCAAATCAATGCGCATCATGGTTTTGTTGATGAAGAATTTCATTTTTTGTCCTCCAAGCGCTTTAACATCTTCAATTTTAAAACCACCATCGTAAAAATCCAATTTTTTCTTTACATCGTTAATTGATTTGAAATCTTCCATTTTTTCCACCTCAATTTTTTTGGTGTCTGAATCAGGATGAAATAAGTTTTGATCCAATTGAAGCCATAAAAACTCAAGTGGCTCAGGTGAATTATTGGTGTAGGTGATGGTTTCAAATCCACTGATGGTTTGTTTGTCATCATTTAAGGTGATTTGAATGTTGTAATCTGCTTTTTGCTGATAATAAGCGTATCCAGGTCCACCGGAAGCATTTCGATAAGCATTCGGTGTAGGTATTTCAGATTCCAATTGTGCAAACTTGGACTGTGCGTAAATTCCTGTATGTGCAAGGCAGAAAAGACTAAAGTATAAGGTGATTTTTTTCATGATTTGATAAACGTTAAGGTCTGTGTTCTGGTAAAATTCAAAAACACAAGGTTTTCATTTTTTTGATGTTCAAAATAGGTTAATTTATTTTGTTGCGTTGGATTTTCATCCATTAATAAATCATACAAAATGGTAATTTCATTTCCTTGTTTGGTCGGATTACTCGAAAGATAGACCATCCATTCTCCTGTTTTCAATAATTCTGCGCCTTCCCATTGAAGCGTTAATAACTCCATTTGATGAATGAGTTTAAAATGGGAACTGATCCATTGCAGTAATTTGACTTTTGAGGGTTCTGAAAGTTGATGAAAACTAATTTCTTTGGCTTCTTCAGGAAAAATGCGCTCTAAATCGTGTAAAGTAATCGATAAACTTAGTTCATAGCGTTGAGCGTTTGCGTTGTATTCCATTTCAGCAAAAGAAAAATGATAATCGTGAGCATAGCTCATACTTATGAAGGTTAGGAAAATAATAAGTAAACGATATTTCATACGGTTTTATCTCTTCGCTAAAATAATAAAATCTTATTGATAAATAAGCAGTTGGTTTTATTACTTTTGTTCAAAAAATAACATGAAAATTGGAATCATAGGTTGTGGAAATTTAGGCATGTCCTTGTTAAGAGGAATTCAAGACCAAATGCCGCATGCTGAAATTTGGGCATCCAAAAGAAATGTCACCGAATTACAAAATGAATCAAGGGTATTTTTCACAAATGATAATCAACACGTCATTGAACAGGCAGATTACCTCATTATCGCATTAAAGCCTTATACGATTTTACCTTTTCTGAAGGAATATCGGGAAAGCATCATTACAAACCAAAATGTTGTTATATCTGTTGCTACAGGTATTACCATTGCTGAAATGCAAGCAATTTTAGGTGATTCCAATCCGATTTACCGTGCCATGCCCAATACGGCAGCTAGTGTCTATGAATCCATCACAGCCATTGCTACACATCACGTTGTTCCGGAAACTTCAGTACATGTCAATTCTATTTTTAAGGCTATCGGAGAAGTTATTGAAATTGAAGAATCGTTGATGGAAGCGGCCACTATTATCGGTGCTTGCGGAATTGCATACGTATTGAGATTCATGCGGGCGATGATTCAAGGTGGGGTAGAAGTCGGTTTTGATAGTGCTACAGCTACTAAAATTGTAAGTCAAACCATGAAAGGGGCAGCGACCTTAATTATTGAACATAAAAATCACCCTGAGCAAGAAATTGATCGCGTGACCACACCGAAAGGATGTACGATCGTAGGATTAAATGAAATGGAACACAGTGGGTTTAGCTCAGCGTTGATTAAGGGAATCGTTAGTTCTTACCATAAAATCGCAAAATAAAAAAATATGAAAACAACCATTGAAATCAGTAACTATCCATTAACAAAAGATTACGAAAGTCAAATCATCGATTTTATCGCACGGATTAAAGCACATACGAACATTAAAATAAGCGTAAAAGCAACCTGCACGCTCATTACCGGTGAATATGAAACGGTTTTTGAAATTGTTAAAAAGGAAATCAAAAGTTCTTTTGAGCAGTATGGAAAAATGATTTTTGTGATGAAAGTTTTACTTGGAGAACTCGATATCACGAAAGATTTTTAACTAAAAAAGCCACTTTAAAAGTGGCTTTTTTCAATTTAGTTTTGTTTTAACTCAACATTTTTGGTTGATCTACGCTCTACGGGTTTGATTGATTTTTTTTCAATCTGAACTGGAGTCATCTCAACTTTTGTGTATTTTGCGTATTGTTCTTCCGTCAACACATTTTTCAACATGGATTGTCTCCCTTCTTCATTGCTTTTCAATGCTTCTTGCTTTTGAGCGTCAGTTAAATTTGCATTGGTTGTAATGGCAGTGTTTTTGGTCGCAATACCATTGTTGATGCTAGCTACATTTTCAATTTGAACGGGAGTAAGTTGTAATTCCGTCTTCATTTGTTCCGTTTCTTTCAACGCCAATTCACCAGTCGTAATGGATTTTTGAGCAAAACTCATGCTTCCTAAAAGTAACATTGCTCCAATAAGTGTTTTTTTCATGTTTTTAATTATTAAATTAGTTAAGTATTCTCTTCAAATAATGTACCAATTTAATTAATTAAAGGTGATTCTCAAAATAACAAGGATAAAAATAAAACGTAAAAGCATCTTGACATCTTCTGTAATGGTCTTTGTCGGATTGAGTTTGTCCTTGATTTGGAAGCAAGATCCTGAGATTTTGAATTTGTCCAGAAAAAACTTAACGCAAATTCCTGCCTATGTTTTTGACATGAAAGAATTACGCGTTTTGAAGTTGTACGGTAATCAATTGGATTCGATCCCAAAGGAAATTGGACAATTGAAAAAATTAGAGAAGTTGTATTTGGGAAAAAACAAACTCAAAACCTTACCGAAAGAAATTGGCGAATTAAGCGCTTTAACTTGGTTGTCTGTTCCTTACAATCAACTTGAAATATTGCCAGAAGAAATGGGGAAACTTGAAAATGTAGAACAAATTTGGATGCAACAAAACAGGTTGCAATCTCTTCCTGAATCATTTGGTCATTTGAAAAAATTGCAGTTTTTAAATCTGGGTTTCAATCAACTGACCGAATTGAATAATAACCTTGGAAATTGTCAATCCTTGCAATTTTTATATTTAAACAACAATCAGTTAACGCGTTTACCCGATAGTTTAGGGTCAGTAAAAAACCTAAAAGAGCTGTATTTAGAACAATCTGGTCCTTTATTAGATGTGCCCGAATCGTTTTGTAAAATCAGAAATTTAGAATTATTGGATATTGATCAAACCATCGCTTTACCTCCTTGTCTTTATGTCTTAAAGGCCAATCGCTTGCGAATCGTTACGCATTAGTTGGAGTGGATTGTTTTCGGATATGATCTGAAAATAGCACCAAGTTATACGCAAAATGAGCACTGACGCAAAACCAAAATCCAAGGAAGTTTAAGCCATACGCGATGCCAAGTATAAAAGGAAGCAGCAGTAATCCGTAGCTGAATGTGGTAGTATTTTTCAGGTTGAAATAGCCATGTAGCGCGATAAAAAAGATACTGGTTACTATAGGGCCAAGGTAATATTGAATTCCAAGACGAAACAAATACTCTTCGCCAATTCCAGCGCAAAGGGATAAAAACAATGCGTCGATCCAGTATATTTTTGTTCCCTTTAGAAGTCGCGTTGTTTTTAAAGGCATTTCATTGAAATAGGGTTTAGAAAGTAAAAAGATCACCATTAAAGCATAACCGATGCCAAAAACAAGACCTATGGTAATCGGCTGAAATTTAAATGTTGGTAAACAGAGAAAATCAAGAAAGGATTTTTTCAAGTAAAAAAGGTACCACAATAAGGTGGGTATTGGAAATAAAAAAAGGGTCAGGAGTCCTATCACATAAAGTTGAAGTCTGCTCATGATGTTATATTTCAATGGATTGCAGCAGAAACGATTTGATAGATTCTTGGTCGATGTCCTCTACATATTCGATATCTTTCCAAAATACCAATTTCTGCCCCTGATTAGTGAGGTAATAAGTAGGGTCTTTGATGCATTGACCACGCGTGAATCCTATACGAACTCCTTCGAAATCTTCAGGAGCATTCGGGATAGGAATAGAGGAGGGCCAAAGGAAACAAACGGGGGTTTCGATGCTAAAGAAAAGTACTTCGTGGTGGATGTATCCCGTTGATTGTGGAAGGGTTGTTTTGATGATTTTTTGAAGCATTAACGTAAGCTCCAATTCATGTTGAGGAAGTCGATCGTAAAAATCTTCTAGTCCATCTATGATCATGACCGTTCTCCAAAAATGAGGCTTCCAACCCTAACCATAGTACTACCTTCTGCAATAGCAAGCTCAAAATCACCGCTCATGCCCATCGATAATTCTTGGAATTCTTCGTTGAATTTGAAATAGTGACTTTTAATGATTTGAAAATCGTTTTCCAAGGTTCTAAATTCCTCTCTAATTTTTTCTTCATCTAATGTATTGGTGGCCATACCCATCAATCCAATGATGCGAACATTTTGCATCTCAATAAATTCTTTGGATTCTAAAAGAGCTTGCAATTCCTCGATACTTAATCCAAATTTCGTTTCTTCTTCAGCGATGAAAACTTGTAAAAGGCAGTCAATTACCCGATTATTCTTTATGGCTTGCTTGTTGATTTCTATGAGCAATTTTAAACTATCAACTGCATGAATACAAGCAACAAATGGCGCGATGTATTTTACTTTATTGGTTTGTAAATGACCAATTAAATGCCACTCGATGTCTTTGGGTAAGGCTTCATATTTATCCACCAACTCCTGAACTTTATTTTCGCCGAATACTTTTTGATTGGCTTCATAGAGTGCAAGAATCGATTCGATTGGCTTCGTTTTGGAAACGGCAATTAACTTGACACCGGTTGGAATTTTTTCCTGAACTTTTGCTAAATTGGTTAGAAGGCTCATTCGTTGATGTTATAAATCGTTAATCCACTTCTCATTTTAGGTTCAACCCAAGTCGATTTTGGAGGCATAATCATTTGATGATCTGCTACTTTTTTTACTTGATCCATTCGCACCGGGTACAACACAAATCCTAAATCGAATTGTTGTTTGGTGATTTTTTGTTCAAAAACCGTTAAACTCTCTGCTCCACTGATGAATTCAATGTTCGAATTGGTTTTTAAATCCTGAATGTGTAAAATTGGATCTAAAATGTATTGGGTTAAAATTTCAGCATCCAGCGATTCAACAGGATGATCTTGTTGAATGATGGTTGGTTTACAAGTCAAACAAAACCATTTCCCTTTGAAACATAAGTGAATGTCGTGTTCTTTTTTCGGCTTACATTTGGATTTCAAAGGACTAATCTCGAACGATTGCTCAAGCGCATTGAGTAATTTTTCAAGACTTAATGGACAATTTTTGATCAATCGATTGAATTCGAGAATTTCTAATCTTTTTTCGTCGATGAGAAAAGAAAGGATGTAATCTTGATTTTTGTAGGCCGTTTCGTTTCTGCTTTTTCGGTTCTCGGATAAACGAACAGAAGAGGCAGAGCGATGATGACCATCCGCAATGTACAGGGCCTCAATTTCTTGGAATGCTTTCAATAGTTTTTGTTCGTATGGTGCAGGAACAATCCATAATTCATGGGTGATTTTATCGGTGGTCGTAAATTCATACTCTGGTCGATCTGAACTTATTTTTTCCAGTAATTGATCGATTATTTCATTTCCTTCATACGACATCAATACCGGTTCAGCATTGTAACCGACGATATCCAAATAAGTGGTAAACATTTCTTCTCGAGAAGTCAAGGTAGCCTCATGCTTCTTGATGGTGTCTTTTTCGTATTCTTCCACACTCGTTCCGGCAATGACACCAATGAATGGATGTCCATTTTTAGTCTGACGATAGATGTACAAATGTGGCTGTTGATCTTCGATTAAAACGCCTTCTGCTTTGAATTTTTCATAGCTTTCCTTAACCTGCTCAAATCGCTCGGGAGAGTTTGGTTGTGTTTTACTTTTGGCATGAAACTCTGGATTGATAATTCTTAAAAAAGTGTAAGGATTATCTTGGAGCTTGGCTTTCAATACATTTTTTTTATAGGAATAATAAGGTCTTGTCGCAACGAGATGCACTTTATCTCTGACGGGTCTTAATGCCTTGAAAGGGTGTATGATAGCCATAGTTTATTCGTAAAAAAGGGAGTCAAAAAGACTCCCAAAATTCATCCGTTTTTAGTTTAAGGAGTCGATGATTAAATTTGCTAATTCTTCTCCAATTCGATCTTGAGCTTCCAAAGTAGCCGCTCCAATGTGCGGAGTACAAGCAATTCTAGGATGAGAAAGCAATGCTTTCATTGGATTAGGTTCGTTTTCAAAGACATCTAATGCTGCGTAGGAAACAATATTTTGATCCAAGGCTTCGAGCAGGTCGCTCTCGTTGATCACACCTCCGCGCGCTGCATTTAAGATGCGAACCCCTTTCTTCATAAGAGCAAATTCATTCTTTCCAATCACTGCATTCCCATTTTCTTGTTTAGGAACGTGAAGCGATAAATAATCACAATCGCCTAGAATATCATTCAAATTTTGAACTGCATTTACCGTTACATAAATTGTTTCGTCATTAATAAGGACAGGGATTTTTACTTCGCACGGTTTAATGTTCACGGCTTTCACTTTCATGCCGCAACCCAATGCATAGGAGGCTAAACTTTGACCAATTCTTCCAAAACCGATGATTCCCAATGTTTTACCTCTGAGTTCAACACCTTTTGCATAGTTTTTTTTCAAGGTTGAAAAATCACCTGTTTCGATGTTTTTAAAGGAATCATTTAGAAATCTTGAAATGGAAAACATTTGTCCCATCACCAACTCGGCTACCGATTGTGAAGAAGATGCAGGTGTGTTAATCACCGTTAACCCTTGTTCACGTGCGTAAGCCACATCGATATTATCCATACCAACGCCACCACGACCAATCAATTTCAGATTTGGACAAGCATCAATTAATTCTTTTCTTGCTGTGGTTGCACTGCGCACTAACAGGGCAGAAACTTGTTCGTTCACAATATAGTTCGCTAAATCTTCCTGATTCACTTTTTGAGTCAATACGGTAAAACCAGCGTTTTCCAAAAGGGATTTTCCTAAATCGGATATACCGTCGTTTGCTAAAATTTTCATTATCCGTTTTTCTTTGTAAATTCTTTCATTACGTCCACTAAAACTTGAACGCTTTCAAGGGGTAAAGCATTGTAAATAGAGGCACGATAACCGCCTACAGAACGGTGACCTGGTAAGCCAACGATACCCGCTTCTTTCCACATTTTATCAAACTGTTCGTTCAAGGATTCATTTTCTAATAAAAATGTAACGTTCATGTTTGAACGATCTTCTGTCGCTACAGCACCTTTGAAAAGTGGGTTAGCGTCAATTTCTTGATACAATAAATTTGCTTTAGCAATATTTCGTTGTTCCATGTCCTTTACTCCACCGTTCGCAATTAAATTTCTTAAATTCAACATGGCCACATAAACCGAAAATACAGGAGGGGTATTCAACATCGATTCTTTATCGATTTGTTGTTTTAAATCCAAGTAGGTTGGCATGAATGGAGAAGTCGATTTTCCTAATACTTCGTCTTTTACGATGTATAAGGTTGCCCCAGCTGGCCCCAGATTTTTTTGCGCACCTGCATAAATTAAATCAAAATCGGAAACTTGGATTTCTTTTGAAAAGATGTCCGATGACATGTCGCAAACCAAAGGTAAATTGGTTTTCGGAGCATCCTTGAACTGGGTGCCATAAATGGTATTGTTGGATGTATAATGAATATAATCCACTCCCGTTGGGATTTCAAATCCTTTTGGAATATAATTAAAGTTCTTGTCTTCTGAACTTGCGAATACCTGCACATCAACGCCCACTTTTTTTGCTTCTTTGATGGCTCCAGAAGCCCAAGTACCGGTATTGATATATCCTGCTTTTTTAGTGTCACGCATCATGTTCAATGCACTGATGGTAAAACCAAGTGTAGCACCCCCTTGTAAGAAGGCTACAGAATATCCTGCGGGAACATTTAAGGCTTTCTTTACTAAGTCAATCGCTTCATCCATCACAGCGACGAAGTCTTTGTGGCGATGAGATACTTCAAGTATGGAAAGTCCATTAAAATCAATTACAGCATCTGCAGCTTGTTTAAAAACTTCTTGAGGTAAAATACATGGTCCTGCACCAAAATTATATTTCATAGGATTTATTATTAAATGGAGTACAAATTTGATAAAAAATAAACTTTTATCAAATCGAAATGAATTTTATTTATCAAAAAAAAAGCTATCTAAAAAAAGATAGCTTTTCAATTTATTCTTCCGTTTTTTTCACGGTTTTCTTTGCCGCTGGTTTTTTTACAGCTGTTTTTTTTGCTTCTGTTGTTTTAGCGGTAGTCTTGGTAGCTGCTTTTGCTTTAGGCTCAGCTTTTTTTTCTGGTTTTACCGCCTTTGGAGCTTTTTCCGCCTTAACCGAAGGTTTTGCAACTATTGCTGTCGTACTTTTCTTACGTTTACGTGTGTTACCATAAGAACCCATGAAAATTTTTCCTTTAGCTGTTTTTTTATCGCCTTTACCCATAGCAGTTTTATTTTAAAAATTTATTTAGTAACAAATATAAAATTAATTTTTTAATAATCGTCTTCTAATTTCAGCTTCTAATTCTTTTCCACCATTTAGAATTTTTGTACACCATTTAATTTTCAAGGCAATTTGCTCCTCTTCATTCAATCGCCATGTCAAATTAGAGGCATTTAATCGCTCGCGAATGGTATTTAACAAAATGGCTACCGAAACTGAAATATTGAAACTTTCCGTGAACCCAAACATAGGTATTTTAACAAAGGCATCTGCATGTTGGATTACTTCCTCCGAAATTCCTTTTCGTTCGGTTCCAAAGAAAAAGGCCATCGGTTGATCAATCGGTAAATCATAGATGGTGTTTGCATTCGTGTGTGGGGTAGTGGCCACAATCTGATACCCTTGCTTTTTCAAGCGCTGAATACAATCTAAGGTAGGCGTATCCCCTTGGTTGAAATTAAATTGATCTACCCATCTTCCTGCTCCCAATGCGATATCGCGTTGTACCTTGTATGCGTTGTCTTTTTCGATGATGTGCATTTTTTGAAGACCAAAACAATCACACGATCTTAATACCGCAGAAGCATTGTGCTCTTGAAAAACATTTTCTATCGCTATGGTGATGTGATTGGTTCGGTCGGCTGCAATGCGATCAAACATTTCTCGCTTGGAGGGTGTTATGATTTCGTATAGTTTATCTAAAACCTGTGTTTCAAAATTTGACATAGTGCAAAAATAAAAAAAGGGGACTAAAAATAGTCCCCTTTAGTTTTTAACTAATATGATTAGTTAACTTTTCCTGATAATTCAGCACCTGCTTTGAAACGTACAACGTTTTTAGCAGCAATTTTAATTTCTTTACCAGTTTGTGGGTTACGTCCTGTTCTTGCTGATCTTTGAGAAACAGAGAAAGATCCGAATCCTACTAAAGAAATTCTGTCTCCATTTTTCAACGCAGTAGCAGTAGCGTTAACAAATCCATCTAAAGCTTTTTTTGCATCAGCTTTAGTTAATCCTGCCTCAGCAGCAATAGCATCAATTAATTCTGCTTTGTTCATAGTTAGTATTTTTTAGAATTATTACTTTGACAAATATATTTGAATATCCCACTAAAACAAGCGTTTTCAAAAAAAAAACACAAAATTTGTTGATAAATAGGCACTTTTGTTGAAAAAGGCCCTGTTTTTCCGCATAAATCAAGCGTTTTTCGACGAACAACTAAAATTTGGCGTTCAAATTTATTTCGTAATTAAACTCCAATCTTCCATATTATTTCCTGCCAAAAACGATTTATAATCCATTCTGCGCTTTCCTTCCATTTGAATTTCACCAATTTTTAGGTAAAAATCTTGGGTGGGGATAAAAATTCCATCTTTATCTGCATATATAGTGGCATTTGGTGTGGAAGGAATTTCGGTGATCCTCGTTTCAAAAAGTTTAAACGATTTGAGGTCACCATTTTTGTTGTTTCTCATGAGTGTCCAAGCGCCTGGATAAGGATCCAAACCACGACAAAAATTATGTACGTCCTGTACCTGTTTTTGGAAATCAATTTGAGTGGTTGCTTTAAATATCTTTGGTGCTAAAGTAGGGGTGATGCCATCGAAATCCGATTGCGGACGCGGTTGTATAGTATCCATGCGAATGGCATCTACAGTTTGCAACATTAAATCGGCACCCACTTCCATCAATTGGTCGTGAATTTTACCTACATGGTCATTAGGACCAATAGGGATCGTAGCTTGTTGGATCACTTTCCCCGTGTCAATCTCTTTTTCGATGAAAAAAGTACTTACTCCCGTTTCTTTTTCTCCATTAATGATTGCCCAATTGATTGGAGCTGCTCCTCTATATTTTGGTAGGAGAGAGCCATGCAGGTTGATGGTGCCTTTCGCCGGCATTTGCCAAACCACTTCAGGTAACATGCGAAAAGCCACGACCACAAATAAATCGGCTTGAAGATTTTTCAGCTCCGTTAGAAATTCAGGATCTTTTAAGGAAGTAGGTTGCAAGGTGGTTAATCCGTGGGCTAATGCGTATTTTTTAACTGCACTTTGTTGTATTTGTTGACCTCTACCTGCTGGTTTATCAGGTGCAGTAACGACACCTACAATGGCATAACCGGATTCATGCAAGTTTTTTAAGGAAGCCACCGCAAAATCGGGAGTTCCCATAAATACAATGTTGAAATTTAATCGATCCTTCATGTGCTTATGTTTTAATTAGATTTTTTTTTCCCTCCAATTGCTCGTACGTAAGTATATGATAGAGGCTAATCCTAGAGTTATGAAATAAATATATTCAACAAACCAGACCCAATAGATGTCCAGTACTAAAATGCGGATGAAAAGAAAAGCAGAAAGGATGTAAATGGATACACTGATCAATTCAATCATGAAGGAACTTCTCGTGTTACCTGAACCATTGATGGTTTGAAAATAAACACTTGACAACCCAAAGATTAAAATGGATCCAGAAATTAGACGAAGAATTTCGGAACTTTTTTCCAAATACAACTCATTGGGATTGATGATCAGGATGAGTTTTGAAGGATACAAAAGGGCACCATGCATTAAAACCAATAAAAATAGTACGGTTAAAAATTGAATTCTTCGTTGAACAATTTTAATGGATGACCATTGTTGAGCTCCAATGTATTGGGATATATACGTTTTCGTGGTCGCTGCAAATCCCCAAATAGGAACGAAGGCAATAAAATAAATGGAACGTATATTTTGAGATACGGTCAATTCGAATTTCCCTCTTTGCTCTAACCATGTAAAGAAAATAGTCC
>JALRIV010000079.1 GCA_023255275.1 Crocinitomicaceae bacterium | reverse complement strand
GAAGAAGTTCAATCTCTATTTCTAGCAACATTGCTGAAGGATTTGGAAGAAGTAATGCAACATTCATTAATTATTTAAGAATCGCAAGGGGCTCACTTTATGAATTAGACACTCAAGTTACCATTTCAAAAGAACTTTTTGATTATATTCATAATGATTTGTTTTTGAATATCTCAAATGAGTTAAATGAAATAGGTAAAATGTTAAATTCTTTAATTAGTAAATTAAACGTTAAAAATTAATTGTTTGTTAGTAGTTACTAAATCACTAACTACTAACAAACTAAATCACTTAAATATGGCATCAAAAACAATTAATATCAACTTAAAAGTTTGGCGTCAAAAAAACGCAAACGCTAAGGGTAGTATGGAAACGTACAAATTGGACAACGTTTCTACGGACAGTTCTTTTTTAGAAATGTTAGACCAATTGAACGAGCAGTTAATCAATGATCGAATTGAACCCATCGCATTTGACCATGATTGTCGTGAAGGGATTTGTGGAATGTGTTCGTTGTTCATCAACGGAGAGGCTCACGGACCAGACCGCGCTGTAACTACTTGTCAGTTACACATGCGTAAATTTAAAGATGGCGAAACGATTTATATCGAGCCATGGAGAGCGAAAGCATTTCCAGTGATCAAAGATTTAGTAGTTGACCGTTCAGCATTTGACCGCATTCAACAAGCAGGAGGATTTGTTTCAGTAAATACATCCGGAAACACGATTGATGCAAATGCTATTCCAATTGCAAAAGTAGATGCAGATAAAGCGTTTGAAGCAGCAACTTGCATTGGATGTGGAGCTTGTGTAGCAACCTGTAAAAATGCTTCTGCAATGTTATTTGTATCAGCCAAAGTTTCACAATTGGCTTTATTACCTCAAGGTAAAGTAGAAGCGAAACAACGTGTGTTAAATATGGTGAGTCAAATGGATGCCGAAGGTTTTGGTAATTGTACCAACACAGGTGCTTGTGAAGTAGAATGTCCAAAAGGCATCTCTTTAGAAAACATTGCCAGAATGAATCGAGAATATTTAAGTGCTGCTTTAACAGCAGAGTAAATTTTAGGCTTTCAATATTATAATAAAATCCAAGAATTATCTCTTGGATTTTTTTGTTTTATATATTTTCTTCGTATTATTGTTATTATTTTACTGTTAATTAATCTTTAATTTAAACTAAATTATGAAAAAAATCTTACTTACATTAACCCTTTTAGGTTCAGCATATTTTGCTGGAGCCCAGGTTATTTGTGCAGGGATTTCACCTGCTCCAATAGCCCAAAACTACTTATTTACCTACGCTGAACCAGATGGTGGTTGGGGGGTAGCGGATTTAACGATTCCAAATACATTTGTACAAGACACTTTAATTGCAGTTGACGATTTATCAGGTGCTGCGGGTAACCAAGGATGTAACTCATCACCAGTGGGCGCTTACGCAGGAAAAATTGCTGTTGTTTTCAGAGGTTCTTGTCAATTCGGAACAAAAGCTAAAAATGCTGAATTAGCAGGAGCTGTGGGTGTCATCATTATCAATAATACGGCGGCGGCTCCAATTCCAATGGCCGGAGGTACAGATGGTGGATCAGTAACTGTTCCTACAATTATGATGACTCAAGCAGATGGAAACGCTTTGTTAGCAGAAATGGCGAATGGACCAGTTGTCATGTTCATTGGTAACAAAACTGGATTCTACCAAAACGATATCGGCTACCAAAACGGAAATGTATCTTTTTCAAAGTACTCTTCCGTGAACAAAATGACTGCTCAAAATGCTTCTGAATACAGTTTCAAAGTAGGTGGTCGCTTGTACAACTATGGACAAGCAGCACAAACTAATGTTGTTGTGAATGCTAAAGTTACGCATGCAGGAAGTACTGTGTACGATAACACAACTACACCAGCTCCAATCGCAATTGGTGACTCTATCGATTTTATGTTGCCAGATTTTTCTTTAGCAACTTACCCTGTTGGTCGTTACAAATTAACGTACACAACAACCATGGATAATGCAGATGAATATGCAGGTGACAATACTCTTTCTTATGAGTTTATTGTATCTGATACGTTATTCTCTTACGTAAAATTAGATACTGTATTGAACTCTCCAGTAACTGGAAATGGTTCAAGACCGTCAGGTAACTACACAAGTTACAAACAGTGTATCAATTACAGCGATCCTAACGCTTCTAGAGTTGGTGTTGCAGGAATCTATTTCAACTTTGCTACAAACGCATCTGATAGTATTTTATTACCAGGTCAAGAATTTGTAGTTTCTGTTTCTCGTTGGGATGATGTATTTACAGACTTAAACGATGCTGCATTTACAAATGCTGGATCTTTCAACAATGTTATTGAGTTAGCAAATGGATTCTATTACTATCCAAATGTTACTTCAGAAGATTCTACTGTTTATGCTCAATTTGATAATCAAGTTGTATTAGAGGATAACAAAAGATATTTATTCTGTGTAACACCGTCTGAAAATAAAATTTTCTTCGGAATGGATGATTCTTATGACTATACATGGAACTTAGAGACTTACTTACAACCAATCAACCCATTAAATGTGGAAGGTGGTACAGGAGCATCTCCATGGTCTGTAGCTGGTTTTGGTTCTGAAACACAGCCTTCTATTCAAGTGAGAATGTTCCCTGCTGCTCAGTTAGGCATTAAAGAATTGAACACGATTGAAGGTTCTGCTTATCCAAACCCAATGAAAGATAACGTAACGATTTCTGTTGCTGAGTCTGGAAATGCTACAGTAGTGGTTACTGATTTAGCAGGTAAAGTAGTTGCTACTAACAATGTTGTTTTAGTTAACGGTAAAGCAAATGTTGCAACTGACAACTTACAATCAGGAATGTACATTTTTAACGTAGCTTTAGAAAACGGTAAAACTGCACAATTCAACGTAGTTAAACAATAATTACAAAATTATCAATACGAAAACGCCTTATTGCTTAATAAGGCGTTTTTTTATACCTTTAATTTATGAACGAAGCACATATCCATTTAATACTCAATCATATTCCCATTCTGTTTCCTATCGTCGCCGGAATGGTTTTAATCATTGGTTTCTTTACAAAATCTGAATTACTTAAGCGAACCAGTTATTTCATTTTAATCATTTCTTCTATCATAGCTATCCCTACCTTTTCGAGTGGAGAAGAAGCAGAAGAAATTGTGGAAGAATTGCGTCAAATTTCGCATCGTATCATTCATATTCATGAAGAACTAGCGGAAAAATTTATTTTGATCAGCCATTTAACAGGACTAATCGCCTTGTTTGCCTTGTGGGCAAGCTGGAAAAAGAAAGCTTTCGCTACTTGGAATGGTATTATTCTCTTGATTTGCATCATCGCATTAAGCACTTTTGGTGTGTTGACCGGAAATTCTGGTGGGGACATCAATCACCCTGAATTTAATCTACAGGATGCTGAGCATGAAGCACATGAATAAATAATAAATCTGTATCTTTACCGAAAAAAAATATGAAAATTCAACAAAACAAAGTGGTTTCTTTACATTACAAATTAAGTAATCATAACACAGGAGAAACAATCGAAGAAACCAATACTGAAAATCCAATGGTATTTTTATATGGTGTTGGAAGTATTATTCCAGAATTCGAAGAAAATATTTTCGAAAAACAAGTGGGAGATCAATTCGATTTTTCCATTTTAGCTGCTAATGCCTATGGGACAGCAAGCGAAGATCAAATTGCAACTATTCCATTAGCTGTTTTTACAGGTGAGGAAGGTAAAGAATTAGATCGTGAAATTTTCTTTGAAGGTGCTTTAATCCCTATGTCGGACAGCGAAGGAAATCACTTAAGAGGTAAAATTAAGGAAATCACAGCGGAGGCTATCATGATGGATTTCAATCACCCATTGGCAGATATTGATTTGCATTTTACGGGAGAAATTCTAGCCATTCGCGAAGCTACAGCAGATGAGATTGCGCATGGTCACGTGCACGGTGAAGGTGGAGTACATCACTAAATCATTTAACATCACGAATACTTAAATATCCACTCTACTTTAGGGTGGATATTTTAATTTTACCTTTATATTTGTAGGAAATAACTTGCTAAACGAATGTCAAAAAACGAACTTTTAAGCGAAAAACGATTGGCTTCCCATTTAGGTGGAGGACAAGCTCGAATTGATAAACAACATCAACAAGGGAAATTAACAGCAAGAGAAAGAATCACTTTATTATTAGATGAGGCTTCTTTCCAAGAAATTGGACAATTTGTTGAACACCGTTCAACTTCTTTTGGCCTAGATAAACAAAAATTCCCAGGAGATGGTGTAATCACCGGATACGGAACCATTCATGGTCGTTTGATCTATGTTTTTTCACAAGACTTCACCGTTCTTGGGGGTTCCCTTTCAGAAACACACGCGGCAAAAATTTGTCGAATTATGGATTTAGCCATGAAAAATGGAGCTCCTGTAATTGGACTAAACGATTCAGGAGGCGCACGTATTCAAGAAGGAGTGGTTTCTTTGGCGGGTTATGCAGATATTTTCTACCGAAATACAAGAGCTTCAGGAGTAATTCCTCAAATCTCTGTCATCATGGGACCATGTGCAGGTGGAGCAGTGTATTCGCCAGCATTAACCGACTTTGTATTCATGGTCGAAGATACTTCTTACATGTTCGTAACAGGACCTAACGTGGTAAAAACGGTTACTCATGAGGAAGTAAGCTCTGAAGATTTAGGAGGTGCAAAAACGCACGCTGAAAAATCAGGCGTGAATCATTTCACTGCAGCAAACGATGTGGAATGTTTGAAAAAAGTGCGGGATTTAGTAACCTTCTTACCTCAAAACGCCTATGAATTGGCGCCAGAGCCAAGAAGTTTTAAGTTTTCAGCGAATAAATTAGAGCAAATACAACATATTGTTCCTGATAATCCAAATTTACCTTATGATATTCGTAAGGTCATAGATTGTGTCATTGACGACGAAAGTTTTAGAGAAGTCCAAGAAGATTTTGCTAAAAACATAGTTTGTGGATTTGCACGTTTAGAAGGTCGAACAATCGGTATTGTAGCCAACCAACCAGCTGCTATGGCGGGTGTATTGGATATTGATGCTTCTAGAAAAAGTGCTCGTTTTGTGCGTTTCTGTGATTCGTTTAATATTCCTTTATTGGTTTTTGAAGATGTGCCCGGATTTTTACCAGGAACTGACCAAGAATGGAGAGGTATCATTACACATGGAGCTAAATTACTGTACGCATTTTCAGAGGCCACTGTGCCAAGAGTAACGGTAATTACCAGAAAAGCTTATGGAGGTGCCTTCGATGTGATGAATTCAAAAAATATTGGAGCTGATATGAACTACGCTTGGCCAACATCAGAAATTGCAGTGATGGGTGCTAAAGGAGCCGCTGAAATCATCTTCAAAAGAGAAATTGCTGAAGCGGAAAACTCAGAAGAAAAATGGAAAGAAAAAGAAGCTGAATATGCTGAACTTTTCGCAAATCCATACCGTGCTGCTGAAAGAGGAATTGTAGACGATGTGATTTTACCGCAAGAAACACGTGCAAAACTTATCTCGGCCTTTAAAATGCTAGAAAATAAAGCAGAATCTTTGCCGAAGAAAAAACACGGAAATATTCCATTATAACAAAAAAAGCGATTCTTTGAATCGCTTTTTTTTATTGATCTAGATTTATTATTCAAATTCAATCATGACACTTCCTTTGTCCACTACTTGATTGGGTGAAACTAAAATGGCTTTTACCACACCAATTCCTTCTGCCTTTAATACATTTTCCATTTTCATGGCCTCTAAGGACAAGATTTCATCACCGACCTCAATAGATTGACCAACCTCGATGGCAATATTCACCACTCTTCCTGGCATTGGCGCTTGTAGTTCTTTCATCTTTTTAACCTTCGGCACATCCAACCCCATTTTCGAAATTAAATCGTCTAAAGGTCCTTTTTTCTTGATGGTGAATTCGCGATGGTTAATTTTCAATCGCAATAAATTACTTTCGGTAGATTCTTCCAATAGTTCGCCTAAAAACTTTTTACCTTGATAGGTTAATGTAAAAAAAGTTTCATTGTCCCATTTAATAACTGCCCCTTCAGCACCTACTAATTCTTTTTGATCTACATTCCAAATCTGATTTTCCATTTATCACGCTTTTTACACAAAAATAATACAAAAGCGTTCTCTTGACATAAAATTTACTTAGAAATGAAAAATAATTTGCAGTTTTGCTCAAAGAAAATAAAGTCATGAAAAGGTATATTTTAATTTTTACAGTTATTGGTTTATTGAGTTGTCAGGCAACTAAAACACCTTCTACTTCAACCGCTACTGCAGTCCAATCGGCAAAACAAATGCCCGTAACCCTTGCAGAACACGAGGAAGAGGAAATTCCGGTTTATCATGCGGCTGAAACGATTTTAACTGACCTCATTCATACCAAATTAGAGGTTTCTTTCAATTGGAATAATAGCACCATGAATGGAAAAGCAACCCTTACGGCTAAACCCCACTTTTATCCATCAGACTCATTAATTCTAGATGCAAAAGGTATGGATATTTACGAAGTGGTCTTAAATGGTAAAAAACTAGCGTATCAATACGATAGCTCCTTTTTAAGAATTCAATTAGATCGTACCTATACCAATAAAGAAAAATATACCCTTTCGATACAATATTTGGCAAAACCTGAAGAACGAAAAATTGGAGGAAGCGCTGCTATTACTTCTGATAAAGGACTTTATTTTATCAATCCAAAAGGAGAAGATAAAAATCAAATGCCTCAAATTTGGACACAAGGGGAAACAGAAGCCAGTTCCGTGTGGTTTCCAACCATCGATGCACCCAATGTAAAAACAACCCAAGAAATTTACATGACCATCGAAGAGAAGTACAATTCGCTATCCAATGGTAAATTCATGGGTTCAACTAAAAACCCAAATGGTACAAAAACGGACCATTGGAAACAAGATTTACCACATGCGCCTTATTTATTTATGATGGCTGTGGGTGAATTTAAAATTGTGAAGGACGCTTATATCCGTCCCGATGGAACAAAAATGGAAGTCAACTATTATGTGGAGCCAGAATGGGAACCTTATGCAAAAGCTATTTTTGGAGAAACCCCAAACATGATTGCATACTTTTCAAAACTACTCGGTGTTGATTACGCTTGGGATAAGTACAACCAAATTGTGGTGAGGGATTACGTTTCAGGTGCTATGGAAAATACAGGTGCTGTCATTTTTGGTGACTATGCTTATAAAAACAATCGAGAATTGTTAGATGACAACGATCAATCGACAATTGCACACGAATTATTTCATCATTGGTTTGGTGATTTAGTGACTTGTGAATCTTGGTCGAATCTTCCTTTAAACGAATCGTTTGCCAATTATTCGCAGTACTTGTGGGATGAATACCGTTTTGGTATCGACGAGGCAGACTATCAAGCTGAAGGTGAAGCAGACGGATACTATCAAAGTGCGAAAGCGCAAGGATATCACGAGTTAATTTGGTTCGACTATGAATCTAGAGAACAAATGTTTGATGGCCATTCGTACAACAAAGGAGGTAGAATTTTGCACGTATTACGAAATTATCTAGGTGATGAAGCCTTTTTCAAAGGATTACAAAATTACTTAACGACAAATAAATTTAAAGCTGCCGAATTCCATCAACTTAGATTAGCCTTTGAAGAAGTTTCTGGTCAAGATTTGAATTGGTTCTTCAATCAATATTTCTTAAAAGCTGGACATCCCGTATTGGAGGTAAGTCAAGAAGTGAGTGAAAATGAATTGATTTTAAACTTTAAGCAAACGCAAGACCTTAGTTTAAGTCCAATTTATCGTATTCCTTTAAAATTGGCTATTTACGATGGAAGAGGCGTTACCTTTAAAAACATTAATATCGATCAAAAAAATCAAAGCCTTCGAATTCCAATTCAAGGAAAATTAGAAAATGTGATTGTAGATTACCAACAATCCTTTTTTGGCAAGATGAGCGAAGAAAAACCGCAAGAGCAATACATTCACCAATTTTACCATGGTACACGTTATCGAGCAAGAAGAGATGCCTTACTTTTCGGAACCAAAATTTCAAATGCCGCTTCCAATGAATTAATTTTAGACGCCTTAAAAGATCCTTTCTGGCATATTCGTATGTTGGCCATTGAAAAAGCAGTACGATTAAGCAATGAGCAAAGAACAGCTGCTTATGCCTTGATTAAAGAAATGGCTGCAAACGATCCGAAATCAGTGGTTCGAAATGCCGCCGTTAATTTTATTTCGCCAAAATTAGAAAAAGACGAAAGTATGGCGCTAAATGAAATGTTGATTCAAAAAGATTCCTCGTACTTAGTGGTTTCTTCAGCCTTGAAACAATTGGCTAAAATCGATTTTGAAAAAGCGATGGTTCATGCAAAAAATCTAGAAAACGAAAAATCGTCCAAAATGGCTCTAGGCATTGCTCAATTATACGGAAATTATGGGAAGAAAGAACAAATGAGTTTCTTTGAAACCATCATACCTTCATCCCGTTTACAAGGTTTTGATCAATTAACCGTGGTGAGTTCAATGACGTATTATTTGAGTAAACAAGATATAGAAGAAATCGAAAAAGGGCTACCTTTATATCAATACCTGAAGGAAGAGGGGAATAATTATACAAAAATGTTTATCCCACAAAGTTGTAATTATATCGTTCAATCCATCGATTCTAAAATAAGAAACCTTGAAGAGGAAGTGCTAAAAGACGAGAAAACGAACCCGCAATACGCTGCTCAAAACAGAAAATTAATTGATCGATACAAAATCATTAAAGAAGGCTATAAGCGCATTCAGTAACAAAAGAGATCCGAAAGGATCTTTTTTTTTGAAATAAATTTTGGTAAACAAAAAATATGTTTTACATTTGATTATATTTTAATCATTACAATGTTAATTTATTAATCAATGACGACAATTACCAAAGGAAGTAAAGCTCCAAATTTTACTGCAAAAGATGAATTGGGAAACCCCATTCAATTGAATGACTATACTGGAAAAGTTTTGGTTATCTATTTTTACCCTAAAGATAATACTCCAGGATGCACGCAGCAGGCATGTAATTTAAAAGAAAATTATGATCTTCTTCTGAAAGAAAATATTGCCATTCTTGGGGTAAGTGCCGATGATGAGCAAGCACATGTAAAAT
>JALRIV010000078.1 GCA_023255275.1 Crocinitomicaceae bacterium | reverse complement strand
AGGCTTAACCATTGACTTCTGCAAACAGATCAATGCCTCATACCTTATTAGAGGGTTAAGAGATTCTAAAGACTTTGGCTATGAAAGATCGATTGCTCATATGAATTTTCAACTTCATCCCATTGAAACGGTGTTTTTCCTCACCAACGTGGAATATGCTGCCATCAATGCGACCATTGTTCGTGAAATCTTCAAATCAGGTGGTCCGATTGATCAATTTGTCACACACGCCGAATTATTGAAGTAGCTTGGCACAATAAATGCAAGATCTAATCGTACTTAGTAAAAACAAGTTATGAAGTTCATTTCAATCCTTTTTCTATTCTTAAGCTATTTTACTTGGGGACAATTTGCTCAAATTGAAGGTTATGCGCCAAAATACATTGGTAAAAACATTGAAATATACGCGATTGAAGATTACATCAGTTTACGCGAAGTGTTAATTGGAGAAGGAAAGGTAAATACTGATTCTACCTTTTCGATAAAAATTCCTTGTAAGGAAACACAAAAAGTCATTTTAAAAGCAGATTATAATACTTCTTTTTTGTATGTACAACCTCATGCGAACTATCAATTATTTGTACCTGAAAAAGATGCTTACGAGCCATACCGTCCTACTGGGAATAAGATTGAAATAACGTTCTTAGATTTAGATTCTTCAGATATCAATTATAAGATTTTAACCTTTCAACGCTATACAGATAATTTCATTGGCAATTATTTTTATTTGAAAGGCAAGAATCCTGCTGAATTTGGACAAAAATTAACGGATTACAAAAAAACACTTGAAACTGCATTAGTTAAAGATACGGATGTCTATTTCTTGACTTTTGTACGTTTTACAGTAGCTAAAATGGATAACATTTCCTTTTCCGGTGAACGAAATCGCTATGAGAAATTTGATTTTTATTTAAAAAACCCACCCGTTTTTGATAAAAATGATGCTTATATGAATTACATCAATTCGTTTTACGACAAATTGGAAGGTTATTTAACGATGGAAACCAATAATCGCATTTATCTGGGCATAAAAAAAGCTTCCCCTAATGCAGTCATGAAAGCTTTAGATGGTGAGTATACCTTAAGTAACATGAAGCTCCGAGAATTGATCATGATTAAACATTTAAGTCATCTATTTTATCAAGCTGATTTTCCAAAAGAAAACATACTAATCATTTTAGATAGTGTGTCAAGGTATTCGTTTTTTAAATCAAATGCACTAACTGCAAAGAATGTCAAATTCAATTTATCGAATTTAATCAGCGGGGGTAGTCTACCCTATTTTGAATTTGTAGATCAAAAAGGGATCACTTATTCTCCTGAACAATTTAAAGGGAAGTACACGTATTTTCACTTTGTTGATTTAACCAGTCAAAAATCAATCATGGAAATTGATCCTTTGGTAAGTCTATTTAAAAAATACCAAAATGACATTAACTTTGTCACGTTTTACAAATCCAACCAATTGGATGAGAAAACGAATGAAATTGTAAAGAAAATCCCTTGGACCACATTGAGTGTAAATGAACAAGATGAATTTTGGAACAATTATCAAGTAAAAGTGTTTCCATACTATATCTTAGTCGATCCACAAAATTATGTAAGTTATGCGCCATGCTTAGGTCCATTACCAAATAGTAATGGCAAAACCATCGAGGAAACTTTCTTTTCCATTCAATTAAATAATCGAAGACAACGCAATTATTAAAGCACATGAAATTCAATTTATCTGAAGTAAATGATTTAATTCGATCCAGAAGAACCATTTTTCCTGAAAATTATTCAGATCGAAAAGTACACAAAGAACAAATAGAAAATATTATTCAGAATGGGCAATGGGCTCCCAATCATGGCAACACCCAACCATGGAAATTTATTGTTTTTCAAGATAAAAGTAAGGAACGATTGAGCGATTTTTTAGCTCAAGAATACCTCAATCAAACTCCAAAGGAGCAACAAAATGATGCGAAATTGGCCAAACTTTTAACTCGACCTTTAAAATCCAGCGCAGTGATTGCGGTTTGCTTGGATCGTAAACCTGATTCAAAAATCAGTGAATTAGAGGAAATTGAAGCGGTGGCATGCTGTATCCAAAACATGTACTTAACCTGCACGGCTTATGGACTAGGTGCTTTTTGGGCGACACCGAAAGTGATGTATTCAGAAGCAATGAATACATTTTTAAACATACAAGAGCCACAAAAGTGTTTGGCACTTTTTTACATCGGTTATCCAGAAAGCAAAGATTGGCCTAAAGCGCATCGCAAACCCATCGAATATACTACAGAATGGCTTTCTGAATAATTATAGAGCATATTCGTAAAGTAATTTTTGTTTGTTTGGCAAGGTGAGGTAAATTTTACTACCTACTACTTTTTGATTAGCAAAACTTGTGATGTCAAATTTCAAGTCTTCCACAATCATTGCCTTGCACAAATCGCCATCTCCTTGATGATAAATGGCTATTTGCCTAATACCTGGCTCCGACAATGCGACAATATTCGAACCAACGATGTCAAAAGTATGTTGCCTACAACCTCCACCATATTGGACTTTTAGAATCATCATATTCCCTTCAATTTTAGCTTCTAAAATTTGAAAAGGATCGTTAACTGATCGAACCTCATCACCTAGAGTGACGCGAACTTTGGTTTCTTCTCGTTTCGGAGGTTTAACTTCTTCCTGTTTCTCTTCTTGTTCTTTGACAATTTTAGGTTCCTCTTGCACCGTTTTAGAGGTATGACAAGAAAAAAGAAAAATCAGCAATCCGAATGGCAATAAATTTTTCATAGGTTTATTTTTAGTTAAAGTACATTATTTTGAAGAAAAAAACAATTAAAAAAAAGTTAAAAAATGTAACTTTATGCTTCTAAAATCGATTAAATAACTAGGCATAGTTTTTGAACTGAAACGATAAATATTTATTATGACACTTATTAAAACTTTCATTTTTATTTTTTTAAGCAGCACCTTATTTACTCAAGAGGATGAATCGTGTTTACCACCTAACAAAAAAACCTTGAAATTGGTGGAGGCTGCAGAGAAGAAAGCCAATATGGGTGATGCCGTAAAAGACTATACCGAAGCCATGAAACTGGCACCAGACAATGCCTACGTCACCTATTCGTTCGCGATGTACATGTACAACAATGCCCTTGATTTATACGATAAAAATCCAAACCCTGCCGCAGGAGATCGAAGCTTTGAAGGTGCAAAAAATCTGTTTATCAAAACCTTAGAGTTTTGTCCTGATTACCACGGAAACTGCACGTATTACTTGGGAGTTTACTACTATACTAAACGTGAAATGCCAGAAGCCATCAACTACTTTAAAAAATTTCTAGCCTTTCAACACGAAGATCCAAATCGTTACCCAAATGATTACGATAAAAAAGTGAATGATGTTCGTGAAGTAATCAAAGAATTTGAAGAAACAGAGACTTTTCTCTCAGAAAGCGTTCCTTTTAGTCCGAAAATTGTTGAAAATGTATCTTCTTCAAATGACGAATATTTCCCAATGATTTCTCCGGATAACGAGCTTATTTTTTACACCCGTAAATTAAACCGTTCTAATTTAGGTGATGGGGCTGTTCGATCAACAAAAACCATTGAAGAGTTAACTTTTTCTTCGAGACCTGATATAAATGCACTATTTGACAAGGGACAAGCGTTGAAACCACCGTTCAATGATGGTAGCTTTACGAATTACGGTTCTGCCACTCTTTCTGTTGATAACAAAGAGATGATTATTTGTGCTTGTAAAACCGAAGTTGTTTACGGTCAAAATTATTTAAATTGCGATTTATATTCTACTATCTATGAACGCACTGGAAACGGTGGAAACGACTTTAAATGGAGTCCATTAGTAAACCTTGGGCCGGAAATCAATACGGTTGATGGTTGGGAGGCTCAACCCTCTTTATCTGCTGATGGAAACACATTATTTTATACGGTTGCCAGACCAACTTCAAGAGATAACGATATTTATATTGTGAAACGTAAGGCAGATGGTACTTGGGGAACGCCTCGTCCTTTTGATGAAATCAATACCGACGGAAAAGACAAATCGCCTTTCTTACATCAAGACAGTGAAACCTTATATTTTGTTTCTACCTGTTCAGATACTCGTAAAGGAGCTGGCGGATTGGATATCTTTTACATCCGAGAAGAAAAAGATGGCAAGTGGTCAAAACCTAAAAATATCGGTTCACCAATCAATACACCAGGAGACGAACTGGGTATCTTTGTTTCCACTGATGGGCATTATGCTTATTATTCTTCCAAACAAGGTCCAGATTGGAATATTTATTATTTCGAATTGTATGAAGAAGCAAGACCAAAATCTGTAGCGATTATCAAAGGAGAATTAAAAGACGAAAATGGAACACCGATTGAAAATGCCAGTGTAGAAATCACCTATGCCAATTCAGATGAAGTCAGTAAGATCAAAGTGAATGGTAATGATGGGAAATATGCCGCTGTGATTAAGACAGATGTCGCACAAGATGTGATGGTAACTGTGAAAAAAGATAATGCTGCATTCGACTCTAAATTAATATCGAAAGAACAACTATCTAAACCTGTTGTAACACACAAAGAGAATGATTTAACGGTCAAAGAATTAAAAGCTGGAGAAGCTTATACCCTTCACGATATCTTATACCAAACCAATTCGTCTGTATTGTCGGATAAATCGAAATTTGTTTTAAAGCAATTTGCTAAATTCTTAAAAGAACATCCTTCTATTTCGATTACCATTCAAGGGCATACGGATGATATTGGTGACGACCAACAAAATCAAATTCTGTCTGAACAAAGGGCTAAAGGAGTAAGTACTTACTTGATTTCCTTGGGTATTGATCAAAATCGTTTGAACGCTAAAGGATTTGGTGAAACCATGCCTAAAGTGGAAAACAATTCTGAGAAAAACAGAGCTGTTAATCGTCGAACAGACTTCGTCATTGAAAAGATTTAATAATATTTGATTTTTGAAACATTAAAATCCAGGTGACCTGAAATCCCTGGTAGTTTTCCCTTATCTGAATATTGCCAATGGATGATGCGCGCATCTTCAATATGCTCGATGGTTTTGTAATAAGAAGCTACCCAAAAAGAATAGGATAAAAAATCCTTAGTAAATTGGGTTTCAAAGATGCTTCTGGAAGTATAAATCACCGGTTTCACAGCTAGTTCCGACTCAATGATACTCGCAAAACGATGAAGATTTATTAAAAATCGGCTTCGGTCTTTAGGTAATATTTCCACATCGATCACCGGAGGAAGATCACCGGGAAAATATTGAATCGTTTTTAGAAAATGTTGTGCTTGAGCCTCTGGGAATTCGTTGGGCAGATAAAAATGATAAGCCCCACATTTTACTCCGAGTTTTTTCAATTCGCTTTTATTGTAATCGTATTGATTATCGGTAAAATCACTTCCTTCCGTTGCTTTCAGGTAAACAAACTGAATGATGGAATCAAATCCAAAGTCTACCATTAAATTCTGCCAATCAATTTTACCTTGATGATGAGATACATCTATTCCAAAAGAAGAAAAACCAATCGGTTTGTTATCGATAATTTCCTGCTTGATCAATGCTTCGTTTTCAGAAAATAACAACCGATTTAACCCAAAAATGACCAATAAAATGAATAGGAATAAAAAAAAGTAAAAACTACCAGCTTTACCTTTCTTTGACTTTCTGCGCCTTGTTTTCAATGCTAATTTAGAAAAACTTGTTTTTGGAAAATAAATCGATAACCATTTTTAGGCGATGCTAATCGTTCGAAACTACCTTCTAATTGTTCGACTAAGATTTCAATGAGTTGCAATCCAAACCCTTTATTGTTTTTTTCAAAATCAGCAGTTCCTGAATCATAATATTCAAAAATTATTTTTTCTCCTTCAAAATCAATATTTAAATAAACTTCCTTCTTTTCATCATGAAAAGCATGTTTTACGGAATTGGTAATGCATTCATTTAAGATCAACGATAAAGGAACCATATTTTTCAATTGAACATTGAACACTTCTGAATTCAAATTGGTACGAATTAATACGCGATCATTATATGAGAAAACAATATGCTTCACTAAATCTGAAATATATTCCTTAAGGTCTACCTCTGAAATATTCAGTGAATTATACATTTTATCGTGAATCAAAGCCATCGACTGAACGCGATGTATGGCCTTGCTAAATTCATCAATGATCACCGGATTTCCGGACTCTTCAGCCTGTAATTTTAATAAACTTGAAATGATTTGTAGATTATTTTTCACACGATGGTGAATCTCTTTCAATAATACCTCTTTCTGATTATTTTCATTGATAAACTCCAATTGTATGTTAGCAATTGTTTTTGTGATGTTATAAAGCACCATGAGGAAAACAATCGTAACATAAATCAAATTAATCATTGTTTGCACATCATTTCGAAAAATATAGGTAGATGTTGAATTTAGGTCCCAAACAATGGCTGAAAACCCGATGAAGGTGACCAAAAAACCAACGCGATAATTGAACATGAAAAAAGAAAAAATGGTCACCATTACCACCCAGAGTGTATCCGAGATCAACGCAGAATCATTAATCACGAGCAAGCTGAGTAAACAAAGACCTAATCCAACCGATATAAAAATGGAAGAGACTAAAAAATATTTTCGTGTTAAATAAAGCACTACCAAATTAAAACTAGCCACTGCTATTGCAAGAAAACTGGTAACAATACTTTTATCATTAAAAATGATGTGTATGATCATTAAAATGGTGAAAATAGGAATCAATAAAACGCTTATTTTCCAGATTAATTCGAAGCGGTTTTTATCTAATACACTTTTGTATTTTGTAGATGGAGGTCTTAAAAAATCAAACATCTTTTACATTGTTTCTTATAAATATAATTCTTTATTTTGATTTTTCTATAGATAAGAATACTTTTAAAGAAAATTACGTGATGAGAAACTCCTTCGAAGCTTACCAAACCATATACGAACAAAGTAAAAATAATCCTGAGCAGTTTTGGTCTGAAATCGCGCAGCAATTTTTATGGAAACAACCCTGGAAAGAAACCGTAACTTTTGATTTTTCATTGGGCGAAAACCAATGGTTTATCGGAGGGAAAACCAACATCACAGAAAACATCTTTTCGAAGATTGAAGATAAATCCAAAATCGCGTTTTACCTAGAACCTAATGATGTCAAACCAGAAAAAAGTGTCATCTCTTATGGAGCATTGGAAAGAAAGGTAAATCAGTTTGCAAATGCATTAAGAAAGAAAGGAATTGGAAAAGGGGACCGCGTTTGCATTTACCTTCCTATGAAAATAGAGGCAGTTATAGCTGTATTGGCTTGCGCAAAGATTGGTGCAGTGCATACCATTGTGTTTGCTGGTTTTTCGGCAAATGCTTTAGCCGATCGAATTAACGATGCAGCAGCAAAGTGTATCATTACTGCTCAAGAATTGGTTAGAGGAGAAAAAAAGGTTCCCTTAAAAAAAATGGTGGATGAAGCAATTTCTGGAACTTCCATCCTATTTTCCGTGGTGTTGGATTTAGAAAAAAATCATGATACAAGTGTTGAAGAATTTGATTTCCAATCCTTTTATCAAAATGAAGCGGAAGAATGCGCTACCGAATGGATGGATAGCGAAGATCCTTTATTCATCTTATACACCTCTGGTTCAACAGGAAAACCTAAAGGAGTGGTGCATCATTGCGGTGGTTACATGGTGTATACTGCTTATACCTTTAAAAACGTTTTCCAATACCAATCTGATGATGTTTTTTGGTGCACGGCTGACATCGGTTGGATTACTGGACATTCTTATTTAATCTACGGTCCGCTGCTCAATCATGCAACATCCATTCTTTTTGAAGGAATTCCTACCTACCCTAATCCTGGTAGATTTTGGGAAATTGTCGATAAATATCAAGTCACCCATTTTTACACAGCACCAACAGCCATTCGTTCTTTGATGACTTTTGGTGATGCGATTCCTCAATCCTATGGATTGAATTCACTTAAAGTTTTAGGCACGGTGGGTGAACCGATTAACAAAGAAGCTTACGATTGGTATGCAACAATCATTGGAAAACAGAATTGTCCGATTGTAGATACCTGGTGGCAAACGGAAACAGGTGGTATTTTAATCTCTAATATGGCTGGAATTGAGCCCTCCAGAGCAACCTACGCTGGCTTGCCCTTACCAGGAATTTTTCCCATCTTGTTAAATGAAAAAGGAGAAGAGATCACTGATCCCAATCAAGAAGGTTATCTATGCTTCAGTTACCCATGGCCTTCCATGATTCGTACCACCTATGGAAGTCATGAACGTTGTATTCAAACCTATTTCTCTCATTTTAAAGGATATTATTTTTCGGGTGATGCCGCTAAAAAAGATGAAAATGGATTGTTCCGCATTATAGGAAGAGTTGATGATGTGATCAATGTTTCAGGACATCGCTTCGGAACGGCGGAAATTGAAAATGCCATGAACAAGCATGAACGCGTATTTGAATCCGCTGTGGTTGGTTATCCACACCCTCTAAAAGGACAAGGAATTGTCGCCTTTGTCATTGTCAACGATTTGGAGGATCAATCGCTGATTGAATCCATTCGCTCAACGGTTCAAACAGAAATTGGTGCTATTGCCAAACCAGATTTAATTATACTCACAGATTCCTTACCCAAAACAAGATCTGGAAAAATTATGCGAAGAATCTTAAGAAAAATTGCGGAAGGCGAAACAACCCATTTTGGGGACACGAGCACTCTACTTGAACCTACGATTGTCATGCAGTTAGTAGCTGCTTTTCAATCAAAACACATCAATTAGTTCTTCATTCAAAAGCGGACTTTTTTCAGCCACTTTTTTTAAGTTCTTCATGCGAAAATACCAAACACTTGCACCTACAATCATGTACCAAAGGGTTGCTAAGCAAAATAGCAAGTAAGTCTGAGTTAACGAATCAATGCCATCAAAAAAGATAAAGAAAGGAATCGCTACAATTAAAGTCAATGCAAACGTAATGAAATGGGTCAAATGCATGGATTTAATTACTTCATAGGTTGGCTTTCTCTTGTTTAACATATTTAACGAAATTAACCAAATCACAAGACTCGGAAGGGAAATCAGCGCACTTAAGATGGCAGCAATGATCGCAACAAAAAAATAGCCTGAAAAAACGCCGTAAAGGGAATCTCTGTAAGGGGAAATT
>JALRIV010000077.1 GCA_023255275.1 Crocinitomicaceae bacterium | reverse complement strand
CCTTGATCAATGATGGCTAAATCATCACACAATAAATCAACTTCACTCATGATATGACTTGAAAATATCACGGTTTTCCCTTCCGATTTACAATCTTTAATCAGTTGGATGATGTTTGCTGCCGTTATGACATCCAAACCACTAGTTGGTTCGTCAAAGATGACTATTTCAGGGTCGTGAATCATGGTTCGACAAATCGAAACTTTTTGTTTCATGCCTGTACTGAGTTTACTGATTCTTTTATTTTGAAACTCATGCATATCCAGTAAATCGTATAGTTTCTTTTTTCGAGCAATGAAATCTTCTTTTTTTACTTCATACAAATCCGCAAAATATTGGATCAATTCATTCGGAGTCAATCTTCCATATAATCCTGCTGAACCTGTTAAAAATCCCATTTTTTTTCTAGCTTCTCTAGGGTGTTTTATGGCATCAATTCCCGAAATCATAATTTTTCCGGAAGTGGGTTTGAATAAGGTCGAAATCATCCGAAGGGTAGTCGTTTTTCCTGCACCATTTGGTCCTAACAAAGAAAAAACCTTCCCAGGTTCACAAGTAAAGGAAATGTTGTTTACGGCTAAAATGGACTTTTCATGGGTGTTTAACTCTTTTTGTTGTTTTTTCGATAAAACAAATGATTTTGAGAGTCCTTCAAGTTGAATCATTACTTTTTTTTGATTAAAAATAAGTAAAATTAATCACAAATTCTACCTCCATGGATTGAAGTTGGATCTTCTTGATTCAATTGGTTTAAATGTTCCAAATCTGTCAGATTGGGCTTTTGCGCTAATAGTTGATTCAAATCTGGTTGACCAGCATCAATCCATGCTGTTTGCCAGATCGAGCCAATGGCAAGAATCGCTTGGCGCATTCTTCGTTCCACCATATTCCCCATCAATTGATGGTAAATTTGACAAAATTCCTTGGAATACGTTTTTACGGTTTGGTTTCCCCGTTGTTCGATACTGTATTTATTTGGATATCCAATCCGTTTACTGGCCTCGATTTCCATTTTAAAAACAGTATCTAGTGCGGAGTGGGATTCCTTCACCACTGACCAAATGTAAGCGCTTAGATTTTCGACGTACTGACTTTTTCCCACAAAAAATTGGTAATCGTTTTGGTAAAGTTCTACCAATCTACTTTCCCATAAGCCATGAATACCTTTTTGATTGGTCTGTTGTCCGTTATAATTTTGGGTGGTATGTAAGGGAACATGCGCATCGGCAATGTAATGACCTATTTCGGATGAATATTTTAAAATTAAAGCTACATTTTTCTGCTCAAAGGCTTTTTGAAGTTTGTATTTCATCAGTTGAATATGCCAAGGGACAATCCCATAGGCTTTGAGTGTATCTTCGGTGAAATATAAACTCGCTTTATTCCAAGGTTGTTCAAGGAGCGGATACATCGAGTCAGCTAGGAAATAGTAATGATCTAAATCGATGTAATGACATTCCGCTTCGCCCTCGACGCTATATCTTCTTTTGTCAGGATCTACTGAATGGTCTGTGATAAATTCGATGTGAGTTTTGTAAAATCCAAAAAGCTCTGGAGGCAAGGTAAAAATAGCCAATCGATTGATTTGTTTATGGCCTACAAACCCCCAAGGAAGTTCTTTCTTTTGTTCAAACGAAAAAAAGAGAAATAGGGGTAATGCTAAAATAAATAGCCTATAGTTTAACCAATTTACCATCCTTTAAAATCGGAATAACATTTGTTTGATTCGGGGTAAGGCAATATTTAATATCTTCATTCAGATTTAAATTTTTCAACCTTCTTCGATGAGAACTAGATTTTAAATAGCCGAAATAATTATCTTTTGCCGATTGGTACAAATATTTAGCGGCAATTGAAGAATCTTCATCCGATATGAAATTACCGCTATTGATAAGTGCATCACAAATGGCTCCTGCGCAAATAGTATCCTCTAAATTGAATTTATCTTGCCAACCTGAACATAAACACAAGATGTTTTTGTCCTGATTTTTCAACCAATTCACCAAATAATCCAGATTTAAAAAAGATCCAATAACTACAATTTCAGCATCTTTAGCCACGTCGATGGATTTTGTTCCATTCGTGGTGGAAAGTACTACATCTTTTCCTTTAAATTCAGGATTCATGTAAGAATAGGGTGAGTTTCCAAAGTCAAAACCTTCTACGATTTGTCCCTTTCTTTCTGCACCCGCTAAAAATCCTTTTTGTTTATAATCCCATGCTTCTTCCACGGTCGGTACAGGAATGATACTGTTTATTCCGTTGTCAAACGCAGCGCAAATGGCCGAGGTCGCTCGGAGTACATCGATGACCACAACAATTTCAAATTCATTTTTGTAATAAGCATATTCACCGGGAGTGAAACACACTTCGACATGTTTTCTTGTATCCATAATTCCATGCGAAGATAGTAATTTGCCTTTATTGACGAAACTATTTTGAAGTCCTAATTTTTAATGAATTTGATATAGTAGGATTTTTCTTCTTTTTGAAGTTGTATGAAGTATGCACCGTTGGCCAACGTTCTAACATCCAATTCTTTGTCAGAGTGCCATGTGGGCTGAATGATCGTTCCGTCCATTTGAATAATATATAAAGAACTACTGTTATCCACGCCATCTATCTGTACAAATTGATGAGTTGGAGATGGATAAGCTATGAATTGATGCTCGTTTTTCAATGTCGTTAAACTCAATCCGCTTACGGTAAAACATGCTGAAGTATCTGAACATCCTAGTGAAGAAACAATTAAAGCATAGGTTCCATTTTCAGTTGGCGTAAAATTCATGTCAGTTTCATTTGGAATGGGTGTGAAGGTTTGATTTTCACATCTAACCCATTGATAATCGACAAAGGATTGATTGGCTAAATAACTTCCATTTCCACCTTGCATAATAGTTGGATCAAGATCAATGATGGTCAAATTTAGAGTAACAATAGAATCACATCCTTGAACATTTGGAATCGTATCAATATAGGTGCCAGATTGAGTATACGCTTGATTGTTTAAGTTCCATGTATATGCATGACACGCTTGCGCGGTTTCGTTATGTGTAGTCGGATTGTTAATTGTCAAGTTTAAAACGTGGTGATAGGAACACCCCCAACTATTTGTAAGTACCGTATCAATGGTGGTGGATGAGGTGTAGGTTTGGCCACTAACTCCCCACGTAAAACTTTCGCATTGCGTTGTATTAGTGGTTACATTGTTGGCATAATGCACAAACAATTGAATGGTTGAAGAAGAATCACATCCGTGAACATTTGCATTTGCCATATTGACTGAATGTGTTCCATTAGAGGTATAGGTTACATTGTTAGCCGCCCAAGTGTAAGAACTACAAGCATGTACAATTGTTGAGGCGGCATTCATGCCAAGAGTTAATGGGGCACCTGTTACCCAATTAGAATTTGCTCCACTTAGGGCGAAACCATTCAAAGTGCCTGGATGGTTATTGCCCGATAAATCAGACAAAATAGTGGTTCCACTATTTGATGCACCAGCATTCCCGTGGTTGAAATTGTAGTATGCCACCAAGTCTTGGGAGACATTACAGAGTTCTGCACTTGAATTGGTTTGCAATTGAGCCTGCGTTTTTGCTACATTCCAAACCCTCACTTCATCAATTTTTCCACTGAATAATTTTGCGTCATCGATTCGTTTACCAATTCGCATATTCACAGCGTTACCCGTATTTACGCCTACAGTAATGTTGCCTTGTGTATCTAAAATACCATCAACATATAGTTTTACCGTATTGGTACTTAAAGGATCATATACCGCAGCAACATGATGCCAATTTCCATCATTTACAGGAATCGTGCCCGATAAACCATTTCCATTTGACTCTAGGCGAATCGCATTATTGAACAAAACGCAAAAAGTAAACCTACCTGCGGTCGTATTAGAACCCCAATCTGTAATGATTTGTTGCGTACCCCCTACGGAAGGATTTGCGTTTGCTGTGGTATTGATCCAAGCTTCAACCGTTCTTGCATTTGAGCCTCCAATACCTGTAAAATTGGTTTGTATGTAGTCGTCTATTCCATCAAAGGATAAACCGTTTTGAGCAAAAAATGTCCCATGAAACAAAATTGCACAAAGTAATAGTTGAAAAATTTTCATAATATCAATTAGATACTAAAGAAAAAGATTTCAAAGATTACAGCATTTATCTTGTATAAAATTGATTTTATTTTACTTGTAAATACTTATCTTAAAATAAGTTTAAATGATGATTTAACATTTTTTTTTGAGATCAAATAAATCCAATCGTCGATCTTTTAGGTTTTTAACGCTTCCAAATTGATTTAATTCTCTTAATAAACTGATATCTACATCTGCAATTAAGATCATTTCTGTATTCGCTGTTGCTTCTGCTTTGATACCATTTGCTGGGAAGGAAAAATCACATGGTGTAAAAACCATGGATTGGGCATATTGGATATCCATATTATGAACCTTTGGCAAGTTACCTACGCTACCTGCAATAGCGACGTAACATTCATTTTCAATGGCTCTTGCTTGAGCACAATGCCTCACTCTTGAGTAGCCGTTTTGGGTATCGGTTAAAAAAGGAATAAATAAAATATTCATACCCTCATCTGCTAAAATACGACTCAATTCGGGGAATTCAGAATCATAACAAATCAACACTCCTATTTTTCCGCAATCTGTATCAAATACTTTGAACGAATTTCCTCCTTGCATACCCCAAACTTTTGCTTCATCAGGTGTGACATGTATTTTTTCATAGCGATCTACAGTTCCATCTCTGCGGCATAAATACCCAACATTGTACAATAAATCATTTTTGATTTCAGGCATACTTCCTGTGATGATGTTAATGTTGTAAGAAATGGCTAATTCAGAAAACCGATTTACAATATTTTGAGTGTGTTCGGCCAATTTTCGAATGGCTTCTGACTCTGGTAAATGATTATCATCTGCCATCAAGGGTGCATTGAAAAATTCAGGAAATAGCGCAAAATCAGAACGGTAACCGGATACAGCATCCACGAAATATTCTGCTTGTTGCATCAATTCTTCGAGATTCTGATAAAGACGCATTTGCCACTGGATCAATCCTAAACGAACGTTTTGTTTTTCAGTAATTGCGGTTTCATTTGGTTTTTCATAATAAATATTATCCCACTTTAACAATACGGCGAATTCATTAGATGCGGTATCTCCCTCCAAATATCCTTTTAATACTTTAGATGGATGGAAGTCATTGGAGATTTGAAAATTCAAAACGGGGTCATGAATTTCTTTTCTTTTCACTTTTTCGATATACTCCTTGGGGGACATTTCTTGGCTGTACTTGTGATAATTGGGTATTCTACCTCCAAAAACAATACTTTCAAGATTCAATTTTTCACAAAGTTCCTTTCGATAATCGTACAATCTTCTTCCAATGCGTAATCCTCTAAATTCTGGTTTGATAAAAACATCTATACCGTATAAAACATCACCATCTTTTTGGTGGGTATTGAAGGTGTAATTACCGGTGATTTGTTTGTAAGTATGATGTCGTTCAAATTTTTTATAATCTACAACAATGGAAAGTGCACATCCTGCAAGATTTCCATTGACTTTAATCACAATTTGTCCCTCTGGAAATTTGGATATTAATTTTTTAATTTGCTCTTCTTTCCAATAGGCATCTGGCATGGAAGGATAAGCCTCAATCATTGCTTTCTTTAATTCAGGATAATCTTCTAGGGATAAAAATTTTAATTCAATATTGTCTATTACGGTCATATGTAAAATGGAATGTTAATTTATGGGGTAATGAGTAATGAGTCTGATTTAAGTCGTAATTTAAGCCAATCATAGATAATTTTTTTCGACTTCACTTTATTCCAACCTTCAATTCTAGATTCATACATTTTAAAATTGGATATGGAATCTACCATCTTGAGTGAAATCAATTTAAATTTTGGAAATAAAACCTGAAATTCTTCGCGTACTTCCAGTTCGGTTTTTTGCTTCATTTTTTCGGATGCTATTTCTTGCTGTAGTTGATTGTTTTCGTGAATCAACTGATTGAGCAGGACTTGCTTTTCCATCTCTTTTGAAGGGGATTTATCATCTAAAGTTAAACCATGTCTGATATTTAAATGTGTGTTTTTCAAGTTGTAATGCACTAACTTTTCTTGCATTTTCAAGACTTCTTCCTCTTTTATTTTTTTTCCTGCATAGGTTAGCGATATCTCTTGGTTTTCAGCATCTACTTCAGCTTTTAGGAGGTATTCGTTATCAATCGTTGATTCTTTTTTAATGAATAAATTAGCCTTACTGAGGTACTTGTTTTCATGTATCATTTTATAGCCTAGATAAATACTGGGGATTAAAGTGACTGAAACAATAGTCCAAATGATCCAATTTGCTTTGAGGTTATTTTGTTCACTTTCCTTTTTGATGATAGGAAACTTCAAAAATCGAATACCTATCAGGGTAGCCGTGAAAATAAATACACTATTGATGAGGAATAGATAAAAAGCCCCTATGAAAAATGCCCAATTAAGGATTGCAATTCCATAACCTACAGTACAAAGTGGTGGCATGATAGCGGTCGCAATAGCAACACCAGGTATCACATTCCCTTTCAATTTACTAGATAATGCAATAATGACTGCAAAACCACCAAATAAAGCTATAAATACGTCGTAAATAGTGGGGTTTGTTCTAGCTAACAATTCAGAATGATCATGATCTAATGGGGTCAAAATAAAGAAAAGGGTAGAGGAAACAATGGCAAATCCTGCAGATATACCATAGTTAAGTAAAGATTTTTTTAAGAGTATGTGGTTGTATGTTCCTACCGCAAACCCTATTCCTAAAATAGGACCAATGACAGGTGAAATCAGCATGGCGCCTATGACCACTGAAGTAGAATTAATATTTAAACCAAGTGATGCTAATAAAATGGCAAAAAATAGAATCCATAAATTGGTACCCTTAATCTCAGCACTTTTTATGATGGATTCTTGTATGTCTTCAAAAGATTCTCGTTCTTTGGAAAGATTAAAGACGCTAAGAAATGACTTAATTGACATATTAGTAAAAGTAAGCTAATTTTGCCGTAAAAACAAGTTTAGAGTTCATTTAATGATCAATAGAAATTCACTTCTTTTTCTAAGGTAACTCCAAATTTTTCTTGAATACTATGGATGATTTGATCTGCCAATTGGGCGATTTGATCTCCAGTTGCTGTTCCATAGTTTACCAATACCAGGGCTTGTTTAACATGAACTCCATAGTCTTCTATCCGTTTGCCTTTCCAACCCGCTTTTTCAATCAACCAACCTGCAGCTAATTTACGGCTGCCATTTGGGGCAGGGTAGTTGGGCGCATCTGGATATGCATTTAAAATTTGCTGTGCTAGTTCTTCTGAAACAACGGGATTTTTGAAAAAACTTCCTGCATTCCCAATTTCAACAGGATCGGGAAGTTTGCTTCTTCTGATCTCAATTACCGCATCACTCACATCTTTTATCCCCGGATTTTTAATGCCTTTTTCTTGCAGTACATCTTGAATTGCTCCGTAACTCACATTTATGGTTGGATTTTTACTCAATTTAAATTGTACACTTAAAATGACGTATTGTCCTTTACATTTATTTTTGAAAACACTTTCTCGGTAACCAAACTCGCAATCGGTATGGGAAAAGGTGTGTATTTCTCCACTCGCTATATGAAAGGCGGTTAAGGCATGAAATACATCTTTAATTTCAACACCATAAGCACCAATGTTTTGCATAGGACTAGCGCCCACACTTCCTGGGATTAAGCTTAAATTTTCAATGCCTGCATACTTGTTGTCAATGCAGTAAAGTACGAATTCATGCCAAATTTCTCCGGCACCCGATTCAATGATGACATATTCCTCATTTTCTTCTTTGACCGAAATCCCTTTGATATCGTTTTTAAGGACTAGTCCATTGAAGTCCTCCGTGAATAAAACATTGCTTCCACCTCCAAGAATTAATAATTTTTCGTTAGGGAAAGTATTTAAAAGATGCTTGAGTTCATCCGCATTGCGAAATGCACTAAAATATTTAGCGAACACTTCGAGACCAAAAGTGTTATTTTCTTTTAAAGAATAATGTTTTTGAATCATAATTCAAAATTAAACTTTTTTTAATTGCGATGGTTTGAAAAATAAAATAAACTAACTTTGTTAAATGAAATTTAAATCCATTTCCCTGGAAGAAATCAATTCATACAACAAGGGCACCCTTATGGAGGTCCTTCAAATTGAATGTATTGAAGTTGGTGAAGATTTTATCGCGTCCAAAATGCCAGTTTCTCCTATAACCCACCAACCTATGGGGTTGCTTCATGGAGGAGCATCAGCTGCACTTATTGAAAGCATAGGTTCAATGGGTTCTGTTTTGCTTTTAGACTTAGAAAAAGAATATCCAGTAGGATTGGAGGTGAATGCAAATCACGTGGGAGCTATGAAGTCTGGTTATGTAAAAGGGGTTGGTAAAATTGTTCATGCAGGAAAAAAGACACACGTGTGGCAAGTAGATCTTTTTGATATGGAAACAAACAAGTTAGTTTGTACTGGTAGATTAACCATCATGATAATTGCAAGATAGGGTGGCAGATTTATTATATTATCGATTCCCTCAAAAAGAAGCCGTTTATCAATGTGGTCTATTTTACCCTATCGATGAGCCGAAAAATTATCATGGGTTTTTTATTAGACCTTTTCAATCGGATGTGACCTATGGTTTTCAAGTACAAGAAAACTCGGAAACAATAGAGGTCCATGATGCGAAGGAGAAACCCTTTACCATTTCTCGTCGAGAATACTTAATGGAAACAGAAGGGTTGGTCAATTCCTTTGATATGTTTCAAATTCAAAAACTGGTTTATTCTCGCGTAAAGAAAGTTAACGTGCAGCGAGGATTTGATGTTTCCTTTTTTGATCATCTATGTGAACTATACCCAAATGCCTTTGTTTATGCAGTTTCTTCTGAACGATTTGGCACCTGGATAGGAGCTTCTCCAGAAATTTCACTGAAACAAATTGGACATCAATTTTTTACGGTAAGTTTGGCCGGGACAAAAAAATCTCTCCAAGAACCTTGGGGGCAAAAAGAGATCGAAGAACAAGCTTTTGTGACAGATTTTATTCTTGAACGACTCAAACAGATTCAAGTTAAAGATATTGAGGTGATCGGTCCCTACGATTATTCGACTGGAATGGTTTAT
>JALRIV010000076.1 GCA_023255275.1 Crocinitomicaceae bacterium | reverse complement strand
GTTTATGATCAGTGTGGTGTGCGTGAAATGATTCGCAAAGTAACATTCACTCCACCTCCAAAACCAAAAAGAAATCGAAAATCTGCTCCAACGACAAAAATTGTGGATGAAAAGAAAAAGTTATAATAAAAAAAATGAGGTCAAAAGCCTCATTTTTTTATGCCGAATAGTCCACTCATGATTTTACTTGAAGGGACTAAGATGAAACTTAATTTAGCTTTAATCCAATCTAAATAATGGATTAAGGTAATGAAAAAGGTTAGGAATAATGCCGCACCAATGGTTACTTCCCAAGGGTTTAGTCGGTGTTCAAACCAATCGTTCAAACCGATTCCAGTAATACTTCCATAAAGAATCACCATGTGTAGCGTGTATATCGTTAGGGTGTTTTGACCTACTTTTAAGAAAAGTCCATTTTTTATCGTACCCATTAGTTTTTCGACAAACATCAAGGTGCCTAATTCCATCATGACCATTCCTAGACGTGTATAAAGCCAATCAATTTTGGATAAATGAAAAGATGAATTCGGAAATGCTTGATGGTATAATTGATCAAAACCAATAAAGAGGTCTTTGGAAAAGAAAAATAAAATAGCTCCGATTAGGAAAAATACAATTCGGAATCCCCAACCTTGGACATAATTACTGAAATCGTGTAATAAACAACCAATCATCGCACCGAACATGGTGAATCCCATCCAAGGAATAATGGCAAAAATACTATACGGGCCATGGAACATATTTTGAATGAATGTCGGCGCATGGGTAGGCCAATATTCCTCAGGACCAAGAGTACCCAAGAAGGTGTTTAAATTAAATACCAGGAATCCCATAGTTGCGAAATAAATCCACAAAGGAATGCGTTTAATGGCTTTGTATAATCCGTACAATCCTAAAATGACGAAAATCCCAACGCCTATGCATTGTAAGACATGGAAAGCATAATATTGTAAGACAAAGCCCCAAAAAATCAATTCAACAACCCGTTTATACCCTTTTCGAATGCGAATATTTGAACGGAATGATTCGGCTCTGCTATTCAATAGTAAATACACAAAAACGATTCCTGTGACCGTTAAGAAAACAGGTGCTGTAAATCCTCTAATAAATAACCAAGTCGCATAAACCGGATTGTCTAAATCCCGGTAAATTTCCATCAAAGAATCATCTACGAAATGACCTTCCAACATTAACAAAATAGCCACAGATCGCGCCAAATCGATAAACATCAATCGTTGTTTAGGTTTAACTGCTGTATTTGTTATATTTTCCGTCATAATTTTTAATTAGCGATGCAACAAAGGTAAAGCGAAAAAAAATCTTTACCATTTATTTGGTCGATTATTTCACCTCAAAAGTAACTGATAAAGGCAAATGTTCACTATAATTTTCTAAAAACACCTTTAAGTGAATACTTGATAATCCTTCATAATCGTTTGTACTCCATTTGATTTGAATCTTTTTTTCATCGCCTGGGAGCCATTCTTTTTGTTCATCCCATGTGATGTTTACTTTATTTGTTGTTTGTATGCTATTGATCGTGACAACTTTGGCGCCTTCATTTTTCAAGACAAAGGTTTTTTCAACACTTAAATTTTTTGAGGTTTTTCCTACATCATAAACCATTGGATTTGAGGTGATGGGTAAGGCTTCTCCATCGTTGATAAATTGAACACTTTGAATTTCGATTTTACGTTCAATGGCAGCGGCTCTGGAATAAACCGAATTCTTCTGATCATGAAAATTATCACTGGTCAATTTGTTGGCAGTATATTCCCCAAAAGGAACTTCTACAAGGATGACTTTACCACCATTCGTTGCGGTTCCCTCCAAATAGGGTTTAAAGATGCCTTGTTCGTATTCATTCAAGTAATTTTTTAGCGATTGAATTCTTCTTTTTGTCAAATTTACGTTGTAATCCGTTTTGGCCAAAGGACTTGCAAATCCTTTTACGGTCAGTTTAATTTGTTTTCCTTTTTCCAATTCTTCCAACAACAAGGTGCGAAATTGATGAAGATCTTTTACTCCTTGGTCTACATATTCAATAAAGAAACTTTCGATATCTTCTTTGGCATCATTTGCTTTTTCACCACTTAAACCAGCGGCGTATTCAAATTGATATTTTTCGAGCATGTTGCGGTATTCTTCATATCCTTTGATGTAATTTACCCGTGTGGTCGTGTCTTTTGATTTTGGATCAGGACAATCGTTGTGAAAATACAGTGTGACGGGCAGCCTTTTAGCTAACTCTAACAACGTTTCCTTAGGCTCAGGTGGATAAATACGAATCGGTTCGTAAGTCGTAAAGATATCACTGCAACAGGTCGGATTTTTGGCATAGTAAACACCTAGTCGATTACTGGTAAAATAACTGGTATCTTTTTGCTTGAAATAATATAAATCATTGGCAGGTGAATTAAAAGGAATCCCCAAATTGACGGGTGTTGTAAATCCATTTTGATAAACCGAATAAAAAATATCCGTTCCACCAAAACCATTCCACCAACTGCTTGAAAAATACAATCGCTTTTCCTTTGGCGACCACCAAGGGGTAATTTCTTGATCAAGGCTATTGATTCCTTTAATGGCTTTTGGCTTTCCATATTGCTGTCCATTTTTAATGGTACTGTAAAAAATATCCATTCCCCCTTCACTATCTTTTCGATTGGAAGCAAAAAACAAAACTTCTTGTCCTTCTAAGTTCCCGATACAAGGCATAGTGGTATTTGCACCCGCTTCATTGATGATATCCCCCAAGGTATCCATGCGATTCCAACGGTTATTTTCAAAATAGGCCACCATAATTTTACAACGGTAGTTATAACTTTCCTCCCGACAAAGACTGAAATAAAATCGGGTACTGTCTAATGAAAAACTGCCGTTTCCTGAGTTTAATTGTTCATGGATGAATTCAGGAATCGGTACCCCAATACCGAACGTATCTTGATGATGTTTAGATAAATATAATTTTGTTTTATAATGTTTGGCATATACTTCCTCCTCTTGGGTCGTTGAATCCGGTCGTAATGAAGAATAGAGCAATTGATTTCGGAAGTAACCATGACTGAATTCAGAATTAACGGTATTGACGGATTCAGGTAATTTTTTATAGTTTAAATCTGCCGTATCTTTTAATGCGGATTTCGCCCAAGTGCATGATTCTACTTCTTGTTTAGCTTTTAAATAGACATATTCCTTTTTTCGTTTACTGTATATTTTTTTAGCCTTTTTAAATAATTCCAGTGCTTCTTCATAATGGCCATTTTGTTTCGCCATCAAGGCCCAGTTCAGAAGACTTTCTGGATAAATGGATGTCCCCTCGCGATCATAAACTTTTTTGTAAAGTTGTTCAGCTTTTCGGTAATCCTTATAGGCGCGCTGTGTTTCGGCATATTTCCACAAGATAGAAATAGAATTAGAATCCAGCTCCAAGGCTTTCTCATAGTAGGATAAAGCGTAAATGTAATTTCCTTTTGCAAATTGTTCATCCGCAAACTTGATGTATTTCCCCAGGTTGTTTTGTCCAAAAAAAGACGGACAGAGCAAGAGAGAAAAAGCGATTAAATATAATCTGGACATACGCGATGATACACTTTTTTAGGTTTAAACTGAAATAATATATAGCGGATTGCTACTTCAAATCCACCTCGAGCATTACTAGCGGGGACTAATTTGGATATATTCACATCGTAACTGATTCCTGCAAACCAATTATTGTAATCCATGCCTAAACTTAGGTAGAAAGCATCTTTGTTTCTGAACCACATACCCGCATAAAAAGCCTTGTAATCCCCTAATTTATTGATTAAAGTATACTTTAAGGAACTTCCCACAATCAATTCGCGATACACCCCTTGTAGGGAAAATTGAAAACTTGGAATCAGATCCCAATCGAAACCAATCGGGTAAAAGACTTTGGCATAGACATTCATTCGGATATCACGAGGAATGACCTCTTGGTAAAATCCTTGATTTGGTCGATTGAGGTTGAAAAAACTAAGTCCTGTTTGCAGTTTAATTCGGTCGGTTTTTTGAAATTCATAAATTGCTCCGAGTCCGGTGGAAAAATTGGTCTTTCGATCGGTTAAATAGGTTTCATTCGTGGGTAAGCTTGGATCGAAGGCGGTTCCATTAAATTGATTGTCAAAATAGAACTGACTCCAGTTGACTTGTCGATGGTTCATGCCGAAGTTGATTCCCGGACGAAAGGTATGGCTAGAATCCTTCGTTAATTTGAATAGATAGGATAAATTCCCTTGCAATTCGATGGTTCTCAATTTCCCATCTCCAACGACATCGTGAAAAAAGGATATGCCATAACCGATGTGGGAATTCTTATGCCATTTGCTATCCACAGACATGGCGAGGGTCGTAAAAGGTACCGTCACACTTTTCCATTGGCTACGGAAGTTTCCAATGAAGCGATAATCGCCTACAAAGTTTCCGGCATGACCAGGGTTTTGAAACAATTGGTTGTCATTAAATTGTGACCAATGAATATCTTGAGCACTATACGATGGGAGTAATAGTAGCATCCAGAGCCAAAACCAAAATTGCTTCTTCATTTCAGAAATGAAGTTAACGAAAAAAAAGTAAAATGGAACTAAATTCAATCAGAATGTTCGTTAACTTTCCAAGTACACTAACAGCATGACCAATCCAATAATGAGTAACAACAGAAATAACTTAGGGTCTTTGTATAATGGTTTTTTCCCTCGCTTGGTTAATCGCTCGTATTCATGATGTAATTTTGAAAAATCCTTATATTTTTCCACTGTTTTTTTGGAAAGCTGCTTTTTGGGGTCCTTATCGATTTTAAATGTTCTCATAACTGTCTTTCCATTTGTTATTTAACTTCTCTAAGATACGATAAATTCGCATTTTAGCATTCGCTTCTGTGATTTGATAGATTTCAGCAATTTCTTTAAAACTCAACTCCTGAAAAAACCGTAATTCGATCAGGTCAAGGTGTTCTTGATCCATGTGGTTTAAAATTTCAAGCAGCAATTGCAATTGTCCCTCCTTCAATTCATGATTGGGTAGGATTTCTTCAATCATCGCTTGCACTTTGTTTTCACTTACATCCACTTGGTATTGCTTTTTAGCAGCTCTAAAAAATTGATTGACTTCATTTTGAGCAATGCGCAAAAGCCAAGATTTAAAGGGTAAGCCTCGGTCTTCATATTTTTCAAGAAAATTCATGGCTTTGATGAAGGTCTGTTGGGTGAGGTCGTTGGCTTCTTCTTCCAATTTTCCCAAACGATAATAGATGAATCGAAAAATGCCTTCAAAATAGCGTTCATACAATTCCCCGAAATAAAATCCATCCTCCTTGGCTAACCGGATGATTTCGGAATCGCTTAAATCTTTTGTTTTTTTTCTGCGTTGAAATAGCATGCAAGTTTTTCTATGAAAATGAATGAAAGTTTAAAAGTAACAAAAAAAGTGAGCTTGATTAAAATCTTAATTTTTTTTCAATGAAAATACTAAACCATAAATAGATTACGTTCTAAAATCATAAACTTGTTCAAATCATTTCTGCTGTTGCCTTCGGGTAAAATTCTTTGACGATAGTCTGCTATCATGGAACGGAACACGTGTTTTTTGTCAATACAAAATCGAATGGATGTGGTATTTTATTTTTCCTGTGGCCGTGATGCTAGCCATGAAATCTAGGTATACGGATTATTTTTTTGAAGCTCCACAATCGGGATGTACTCGAAAGGAATTCATGTATTTCATGGTGGTGCATTACGTGATGTTTATGGGCACTACAATTTGGTCAGTCATGCGTTTTGCGGGTGTGCTGTAGTATGAATATTAAATGAAGAAAGATGAAAGTAGTAATTATGTTGATGGCCTTGGTCGGGTTTGTAGGACTTGCTGGGGCGCAAGAAAAGTTGGATTTACAGGTAGCTTTAGAACAAGGAAAGGTGAAGGCAGTTTTTCGCGGAAACGATACTGGAGAAAAAAGTGAATTACTGAATTATGGACTTTATTTAGGCGAGTGTATTGTTGCAAGTCTTAAAAATATGACGCAAGAACCCATTACCGTAGTCATTTCTCCCGGATTTTTATTAGTGCCTGAGAATGATTCGGTGCAGACGATGGTGGTTACTGCTAAAAAGGAAATTTTTCTTGGACCCTTGCAGGTTGTGCACGAGAAAGTTTCAGCCATGTGTACCGAGATTGACGATCGAGCACCCCTAAGCAAAGACAAACTATCCTTGCATAAAAATCCCAATTTGGGTTTACGAAGATTAGCTCGAGAAATTGATCAGAAGAATGGAAATAATTTTACAGGTCAGCTTGCGGTTTGGGGGTACATGAATCAAGTGAAAGAAGAGAAATTACTGATGTATAATTCCCATGAAGACACCCTAAAAGCAGCGAGAGCACTTCTCGATCGTTTGGGTTTACCACATCAGCTCACCATTAAAGTAACTTCTAAACCGAGACAAAAGGTGGTGCAACATTCAGTCAACGATTCCATACCTTCAAGACCAGTACCTGCAGCCAAGGAAGAACGCACAGCGACCGCATCAATCCAATCAGGAGAGCTAGCGCTTACATCTACCTCACTTCCCAAAGTGCAGCATTCGAGTTCATTGGTGCAAATGCCCATTTCAGGATGGATCCTTAGCTTATCTTTTTGTTGGCTCGTTCTGTTGTTATGGCGGAACAAGAAAAACGAAACGGATGAAGTGTCTTGAGGACGGTTGGAGGATGAAGGTTGAAAAAATCCCTATACGATTACATTGTGGATGCTGATTTTAAGAACGATGAAATGATGAGTTTTAATTAAGCTTATCGCATAGATTCAGCCTATCGAAATCAAGGCGTGCTCAAGCTTACAGGAATCACTTTTCCATTGATCCATTGATGTTGGTGGAGCGTGAAATCGGCGATGTATTCGGCCATTTTAGCGGCGCTCAATGGTGCTTGATATCCTGGAAAGGCTTCTTCCAACATTTCGGTTTGAACTGCACCTAAACACAAACAGTTAATTTTCACGTTCGTTTCTTTGTATTCTTCGGCTAACAATTCGGTTAAACTCACTAAAGCTGCTTTCGATGTCGAGTAGGCTGATAGGCCTGCGAACTTCATGCTTCCTTGAAAACCTCCCATCGAACTGATGTTGACGATGTGTCCGCCTTGTTCGATCATTTTAGGCAAAACCGCTTGAATACTTGCGAAACTGCTTAGGGTATTTACTTGATAGGCTTGCGCAATGTCTTCCTCGGTTAATTCCAGGAAGGGTTTGTTGACTAATAAACCGGCGTTGTTGATGTAATAATCGACAGAGGGGTAAGCTTCTAAAATATCCGTCAGGGTTGTTCTGACCTGTTTTAAATTTAAATCGATCGCATGAACGCTGACATTCGCCAAGTCTGCAAAATCCACTTTCATCTTAGCCTCGTTTCGGGCTAATGCGATGATGTGCACATCCGATTGTTGCGCCAAATGATGTACCAGTGCTTTCCCAATGCCTCGGCTAGCACCCATGATCAAAATATGTTTTTTAGGCATCAAAACTAATGGTTAATTCTTCGCTTGAAGGGGTAGCTTGACACGTTAAGATGTAACCCTCCGCCACTTCTTCATCGGTTAATGAAAAATTTAATTTCATTTCGGCTGATCCAGAAAGTACTTTCGCCTTACACGAGCAACAAACCCCTCCTCGACATGAATAGGGAGCATCCAATCCGTCGTTTTCAATCACATAAAGTAAATTGTTGTCTTTGGAAGTAAATGTCAACTCGGTTTTTTCTTTGTCCAAAATTACCGTTAATTTGGTCGTCCCTTCGAAACTTTTGGCAGGTATTTTTTCTGTCGCTACGACAGGGGTTTTGAACAATTCGTAATGAATTTTATCGCTCGAAACTCCAAAAAACTGTAAAGTGTCTTTCGCTTCGTGGATCAAATCTTCCGGACCACATAGGTAAAATCCATCCGCCTTTAAAAGGGATAAATCTGCTTTGATCATTTCCGTAATGGACGTTTTATCTAAGCGTCTATTTTCGTATCCTTCTTTCGATTCTTGACTTAAAAAATAGGTCTTGGTGGTTTGTGTTAAGGCATCTAAGGTGGATTTAAACAAGATGCTTTCCTCACTACGGTTCCCGTAAAATAAGCGTAAATTTTTTCCTTCTTGTTCTATTTTTTTCGCGATCGATAAAATGGGCGTAATACCACTTCCTGCAGCAAAAGCGACAAAATGTTTACCTTCGCGAAGGGTAAAATTACCTTCTGCAGAGGAAACGTCTACAGTGGCTCCACTTTGTAATTGTTGATTGAGGTAACTCGACATAAGTCCTCCTGGCACTTCTTTCACACCGATAGCCAAGCCTTCATCCTCACCATTACAAATGGAGTAGGCACGACGAACTTTTTTCCCATCAATCGCCAATTCGATATTCACGTACTGTCCTGCTTTGAATGAAGGTACGCTTCCATCTTGGGCTGCTAAATTAATTTTTACAGCCTCTTTCGTTAAACGATCGATACCGGTAACGGTGTAGGCTTTGAAGCCTTTTGAAGTTTTAGGCGCTTCGTCCTTCCCTCCGAATATTTTTTTTAAAAATGACATCTGAATTTATTCGTCAAAAGATACAATTAATTTTTCTGAAGTTGGATGTGCTTGACACGTTAGGATGTAACCCGCTTCAATTTCATCGGGCTCCAAGGCGTAATTGACATCCATCATGGCGCTTCCTTCCATGATTTTCGCTTTACAGGTACAACAAACACCTCCTTTACATGCATAAGGTAAGTCGGCGCCTGCTTTTTGGGCAGCATCTAAAATGTTTTCACCGGTCGAAGAAAGGGCAATTTCTAATTCATCACCATCTAAGATAATGGTCACGTTTGCAGCAATTTCAGCACGATTTTCATCTGCTTTCGCTTCTTTTTTCACACTTGAGGTATTGAATAATTCAAAATGAATGTGTTTCGCATCCATTCCTTTTTCGATTAAGGCTTCTTTTACGCCCATAATCATATCTTCTGGTCCGCAAATAAAGACATCGTCAATTTGTTGATCTTTGAAGTATCTTTCTTTCAAAGCCAAGGTTTTTTCTTTATCAATTCTTCCTTTTTGTAAAGGATTACCTAAACTTTCTCGCGATAAAATATGTACTAAACTAAAACGTTCAAGGTAAGTGTTTTTAAGGGCTTCTAACTCTTCACGGTAAACGATGCTGGCAAATCCTTTGTTGCCATAAAACAAATGGACAGTGCTATTTGGATCGTCGTTTAAGATGGATTTAGCGATTGATAAAATCGGAGTAATTCCACTTCCTGCAGCAAAAAGCGCGTAGTTTTTAGTCGTT
>JALRIV010000075.1 GCA_023255275.1 Crocinitomicaceae bacterium | reverse complement strand
AAAAATCAGTAGGGCTCTTTTGAGATCATCACCAAATTCCTCACTGAGTCGATCGATGAAAAATCCGGAAATTTCTTCGTGGGTCACTTTGTTGACAATGTCATATTCTAAAGCATGACTAAAGGGTCCGTGACCGATATCGTGGAGTAAAATGGCCACTAAAACGGCACGTTCTTCTTCTTTTGTGATTTCATGTCCCTTTCTTCGAATGACTGAAATGGCTTTGGTCATTAAATGCATTGCTCCTAAGACATGGTGAAAACGCGTATGTAATGCACCTGGATAGACCAAATTGGTTAATCCCAATTGCATAATTCTTCTCAGTCTTTGTAAATAAGGATGTTCGATGATATCGAAAATAAAGTCATCCGGAATTGAAATAAAACCGTATACTGGGTCGTTAAAGATTTTCTTTTTGTTATTTCGGCTTAAAATTGGTCGCAACTGATAAAATTTAAATAATTTCACTCAAAACTAACAAAAAAATAGGTGATTATGCAAGGAAAAATCCTTTGGGCTGACGACGAAATCGAATTGTTAAAACCTCACATCATGTTCTTAGAAGCAAAGGGCTATAAAGTGGATGCGGTAAATAACGGTTCAGATGCTGTGGAGAAGAGCAATTTAACGAATTACGATATTATTTTTTTAGATGAAAATATGCCGGGAATCTCTGGTTTGGAAGCTTTGACTCGAATCAAAGAAGTGAAACCATATGTTCCTGTTGTAATGATTACCAAAAGCGAAGAGGAATACATCATGGAGGAAGCTATTGGTAGTAAAATTGCCGATTATTTAATCAAACCGGTTAACCCCAATCAGATTTTGTTGAGTTTGAAGAAGAATCTGAACCAAGAGCGGTTGGTTTCGGTTAAAACTAATTCAGTTTATCAGCAAGAATTTAGGAATCTTGGATTACAATTGTCTGGTAGATTAGACGCTGAGGAATGGACTGAAATGTACTTGAAATTGATTTATTGGGAGTTAGAATTAGATAAAATAGAGGATAAGGGCATGCTTCAAGTGTTTGAAATGCAAAAAAAAGAAGCTAACCAACAATTTACCAAGTTCATCAAGCAAAACTATTTGGAGTGGTTGAATGGAACCGAAGAGGCTCCGATGATGATTCACAAATTAATTAAAGATCGCGTAAGTCCTAAATTAGATCGAAAGACCGTTTTATTGGTTATTGATAATTTGAGATTTGATCAATGGAAAATGTTAGAACCGATTTTTTCAAAATATTTTCAAATTGAAAAAGAAGAGTGTATTTTTTCCATTCTCCCGACTGCGACACATTATGCGAGAAATGCTCTTTTTTCAGGCTTAATGCCTTCTGAAATGGCGAAGTTGCATCCTCAGCTTTGGAAGAATGAAGAGGAAGAAGGAGGTAAAAATTTGCACGAAAAAGAATTTTTAGAAATTCAACTCAAGCGATTAGGAAAACAAATCAAGTGGTCATACCACAAAATTACCAACTTGGAGGCAGGAAAGAAATTGAGTGAACAATTTCATCAGTGGAAGGAAAATGATTTAACGGCCATTGTGTACAATTTTGTAGATATGCTTTCTCATGCCAGAACCGAAATGGAGGTCATTAGAGAGTTAGCTGAAAATGAAGCAGCTTATCGATCGATAACGGTTTCTTGGTTCGAACATTCACCACTTTTAGAGATTATCAAAAAAATCAGTGAAGCTGGATTACAGTTAATGATTGCCACCGATCACGGTACCGTTCGAGTAACTAATCCTGTAAAAATTGTGGGGGAGAAAAGTACGAATTCCAATTTGCGCTATAAGGTAGGTAGAAATTTAAGCTATCAAGCTAAAGACGTTTTTCAAATTGCTCAACCTTCAGACGCTTTTTTACCGAAGTCAAATCTCTCCTCTGAGTTTGTTTTTGCAGGTGAAAATGATTATTTCGTGTACCCCAACAATTATCACCAGTTTGTCAATTATTACAACAATACTTTTCAACATGGGGGGATTTCCTTGGAGGAAATATTGATTCCTTTTATAACTTTACAGCCGAAATGAAATGGAGTGTTGAGCAAATAGAAGATTTACCCCTGATTGCAAAAGAATTTGTCAACAAAGCTAGTGGCCATAGGGTCTTTGCTTTTGAGGGTGAAATGGGCGCAGGTAAAACGACGTTTATTAAACATGTTTTAGCAGAATTAGGGGTTTCAGATTGGGAAGGATCTCCTACGTACAGTATTGTTAATGAGTATATTGGGGGAAATGGGGAGAAGTTATTTCATTTTGACATGTACCGTTTAAACGACGAAACAGAAGCCCTCGATATTGGTTTTGATGAAATCGTTCATGGAACTGGAATTTCTTTCATCGAATGGGCAGAAAATGTTTCAAATTTACTACCTTTAGATACCAAGTGGGTGAGAATTACCAAAAATGAAGAAATTCGCGAAATTATTTTAGAGTTATGATAACGAGTCCTGAAATTTTGAAAAGTTTAATGCAGCAAGGATCATTACTTCCACAAGAAGAAATGTTGGAAATAGGAAAAAAGAAGGGTTCCTTGTTTATTGGAATTCCAAAAGAAGTTTCATTTCAAGAACGACGAGTGGCATTGGTTCCAGAAGCTGTTTCTTTATTAGTAGCGAATGGACATCGTGTAAAAATTGAGTCAAAAAGTGGATTGGCATCGAATTTTTCGGATAATGAATACTCCGAAGCAGGTGCTGAAATTGTTTACGATACAAAAGAAATTTATGCGTGCGATATCATCTTCAAAGTGGCACCACCCTCTGAAGAAGAAGTGGACATGATGAAAGGAAATCAAACGTTAATTTCTGCCTTGCAAATTTCGATTCAACCGAAAGTTATTCTGCAAAAATTACAAGCCAAAAAAATAACCGCAATAGCTTGGGATTACATCCAAGACGAGAGTGGTGTTTACCCTGTGGTGAGAACCATGGGTGAAATTGCCGGAACAACCTCTATTTTAGTTGCTGGTGAGCTGTTATCTTCTTTTTCTTCAGGAAAAGGAATCATGTTAGGAGGTTTGGCGGGAGTTCAACCTACTGAAGTCGTAATTATTGGCGCAGGAACTGTTGCTGAATTTGCAACTCGGGCAGCGCTTGGTCTTGGAGCATCTGTTAAAGTGTTTGACAATTCGCTGTCTAAATTAAGACGATTACAAAATGATATTGGCGTCCGGGTATATACTTCCGTACTGCAACCTAAAGTGTTGGCAAAATCATTAAAAAGAGCCGATGTGGTTATTGGTGCAATTCGTGCACCATTGGGTAAAACACCATGTATTGTAACCGAAGAAATGATCCAAAGTATGAAGCCGGGTTCCGTTGTTGTTGACATCAGCATCGACCAAGGTGGGTGTTTTGAGACTTCACGCGTCACCAACCATAATGAACCCACTTTTGTAGAGCATGGGGTAGTGCATTACTGTGTTCCTAATATTGCTTCAAGAGTCTCCAGAACGGCTTCTTTCGCTTTATCTAATATCTTTTCACCTATTTTGTTAGATATGGGTAATCATGGCGGGTGTAAAGGGTTGATTAAACATCATGTTGGATTCCGAAGTGGTGTATACATGTACAAAGGAACCTTGACTAGTGAAGTCTTAGGGAAGGTTTTTAATCTAAATTACAAGGATATCGAACTCCTAATTATGGGAATGTGATGAATGACGTGATCGTTCCTTTAAATTTACCACAAGCCAATTTAAAATTAACAAAACAGGGACAAGTGCTTTATGTTTGGTGTATTTTAAGACAGAAAAAATTGGTCTTGACACCTGAAGAATGGGTTCGACAACATTGGATACACTATTTGATTCATGCTTTTGACTATCCGATGAGCTTAATGCAAGCGGAAAAGACGATTGTGTTAAATGGTTTAACAAGAAGGTGTGATTTAGTCGTTTTCGATCGCCACGGAAGCCCTCAGCTTATTCTTGAGTGCAAAGCCCCTGATATTGTTTTAAATCAGAAAGTGTTGATGCAAATTGCACAATATAATGCAAAACTTCAAGTCAAATTTTTAATTTTGTCCAATGGAATTCACCATTTTGTGGGTGAAGTGAATTATCAAGATGCTCAATTTATTGCCGTGTCTAAGGTGCCAAACTATCAAGAATTATGAGATATATACTGCTTTTATCAAGCTTTTTCTTTGCGACAAGTCTATTTTCCCAATCATCGAAGTTAGATTATCAAATCTTATACGATATCAATCACGGCTATACCAAAGTTGGTGGTAATATTTTTTACATCATTACAGAAACACCAACCCCTATCGGTTTAGGAGTTCCTGCCGGTTTATTTATTGCCAGTTGGATCAAAAAAGATAAACCCATGCGCATTCATTCTTATGAAATGGCATCCTCCATTTTTTTGTCAGGCGTCATTACCACCAGTTTGAAGCTAGGGATTGATCGTGAGAGACCCTTTAATACCTATGACGACATCAATAAACATTCCACAGGAGGTTCACCAAGTTTTCCTTCGGGACATACCACGATGGCTTTTGCAACAGCCACTTCCCTAAGTTTGGCATATCCGAAATGGTATGTGATTGCGCCATCCATGCTTTGGGCTGGAGCCGTAGGTTATTCCAGAATGTATTTAGGAGTGCATTATTTGACTGATGTTTTAGCTGGTGCAGTCATTGGTTCAGGTACAGCCTTCGCCGTGTATTATGGCTCGAAATGGATCCAAAAGAAAGTAGAGCAAAAAAGGGCTAATACGGTTGGAATGAAGTGGTAGGGTTATGAATTGGTTTTCTTCCAAGTTTCAAATAAACGATCTTGGGTAGGTCGATTGGCTTCTACTTCTTCCAATGCTTCACAAGGAATAAGACTTTGATGACAATCAGCGGGAAGTTGTTGATATAAGGCTGTTCCCTTAGTTTTCCAAGCGATCATTTCATCCGATACTGGTTTGATGACCTTGCCTGGATTGCCAACCACTAATGATCTTTCTGGAATCGTTGTCCCACCTGGAATAAAAGCAAGTGCACCAATGATGGATTCTTTCCCTATTTCACTGTCATCCATGACCACCGCATTCATTCCAATTAAGCAATTTTCACCGATGGTACCTCCATGAATAATGGCTCCATGTCCGATGTGTGCTCCTTTTTTGAGCAGGGTAGTGGTTCCCGGAAACATATGGATGACGCAGTTTTCTTGCACATTACAACCATCTTCGATGAGAATTAATCCCCAATCTCCACGAATTACAGCACCCGGTCCCACATAAACATGTTCACCGATGATGACATTGCCAATCACAGTGGCTTGAGGATGCACAAAACTACTTTTTTTGATCACTGGAATAAAACCATTGAAAGCGTAGATAGCCATTGGTATTTCTTTTATATTTTTGTTAAAATTAAGAAAATCCTTTAACATGAGTTATTGTGCCTATTGTAAAGATTTACCCGCAGATGATGTGAATAAAATCTATCATGATCAATTTTATGGATTCCCAATCGATGATGATGATGAACTTTTTGGTCGCTTGATTTTAGAAATTAATCAAGCTGGATTATCTTGGGCGACTATTTTGAAAAAGGAAGCCAATTTTAGAAAAGCTTACGATCAATTTTCAATTCAAAAAATAGCAAAATACGACGAAAAAAAAATTGAAGGGTTAATGAATGATGCAGGGATCATCAGGAATAGACTGAAGATTCATGCAGCGATTTTTAATGCTCAAAAAGTAATGGAAATTAAAAATAAATTTGGTACCTTTAAGAAATGGTTAGATGAACATCATTCACTCGAAAAAGAAGAATGGGTAAAATTATTTAAGAAAACATTCAAATTTACAGGTGGGGAAATTGTAAATGAATTCTTGATGAGTTCAGCTTATCTACCAGGAGCACATGAGGAAAATTGTTCGATTTATCATAAAATAAAGAAGAGATGAAAAAATTAATTTTAGGCTTGTTTATCCTTACCATGGTCAACGTTCAAGCGCAATATAGTATTTTTGGTGGGTATAGTATGTTGTACGGATTTAATGCCAGTAAAGCCTTTAGCGGTTTACATATTGGAGGCGAGTTTCCGAAGTCTGACGCAGTAAGTTTTTATGGGAAATTTGCCTTTTATCCCGGGCAAAGAAGTAGCCGAACGAATTTAGCTACCATCGTTGCCAAAGATGTCATGACCAATCCTTATGTGATGGATATCAACTACAGAGATAAACTGAATTATTTCACAATTGACGGTGGAACGAGATATTATGTGATTGGCACTTATGATTCAGGCTTTAGTTTGTACGGCGGAACGAATTTAATCCTAGCAGTAAGTCAAGTGAAATTGATTTATGATAATTTTGATCGAAATCTCTATACCATCCCTGACGAAGCTGATTACCCAGATAAAGGGTCGATCATTAGTTTTGGATTTGGTTTGCAAGGAGGAATGAAAAACACTTTTCCTGGTGTAGGAACTGTATACGCAGACCTTTTTATGAATTACTTCATTTTAGCCCAAGGAAATAACAATACCGCTAAAACAACCACTATGTTTTCCCCATTACTGATCGGGTTTAACTTAGGGTTTCGAAAAGATTTTTACTAAAGAAAATCTTGCATTCATGCGCTCCTCTAAAACCATTTTTAGTGGACTCAACTTTTTTTCACGAAGGTCAATGGCAGCTTGTAAATTCCCATCCATTTCGGTTTCTTCTAAGAATTTTGGGTTGGTTCGAAACTGATGTTTTTGCGTTAATGAAGACAACTCTGTATGTAGTTTTGAGTCAATTTTTGTATGACGAGGCAAAGGGTAAGTAATTTGCAGATTGGTCATAATGCTCGGATTTTCATGTGTCCAAGGAAGTTTTCCCGTAAGTAATTTGTAAAAAATCACCCCGACAGAAAAATAATCCGCAGCAGGGCTAACTAAATTCAATCGATTTAAAACGAGTTCTGGAGCTGCATATCCCAAAGAGAATAGCGTCTTTCTTTTTGGTATGGGAAGTTTCGTATCGAAGCCCATCCCAAAATCAATGATACAAAGTTCTTTGTTTTTTGTCACGAGTAGGTTGGAGGGTTTAAGGTCACCGTGTACATAGCCTAAGGAATGAATTTCTTCAAGTAGCATTTGAAGTTGGTTCGCGAGATGAGGTAAAAATACTTTTTTCTCCTTCCTTCTTAAAGCTTGATAATACGTTTCCAAAGGGATTCCATCGTGATAGGATTTGACTAAATAAAACCCTTCTTTTTTTGAAATGATTGATTCCGAATTTTGGATTTGGGGATGTTTGAATTGAAATTGGGCTTCATTATGAAGTTGTTCGATGGCAAATGCTTTAGCGTCAAACGGTACAAATTTGATGATTTTTAAGGCCTTACTTACTTGGTTCTCTGCAAGAAATACTTGTCCGAAACGCGCATTTCGTTGGCTAAGTTGTTGTATGACCAGATATTCATCGAGAAGGATCATTTTGATTTTGCGGCAATTTTAAACTGTAAGGTAAGGTAAAAATTGATACCATCTGAAGGTAAAATTCCTGGACCTGGGTATGCGGTTGCTCTTCTAGTGTAATATTTCGTATTCGTAAAATTATTGACACCTCCTTCTAACGAAAAATATTTTTTAAAGATATAACGAGCTGAAAAGTCACAAACGAAATACGCAGGAACTTCTCCTATTACAGCATCACCTGTGGGTTCAATACTGTTTGTTGCATCTGAAAATTGAGCGGAATTATAGGCTGCTTGCACTTGAATGCTCCATTTTGGATTACTCCATTTCAGTCCAGATTTTAAAATCAATGGACTCACATATTCTACTTGATTACCGATGTAACTTGGTTCTTTGGACTCAACATATCTTGAATGTATGTAGGCAGCATTCAGGAATAAGGATAAATGTTGGTTGGATGAATCTTGAAATGCACTTATGAAATCAAATTCGGTAAATAATTCCACACCAAGGTTGATGGCATTTCCAATATTGGTTCGCTCTTTATAAGTGGTTCCTGATTTAGGCGCTAGCCCGATTTTATCGCCATAAAAGATATAAAAGCCAGCTAAATCATAAATCCAATAATCTTTTAACATTCCTCTTGTCCCTAATTCTAAGGTATAGCCATATTCATCTTTAATCATACTATCGATGACAATGTTTGGATTACTTACACGAATATCTGTAAAATTAATGGCCCGGTAGTTTTGGGTGAAATTCGTATAAACACTTCCTTGCTTTTTAAGTTTATAAGAAAATCCACCTCCAAATAAAGGGACATTGCGCTTCACTGTTTTTGCGTCCTCCATTTTATAGATGGCCAAGGTGTCAAAATTAATAGGGTGAATGACGTATCTTTTGTAAAATCCTTTTGAACTGCTTTCAATATGTTCAAAACGAAGACCTGCATTGAAGGTAAATTTAGCAGATAGATAGATGATGTTTTCAGCAAAAAAAGCAAGATTTTGAGAAGGGAAATCGTAATTTGAATTTTCTAAATCGTTGGGATGAAGAAATTTGAATTGTGCATCATCCCCATCGGGTGCAGTGCCTTGCAGGTTGGAGGTATTTCCTCTGTAATATCTACCTCCGACTAAAAATGCTCCCTTCATGGATTTTTTTTCAGGAAACAATTGATAACGTTTTAAGTATCTAGCTTCCACTCCCACATTTTTAAATCGACCTGCAATCATATCTCTTGGTCCGCCGGGATCTGCTTGAGAAATTTTCCCTAAGAAACCCATCGATTCTCGTGATGAAATCATACCAAAGCTTTTCACATTGAAGGTGCTGCCTTTATGAAAATCTACGTTGTAAATCAATGCAAGCATATTCCATTTGACTTGAAACCAATTCCGTTCTCTGAACGATTGTCGGGCATCTTGTTCATATTGCTTATCGGTTAAACCTCCTGCTTGTTGAGCCAAGTAATTCATATGCGTGTATTCCATCTTAATTTGACTTTTGTCAGAGAGATGATATCCTACTTGTCCAAATAGTTGATGTTGTTGAAATCCACTATTTCTTCGATAGCCATCGCCACGCTTATATTGGTGATAAACTTGATAGAAAACACGATTTTTAGTTCCCGTTAAGCGATTGAAGGTTCCAAAATATCCATAAGACCCTCCGGTGGATCGGGATGTGAATTCTAAAGGTGTCGTGAGTGGAGCATCTTTGATGTTGAAGTTCAAGAGTCCTCCGAATTGAGTGCCAAACTGTAAAGCGGCAGAGCCTCTCAAGATTTCGATGTTTTTGAGCGCTTCTGTAGGTGGTGTATAATAACTTTCCGGATAACCAAGCGCATCGGCACTGATGTCGTAACCATTTTGTCGAGTGTTGAAATTTGCCGCACGGTTCGGACTTAAACCTCTTCCTCCGATTCCAATTTGAATTCCTGCACCATCCGATTCCCAAATATTTAACCCCGGTATTTTACCAAA
>JALRIV010000074.1 GCA_023255275.1 Crocinitomicaceae bacterium | reverse complement strand
ACTTATGTGCCTTACCCAATTCTCGACACCTTATATAATGACAATGGTGATCGGATAGCTACTATAGAACTTTATAACGAAATTGTAGGCGGCAATTATCATATGGAAGCTTACTTCAGTAATGTAGATTCAGTGAATTACTTATATCGCTTTATGACTACGGGATCAGGTAAATATGATTTATGGTCAGGAGCTTGGATGGGCTTAAATAGTATGGTGACTGCTATACCTTCTGTGATCAGTTATCCAGAAATTCAACATTATGCCATGCCCGACACCTTGCAAACAATAGTTTCATCATGGGCTTGCTCTGAAAAAACAATTACCGTTGCGAATTACCGAAATAGATATGGTTTTATTGATAAAGATATGAATCAGTATGGAAATACTGGAGCTTATTTACCTCAAATGTTGTCGCCAAACTCTTCAAAAGGTCCTTCCAGAAAAGGATTGGTAAAACCCGACTTAGCCTCCACAGGTGATGTTACCTTGGCAAGTGGTCCCTTTTTTATTCTAAATAATCCGGGGTACAATAGCGCTATTTCTGAGTTTGGCTGGCATGTGTTAAATGGAGGTACTTCAATGGCAACTCCTGTAGTTTCCGGATCTGCAGCTTTGTTTCTAGATCGATGCCGCTATGCGAATTGGCAGTCCTTTAAAACAGGATTAATAGGTAGTTCGTTCAGCGATACGCATACAGGAGCTTTGCCAAATTACGCTTTTGGTAACGGGAAATTAGATGCCCATCAATTGTTGCTTAATCAAAATTTGAATACGACTCTACCAACCATAAATTTAGTAGGGAATGACTTAGTCGCAAGTTCAGGTAATTACTATGTTTGGACTTTAAACGGTCAAGAAATTCCTAATGCACATGCTCAAACTTTGACACCAGTTGCCCCATATGGAGTTTATAGTGTTACGGTTGCAAATAGTGATGGTTGTCCGAGCACTTCGGCAAACTTTGAAGTGACTGCAAATTTAGATTTAATTGTTTATGAAAATATTAAGCTTTTTCCGAATCCAGTGAGAGAGGAATTGAAAATTCAAACGGATGCTAAAATTGTGCGTGTAGTGATTACCGATGAGACAGGTAGGTCTGTAGATTTTGATCCACTTAATTCGTACAGTTTAGGCGTGCAATCACTCACTAAAGGAATGTACTTTATTAGCATTCTCACGGATCAAGGAATATTCAAATCAAAATTTATTAAATTATAAGTAGAATCTGAAAGTAATTTTATATTTTTGACTCGTAAAAATTAATTATGGAATTAACAGGCATCATTGCAATATCAGGTAAACCTGGTTTATTTAGAGTTATCGCTCAAGGAAAGAACAGTATTATCGTTGAATCATTAATGGATAAAAAACGCGTTCCAGCATTTGCTAGCGATCGAATTTCAGCTTTGGAGGATATCAGTATCTATACCTATGACGAAGATGCACCGTTTAAAAATATTGTTAAATTGATTTTTGACAAAGAGGGAGGTAAAGAATGTCTATCTCACAAAGAGGATATTAAGAAATTAGAAAGTTATCTAGAATCCATATTACCTAACTACGACAAAGAAAGAGTATATCAATCTGATGTGAAAAAAATATTTCAATGGTATAACTTATTGCACAAGGCAGGCTTGTTAAAAGCAGAGGAAGAGGTGAAAGAAACCAAATCTAAAAAGAAGGAGGAAACAGAGGATGCGAAATCCAGTAAACCCAAAGCAGCAGCAAAGCCTAAAGCAGCAGCAAAACCAAAAGCAGCTGGTGTAGAGAAAAAAGCAGCGAAACCAGCGGCAGCGAAAAAAGCTCCCACTACCACCAAAAGTGCCGGTAGAGGTAAATAATTGTTAAAGTCGGTTTATCCGACTTTTTTTTTGATAACTACTTGATACAAAATCATGAAAATAGAAAAACCAGTAAGGCAATTCATTGCCCAAGACTTAGAGATTAACCAATGGGAAGATATTGCTCCTTACTATGAGCAATTACTCCATCAAGAAATAAAGGATGTAAAAGATTTTAACAGTTGGCTTCAAAATCGCAGTGAGTTAGATGCTTTTATTGAAGAGGATGCTGCTTGGAGATATATTAAAATGACGATTAATACCAAGGACGAGGCATTAACCCAAAGTTATCATTTTTTCATTTCAGAAATTCAGCCTAAAATTGCTCCTTATGATGATTTGTTGAATCGTAAAATGGCTGAGACCCCCTTCTTTGAAGAATTGAAAAAGGAGGAAGCATATCACATTTATTTTCGATCCATTGAAACCTCACTAGCGTTATTTCGAGAGGAAAATATTGCTCTAGAAGCGGAAATCAATGAATTGAGTCAACAGTTTGGAGCCATTTCTGCAAAACAATCCATCGAGATGCATGGTGAGCAAATCACCATGCAAAAAGCGGGTGCCTTACTAAGAGAACCCGATGAATCGCTGCGGAAAGAAGTATATCAAAAAATGGCTGCTAGGAGATTGGCCGATAAAGAAGTGTTAGATGATCTTTACACTAAATTGATTGCTTTACGTCATCAAGTTGCAACAAATGCTGGTTTTGACAATTACAGGGATTACATGTTTCAAGCAATGGGAAGATTTGATTACCATAAAAACGATTGTTTTGACTTTCACGCTGCAGTCAAATCTGAAATTGTCCCTATTGTTAAGGAACTTCAATTGGATAAACTTAAAAAATTAGGAAAACCAATGTTTAAGCCTTGGGATGCTGAAGTTGATCCTGAAGGTAAAGCACCTCTAAAGCCTTTTGTAAATGGTGAAGAACTACTGAAAGGAACCATTACTTGTTTTGAGAAAATAGATGCTTATTTTTCAGATTGTATTGCTACCATGGGAGAAATGGGGCATTTAGATTTGGAATCTAAAGACGGTAAAGCACCGGGGGGGTATAATTATCCCTTATATGAAATTGGAGTGCCTTTCATTTTCATGAATGCGGTAGGGACCCAAAATGATTTAACCACCATGGTGCATGAAGGAGGACATGCCATTCATTCCTTTTTATCGAGAGATTTAGAGCTAACGGCTTTTAAGAATCTTCCTTCTGAGGTTGCAGAGTTAGCTTCGATGTCGATGGAGCTATTGTCCATGAACGAATGGAATACCTTTTATCAGGATGAAAATGATTTGAAAAGAGCAAAAATGGATCAATTGGCTTCCATTTTGAAAATTTTACCATGGATTGCGACGATCGATGAGTTTCAACATTGGGTTTATGAAAATCCAACACATTCTGTCGCTGAGAGACATCAAAAGTGGAAAGAAATAAATTCAGAATACAGCACAGGTTTAACCGATTGGGACGAATATGAAGCGATGCAATTGATTACTTGGCAACGTCAACTGCATCTGTACGAAGTGCCTTTTTATTACATTGAATACGGTATTGCGCAATTAGGTGCACTTGGTGTTTGGAAAAATAGTTTAACCGATTATCCGAAAGCTATCGCCGATTATAAAGCTGCATTAGCATTAGGATACACGAAAAGTATACCAGAAATCTACAAAACGGCTGGAGTCTCTTTTGATTTTTCAAAAGCATACTTGAAAGATCTTGCCGATTTTGTAAGTACTGAATTGGCTAAACTATATCATTGATATTGAGTGCTTTTTATAAATAAAATGCGCAAGGATTAAAAAAAGTAAATTTTATTTTTGAAAACCGATTTAAAGCAGTTATATTTGCACCCGTAAAACCAGCAGGAATCTTTCTTTGGTTTCAAAATGGCGAGGTAGCTCAGTTGGTTAGAGCGCAGGATTCATAACCCTGAGGTCGAGAGTTCAAATCTCTCTCTCGCTACAAAAAAATCCCAATATCACAATTGGGATTTTTTTATGCTTCTATTTTTTTTTACGATTCAGATTGACTTTTATACAATTGGTAGTATTCCCCCTTCAACTGATAAAGTGTCTCATGGGTGCCTTCTTCTTTCTTTTTTCCTCCCTCTAAATACAAAATGAAATTCGCATTTCGAATGGTGGAAATTCGGTGACTGACGATGATACTTGAACAATCCAAGTCTTTAAAATTGTTTAAAATGATTTCTTCGGTTTCTGTATCCACCGCCGACAAACAATCGTCGATTAACAATAATTTGGGTTGTTTGATTAAAGCACGTGCAATACTGATTCGTTGTTTTTGTCCACCACTCAAATTGACACCTCGTTCTCCCAGTAAGGTTTCGTATCCTTCCGGAAATTCAATGATGTTGTGGTGAACATGAGCTTTCTTTGCATACGTTTCGATAACCGATTGACTAACTTCGTCTTGTAGTCCGAAAGAAATGTTGTTTTTAATCGTGTCCGAAAACAAGAAGACATCCTGCGGGATAATTCCGATGTGCTGGTAAAAAGCCTTTAAGTCAATGTTTTTTAGCGGTACATCGTCAATTAGAATTTCACCTTGGTCTGGATCGATTTGTCTTAAAATAAGAGCTAATAGCGTTGACTTACCGGCCCCTGTTTTTCCTAATACTGCAATAGTCTGATGAGGTTGTAAAATAAACGAAAGTTGATCAATTGCTTTTATTCCAGTATCTGGATAGGTGTAACTTACATGTTTAAATTCAATCTTCCCTTGAAATTCAATAGGTATAATTGTATCCGTTTGTATGCTGGTCTTTTCATTTAAAAATTCATTGATTCGTTTTTGGGATGCTCCTGCACGTTGAATAATCGAAGTTACCCATCCAATACTTGCAAAAGGCCAAGTAAGTTGGTTGACAAATAAAATCAAGGCAACTATTTCCCCTTCAGTTACCTTACCACTGTAAAACATCAAGCCGCCAATATAAATCGACAATAACGTACTCATGCCAATCAGGAATAAAATGGTAGGCATGAAAAAGGCGTTCACAAAAGCTAATTTTAGGGTTCTTTCTTTATAGGTTGAAGAGGCTTCCTCAAATTTATCTTCTACAATATGCTCTTTATTGTGGGCTTTGAAAATCCGAATCCCAGCAAATGTCTCTTGTGCAATGGATGTTAAATTGGATTGGGATTCTTGAACATGTTTACTGTATTTACCCATTTTACTTGAAACTTTGTAAATCATTAAGGACATGATCGGCAAGGGTAGGAGTGCCATGAATGTTAAAAATCCGTTGATGTTCACCATCGCATTAACCACCATGATCGACATCACGATTAAGTTAATACTATACATGATTCCTGGTCCAAGATACATCCGTACTTGGCTAACATCTTCTGAAATACGGTTCATTAAATCACCGGTGCGATTGCGTTTGTAAAAACTAAAATCTAATCTTTCGTATTGTTTAAAAATTTCATTCTTCAAATCAAACTCAATTAAGCGGGACATGATGATGATCGTTTGACGCATCAAGAATAAAAAGAACCCTTTCGTTAAGGAAAGCGCAATGTATATCATAGCTACCTTGGCAGAAAACCATAATGCACCTTGAAGCGAGTCTATTTTTACTGTTTTGAAAGAATCCAATGTAGATTGGACAAATAAGGGCATTTTGACATTGAAGTAATTCGTAAGAACCGTAAATAAGATTCCTAAAATAAAACGCCATTTGTATTTTATAAAATATTTATTGAGGTAGCCTAATGACTTCATAGGTAAATTTTGTACTTTTGCATCCTAAATTGGATAATGTCAAAAATACGGATTCCATTTTAATTAATAATTAGTAAGTCAGATTTTATGTTTGAAGTAAAAAATATCGAGGATACCAATTTAATGGAAAATCCAGTGATTGCTCAAATGACAAAATACAATCATGAGCAATTGCTTTTTTGTAATGATAATGCTACTGGCCTAAAGGCGATAATTGCAGTACATAATACTGTGTTAGGTCCAGCCCTAGGTGGAACACGTATGTGGCCTTATGCGAACGAAGTGGAAGCATTAACAGACGTTTTACGATTATCAAGAGGGATGACTTACAAGAACTCCATCTCTGGTTTAAATTTAGGAGGTGGTAAAGCGGTGATTATTGGAGATGCGAGATCCATGAAATCAGAGGCTTTGTTTCGTCGATTTGGAAAATTTGTGGAATCATTAGGAGGAAAGTACATTACTGCTGAAGATGTTGGGATTTCACCAATTGATATGACTTGGGTAAGTATGGAAACCAATCATGTGGTTGGCTTACCGGGAAAAAGTGGAGATCCTTCTCCAGTTACTGCCCATGGTGTTTATATGGGAATGAAGGCGGCTGCTAAAATTCAATTTGGTAGCGACTCGTTGACTGGTAAAAAAGTAGCAGTTCAAGGAGTTGGTCACGTTGGAGAGTATTTAGTAAAATCGCTAACGAAAGAAGGTGCAAAAGTATTTGTAACCGATATACACGAACCCACTTTAAAACACATTGCAAATACTTATCAAGCTGAAGTAGTTGGTTTGAACGAAATTTACGATGTAGATATGGATATTTATGCTCCGTGTGCTTTAGGTGCAACGGTAAACGATGATACTTTAAATCGTTTGAAATGTTCGATCATTGCGGGTGCTGCAAATAATCAATTGCAAAATGAAATAGTTCATGGAAAATTGGTCATGGAGAAAGGGATGATTTATGCTCCAGATTTTGCGTTAAATGCGGGTGGAGTAATCAATTGTTATTCTGAAGTGAAAGGATTATCAGCAGAATGGGCTATGCAAAAAGCGGAAGAAATCTATGGTACGATTGAAAACATTGTGAAACGATCTCAAGCAGAACATATCCCAACCTATGCCATCGCAAATAAAATGGCTGAAGAAAGAATTGAATCAATCGGAAAAGTAAAATTACCCCTATAAATGTTAAATAGAAGACATCTTAGAATTAAAGTGTTACAAGAATTGTACGCCTATTTTCAGTCAAATGAAGAAAATTATGTTCGAGTGGAAAAGGAGTTGATGCAATCTGTATCTAAAATTCAAGATTTATATTTATACTTGTTTTTGACTTTTTCTGAAATTAAATTTTTTGCCGAGCAAAGAATTGAAGAAAATAAAAAGAAAATCAGACCCTCTGCGGATGAATTGAATCCTAATTTGAAATGGATTGAGAACAGATTGGTCGAACAAATTGAAAACTCTAAGGAACTGCGAAGAATTTCTGAAGAGAAAAAAGTAAATTGGCAAGGTGACGAGCAAAAAGAGATGTTCCGAAAAATGTACTTACAAATTCGTGAAAGTGAAGTTTACTTCCAATTCATGAATAATGGCATTTCTAGTTATGAGGATGATAAAGAATTTTTGATTGCTTTGTTTAAAAATGATATCGCCAATTCTCCTTTATTGTATCATTTCTTTGAAGAGAAGAGCATTCATTGGATGGACGATATCGATTTAGCTTGTGCTATGGTGATCAAAACCATTAAAGGAATGGAAGAAGGGGAATTACTTACACTGATGCCTTTGTACAAGCCTGAAGATGATGAGCAAGAATTTATTCGAGAATTATTGCGTAAAACCATCTCCATGAATACAGAAAATGAAAAAATCATCGATGATTTAACCAAAAACTGGGAGTTGGATCGTATCGCTAAAATGGATGTTTTGTTGATGAAAATGGCCATTACGGAATTACAATGTTTTCCGAGTATTCCGAATAAGGTTACCTTAAACGAATACATTGAAATATCTAAATTTTATTCTACACCAAAAAGTAATGGTTTTATTAATGGAGTTTTAGATAAAGCAATTGATTTGCTTACCAAAGAAGGGAAGATTAAGAAAAATGGAAGAGGTTTAATTAATTAATTTTATGAAACAGTTTTTATACTTAAGTATTTTCGCTAGTGTTTTGTTTTCATGCAATTCCAACGAATCGGTTGAGGTTGGAAATAAAACTACAATGGAAATTGAGCCAGAATTTAATGCAGGAGATGTTCAAAAAGGTGAAATCATTCATGCGACCTTTCATGTTAAAAATACGGGTAATTACCCTTTGGTCATTGCAAGTGTTCAAGGTTCATGCTCATGCACTGTGGCTTCTAAACCAGATGAACCGATTCAACCGGGTGAAGAAACCATCATTAAGGCTGAAGTCAATACGGATAAAACTCCGTCAGGAGAAATTGCGAAACCGGTTACTTTGGTAGCGAATACAGAAAAATCGATTGTACAAGTCCTAATTAAGGCAAATGTTATAAATAAATAAATCCAATAAAATGCAACAACTAGTAATGTTGGTCATGATCATTGTAGTATTCTACTTTTTCATGATCCGTCCACAAATGAAGAAACAAAAAGAATTGAAAAAATTTAGAGAGAGTATCGCAGCTGGGCAAAAAGTCATCACCATCGGTGGTATTCACGGAAAAATTTTAGAAGTTAATGATTCAACCGTATTAATTTCTTCTGAAGGAAATAAATTAAGAATCGAAAAGTCAGCTATTGCTTCTTCATCTGAAGATCAATTAATGGCCTAGTCATTTAGCCCATGAAAATGGGCTTTTTTTATGCATTACGTTATTGTTTTCATAGTCACTCTGGTTCTTTTTGCATGTCAGCAGGAATCCAAAAAAGTTCAAAAAAAACTTGATAAGGATACTATTGAAACAAAAGTTAGCAAAGAGGAAGTTATGGAATCTCAAATTCAAGAAGCCGCTAAAAAGAATCATGCATCTATGGCGCCTAAGGATTTGAAAAAGGCAAACCAATTAATTGAAAAAAAATATGGTGAGCAATGGGATTTTTGTACCTGCGTTCAAAAAAACGATTCCATCAATAAAGCCTTTACTAAATCCTCTATTCCTGATGCTGAGTTTGATCGTTTACTTAAACGGCTCGAAATTGTGGAAGATAAATGCCAGTCGTTTCGAATAGAAGATGCAAACAAGACACCGGAAGAACGTGCCATGCATGCAAAAAAAGTCAAAGATTGTTTGCGAAATTGACAACATTGAGTTAATTTTAAAACATGTTGAGAAGAATTATTTCTTTTTCCTTATTAATTATCTTGTTGTTTTTATTGACTCCAAAGTCGATATGGCATGATTGTGCTGATCAACATCAAGTCTCCGCAAACGTTCAGGGTGAATTGCATTTCGAACAAGATCATTGTGCATTTTGCGATTTGCATTTATGGGATTTCAATGCACAACTTCCTTTTAGATTTAAAATTCCTGCTAAAACGAAGATTCAGCATCCTGAATACCAAGTTGTATCCATTGATACAGTAGTTACTCCATTTTTTAGGTTACGAGCACCTCCCATTTTAATTTCGTAAAATCAAGGTATTGATATAGAAGTCTTATGACTTTTAATAACGAAATTAAAAAATCATAAATATGAAGAATATTGTTTTTGGATGCCTAATGGTGTTCATTACATCATCCTACTTAGCCCAAACTATAAGGGGAAAAGTTGTTGATGTTGAAACAGGTAACCCTATCGTGAATGCTCAAATTACCATCGATGAGCTCGAGCTTCATA
>JALRIV010000073.1 GCA_023255275.1 Crocinitomicaceae bacterium | reverse complement strand
AACCTGTGTTTGGAAAAATATTTTTATTGCTATACTATTTCAGATGTTGGCACGTTGGGATGAAAATCGGTATACTTGATGTTTTTTCTTCCCCCTTTGGATTGCAAATACAGACCAAAGCGTCTGTAGGGGATAAAGTGGGACTTGAACCTTCCCCCTTTGGAGGGGGATAGAGGGGGAGGAATCTTTTTTAAAGCAGGAAATCATGGTTTAAATTTAATGTTTTATTCATTACTTTTCTTTTTCCGCAAAAGAAAAGTAATACAAAAGAAAACTCGTCGCTTAGGAATTCAAAAGTGCATTCCGTTTCTGTAAGTTGACCCTATCGGCGATCCATCGTTTGCTCGCTTTGCTAACACAAACTTCGGCTTCCTCAGGGTGCCCAACTTACCGTGCACTGCATTTCTTTTTCTTCCAATGCGACATTTAGAACTAGCTTCGGGTATGAAACTCACTATTAGTATTCAAATGCTTAAGCAAAGAAACGCAGGATTTACTTCGTAGCTGCTACGCGGTGCAAATCCAGCGGAGCGGGGTAAACCAAGGAGTTATTATTTTAGCCGCAGGATTGCAAAGCAATGCGAAACATATACTACGGAATTGGATGATTCAGATTATCTATACTGCGACCAATCTATTTGACTCATCAGATAAAAGGCGAAAACCATATTACTGATAATAAGTAGAACAACCCAAAATATAAGCCAGCCACCAAACTTATTTCTCCGTTTTGGCAATTTGTCAAATTCTCTAACTATTTCTTTCCATTGATTACGGTGGTGGAAAATAAAATAATTGGGGAGAGCTATCAATAATATATACCCAAGTAACAAAATATTCCCATTCCCGATACTTAAATATCTATTAAAAAAATAGTGTAATAAACTAGTAAAGATACTCCTGTGAATATCCAAAGGACATCTAATGATAATTCTGCCTTCCAATCACTCAACCAAATCGAACCACCTCGCGCATACCATTTATACAACTTATAAAATAAGTAATAATATAAATTTTTAATTTTTCTCATAACAATGTACTAAAAACCACCAGGTATATCTCGATGTAAGTTAAAGTTTGGAATAATTGCCCTATTACGCTCAGTCAAACCTGATAATTTTCTAATTGCTCCTTCGTTTTGTGAATCACCAACCCAGCCCCCTGGATAAAAAGAATCTACACCAAAATACAATATTGCTGCAACTGGATTAAGTTTTAGTCCAATTGCTCCAAAAGTAGTATTTACAGCAGCTTTACCAGGATGAACAGCATTAGGGTCATCAGCACCATTTTTGTAATAATTATAAACCCCGATGGCATCTATCCCTACTCCAAACCCAAAAGATAATTTACCAAGAAATCCACCTACTTTAGCCACATTATGAGTTTTAATACCTGCCCGGCTACCACCTGTCCAACCACTTGAGTAAAGTTTTGGACTGAGGACAGAACCATTCGAAACACCATTAGTAAGTCTGAAAGAATAACTTGATAAACCTAAACCCGAAGAACCAGCACCAAAAACGGTATTTCCCTTAGAGGATGGATTATACCAATTCTGCATAAATGGATTAGGTAATGAAATTGAAGGAGAAGGAGAAGGAAAAGGATTGAGATCTTTATTTTGATAGGATCCCCCTTCCCATGTTTGTAAACCACCCGTATGAAGAGTTACTGTGCCAATATCTTTTCCTCCATAAGAACCTTGATATGTACCTCCATCATCCATGTACTCTGTTCCCGATCCATATCTAGCTTCGGCTCCTGCGGCTGTTTGAATACCACTATCATATTCCCATGTTTTTGCCCCCGCTTTCTTAATCCAATCTTGAGGCGCTCTACCATCAGGGTCTATAAATCTGATAGGATTACAAGCGAAGGCGTTGTATGGTGACCATGATGCAAATTCGTGTGCTAATGGATCCAAACTCAGCCAACGTCCTAAACGTGGGTCATACTGGCGGAATTCTGTGGTGTAGCTATTCCCTGCTCCCTTAATTTCATTATCTGCCTCCTGCCCTTGGTACATATATCGGTACGCCTGGGTTTCTGAAACGCTTATAGATAGTGGATTACAGAATTCTCCTTTTTTTAAAAGGAAAAATCTACAAATGTGCAATGAGTCCGAAAGCGTGGTAAAATTCATTACGGTAAAACTAAAAATTTTACGGATTGAAATGTACAATTTCATCAACTATTTGAATTGATCTATTTAATGTGTTTAGTTCTCTATGTAGAGATGTAATAAATTTCGATTTTCCTTTTTCGATGAACTCAAATTTATTTCTATCGCTAACTTTGGAATTAATCCTTTCAAACGAGTTAGATAAACTAAAAAAGTCCAACACTCGTGTTAGACTTCTTGCTGTCCCCAATATTTGTATTGTCAAACCAATCTATAGTTGAAGCAAGTTAATTCAGATTTTCGAAATCAATCATTGTAATAAAATTAGCTTCCTTCTAAGCTACAAATATTGTTCAATAGCGAGAAACGGAATGAAAATGAAGAAAAAAACCAGAGTTTTGAACATCGCTTTCGTTTTGTTTCTCACTCTGGTTTTTAGTGCCCACGACTGGATTCGAACCAGCACACCTAATGGCACCACCCCCTCAAGATGGCATGTCTACCAATTTCACCACGTGGGCATTTTGCTTTGAATTGCGTTACAAATTTATGCTTTTATTTAGTTTTAACAAGTGATTAGCTTTCTTTTTATGTGTTGTGACTAAATCGTACATCTTCTTGAAAAGGCATTTTAAACATCATGCCGACTTCTAATGCGTAATAATTAAATTCTACGGTCACTACGCCAATTAAATGGTAAATACCTTTTCCTTGAAATGGATATTGCTTGCCTATCGTTGGAAAATGCACCGTATCAATGACCATACCTTCTTGGTCAATAAAGGTTCCAAAATACATGCTTTCTCCTTGTTTTGTTCTTGATGCTTTCAAGGAAATTAGGTAACCATACATTTCCACTTTTTGACTCAGGTGTTGTTCAAGTGCTTTTCCCAATATGAAATTTTTGGGAGCTGTTTTGAGTAGCTCAAAGGGATTGCATAATGGAAAACCTAATAATTCCATTTGTTCAAATGCAAGTTCTAAAGGATGCTCTTTTAGTTGCGGTAATTCAAATTTTTTGTGCTCAATTTCAAAGTTCAATTCTTGAGCTTTCTTCTTGCGATGGTGATGATAAAAATGAGCTTTCCATAAGAGTTCTTTACGACTTTCAGCAAAATCCCTTAAGCCTCCAATACGAATGATGATGAGTAATTGTTCTAATGGGATGTTTATTCGTTTCATTAATTGCTCAAAATTCTTGAATTTTCCAGAAGTGTTTCTTTCGTCGATTAATTTGATGATCAGCTCCTGTTCGATGTTTTCCACTAAATTAAAGCCAAGGATTAATCGATTTCCCACGAGTGTGCAAGCATATCCTCCTTCGTTGATCGATGGTGCTTCGATTTCAGCACCCCAAGATCTCGCTTCGTGAACGTATACTTCAGTTCGATAATATCCACCGAAATTGTTGATCACTGCCGTCATAAAAGCAAGAGGGAAGTGCGCTTTTAAGTATAAACTTTGATAGCTTTCCACGGCATAAGAAGCAGAATGTCCCTTAGAAAACGCATAACCTGCGAAGCTTTCAATTTGTCTCCATACATCTTTACTGAAGGCTTCATCGTGTCCTTTTTCGAGGCATTGGCTCAAAAAACGTTGTTTGACTTGAAGAATTTCATCCGCGGAACGAAACTTTCCAGACATTCCTCTTCGAAGTACATCCGCTTCTGCCAGTGATAACCCAGCGAAAAAGTGGGCTACTTTGATGACATCCTCTTGATACACCATCACACCGTATGTCTCTGGCATGATTTCTTGCAATAAAGGATGAATCGATTTTCGTTTTTCAGGATACCGATGACGTAAAATGTATTCGCGCATCATTCCTGACTGTGCTACTCCTGGTCGAATAATGGAACTTGCTGCCACTAAGTCGAGGTAAGTTTCCACTTTGAGTTTCGTCATTAACATGTGCATCGCCGGCGATTCAACGTAAAAACAACCCATGGCACGGGCGGAGAGAAGTAAAGCTTTTACTTTTTCATCCTCTTTTAAAAACGCAATATCATGTAAATCATGAGGTTCTCGGTGGGGCTCATGGTATGCGATGATTTCTAAACTTTCTTGAATTTTTCCCAATCCTCGTTGACTCAGGACATCAAATTTAAACAGACCAACGTCCTCAGCTTCTCGCATGGAAAACTGTGTTGTTGGATATCCTTTTGGAGGTAAGAAGGTTGCTGAATACCATGTAATTGGTTTTTCACTGATTACGATACCTCCTGCGTGAACGCTTAAATGGGAAGGGAATCCATGAATGTAATGGCTATATTTGATGACCAATTTGCTGATTTCATCCAATTTTTCAAGGTCAATTTTAGTCCTTGTGAGCAAGTCAATTTCACTTTTAGGAAGGCCGAAAACCTTACCCAGTTCCCTAATCGTTCCTCGGTATTGAAAGGTGTGATAGGTGCAAAGTAGTGCGGCATTCGGATAACGCTGAAAAATATATTGGGTAATATCATCCCGATTCCTCCATGAAAAATCAATGTCAAAATCAGGTGGATTTTTTCGATATAAATTAATGAAGCGTTCAAAATATAAGTCGAGCTCCAATGGATCAACATCTGTAATTCTTAAAATATAAGCTACAATACTATTCGCGCCACTTCCTCTTCCCACATAAAAATAACCCTTTGACCGCGCGTACGACGTGAAATCCCAAGTAATTAAAAAATAAGAGAGGTAGTCTTTTTGTGCAATGATTTCGATTTCTTTATCAATGCGTTGTGTGACCGCTTCGCTTAAAATAGGGTATCGATAGGAAGCTCCTTCCTCACAAAGTTTTTTCAATAACGCTAAATCTTCGGCTTTACTGCCTGTATAACTCGCTAAATTTTGTGGACTTGCCGCATCTTCGAATTCAAAATGTACATGGCAATGTTGGTGCAATTCATTTGTATTTTTGAGAATGACAGGGAAATCTTCCCATATTTGTTGAATAGCTTCATAACCAAGAAAACGATCTTCCATAGTTGCTTGTTGCGTATTTTCTAATTTTGATAAAAGGGTGTTGTAGTGAATTGCCCTCAAAAGACGATGGGCGTTATAGTCTCTTCTGTTTCGAAAGGTCATCGCTTGAAGTAACACGGTTTTCGCTTCTTTTTCAGGATTTCGATCAATTTTTAATCGGTTTAAATCTTGTAAGCTGACTCCGTACCATTCATTTTCTTTGAGTTTTTTAGGTTGATTTTCAGAAGGGTAAATGACCCAACAATTCCCGAGATGTGGCGGTGTTTTGGGAAATGCTTTTTGATGATGTAAGTGCTGTGAAAGGAACGAATTTACTTCGTGAAGTCCTCGGTTATTTTTAGCGATAATCGTATAGCATTTTTTGAGATCATTTCTGAAATCAATGCCCACACTTGTATTTACACCGTGTTTTTTAGCTGCCTGTATGAATAATAGAACAGCACCTGAGGTATTGATATCTGTAAGTACCATATAAGGGAATTGATGATTTTTCCCCCACAGGATGATTTCTTCAGGAGTAAGTACCCCGTATTTTAGGCTATATTGAGAGTGTGCTTGCACGTTTATTTTTTATAGATACTTGCTGCTCGCATGATGTATTGTTCTCCAAATCGTTTTCGAATTCGATCCATGGCTTGGTATAGATCGGTGTAAGAAGTTTGTTGATCAAACAATCGAAGTTGATGGTGACCTGAAACCAAGGTGCTAAATCGAATGCCAATTAAACGAATCATGACCCTCCGCTGGTATAATCGCGTAAAAAGTTCTTGGATGATAGGGAGTAATTCGTGATCCGTGGCGGTGTAGGGGATTTGTTTTTGCAAGGTTTGGGTTTGAAAATCTGAATAACGAATTTTAAGCGTTACACATGCCGTCAATTTATTGGTTTTACGCAGTTGAAAAGTCAATTTTTCACACATGGAGGACAATAGTGAATGTAAAAGGTGTACATCTGTGGTGTCTCTTTCAAAGGTGTGTTCTGTTGAAATTGATTTCTTTTCACTGTACGCTTCTACTACAGCGTGGTCAATTCCATTTGCTTTTTTCCAAATTCCAATTCCATTCACACCCAGTACATTTTCCATTAATTCAATGGGCATTTCTTGAATGGTTTGTATTTTTTTGATGCCCAAATTACAGAGGGTTTGATAGGTTTTTAAGCCTACCATTGGGATTTTCTTAACGGATAAAGGTGCTAGGAATGCTTTTTCCTCACCATAATGAATGGACAATTGATTGTTGGGTTTTGCTTCTCCTGTAGCAATTTTGGAAACGGTTTTATTTTCGGATAAACCAAATGAAATCGGAAGTCCAGTTTCTTTGATGATTTTTTGCCGAAGTTCCGAAGCGTACTTTAAATTGCCAAAAAAACGATCCATACCCGTAAAATCCATGTAGAATTCATCAATCGATGCTTTTTCAAAAACTGGTGCATTTTCTTTGATGATTTCGGTAACGAGATGAGAGTATTTACTGTAGGTACTCCCATTTCCTTTGATAACGATGGCTTCTGGACAACGTTCTTTAGCCATTTTCATAGGCATTGCAGAATGAATGCCGTATAACCTTGCTTCGTAACTGCACGATGCAACAACTCCTCGGTCACTGGTTCCCCCAATTAAAATAGGTTTACCATTCAGGCGACTGTCTAGTAAACGTTCGCAAGAGACGAAAAACGTATCTAAATCCATATGTAAAATTGATCGCACCATTTGTATTTTTTTTCATTATGATGGCTGCTATCGTTATGTATGAATATACCTCCCGTGATCCAATACTTGACACAAAGATATGTAAAGATTATAAATTAATCAATACTAATGATTAAAATTTAATCAAAAAATATACTGTTAAAAGCTGATTTTTCATTAATATTTGTTAAAAGCGTTTGAGCAATTGAAAAAAAAAATATATTTAAGGTTAAAATTGAAAACATGAAGAAATCGTATATTATTTTAGGAGGAATTGCTTTGTTAGCATTTATTTTATTTATGGCTTACAGAGGCTCTTACAACACGGCTGTAACATTACAAGAAGATGTCGATAAGGCATGGGGTGATGTAGGAGCAAGTTATCAGCGAAGAGCAGATTTGGTTCCTCAGTTAGTAGCAACGGTGAAAGGTGCCGCGAACAATGAGAAGGAAATTTTGACGCGAGTAACCGAAGCAAGAGCAGGTATTGTAAATGCAAAAACACCTGAAGATATGGAGATTATGGGCAAGAAAATCAATACAGCGATTAACTTAGCATTTGAAGCGTATCCACAAATTAGATCTACAGAAAATTTTGGGGCATTACAGGCGCAATTGGAAGGAACAGAAAATAGAATCAATAAGGCGAGAACAGATTACAATGAAAATGTAAAGAAATACAATGCTCACATCAGAGGATTTTTCAATAGTATGCTCTTGAATAAGGAAACATTTGGTAAAAAAGAGGTGTTTCAAGCAGCAGCAGGTTCTGAAATAGCGCCCACGGTAAATTTTAACGAATAATAATAAGGCGGTTGAAAGACCGCTTTTTTTTGATATATGACAGCAAAAGAATTATTTACAGAAGATCAAAAAACGCAAATTGTAACTGCAATCACAGAGGCTGAACGACAAACTTCAGGCGAAATTCGCGTACATTTGGATAAACACTGTAAAGGAAATCCGGTGGAACAGGCAATGCGTGTGTTTACAAAATTAGGAATGCGTAAAACTGCCCTTCGAAATGGAGTCTTAATTTACTTGGCTGTAGAAGATAAAAAAATGGCCATCATTGGCGACCAAGGGATTTATGATTTAGTCCCCGCTGATTTTTGGGAAGAGATCAAAGAGCGCATGATGCAACAGTTCAAAAAAGGACTATTTACTGAAGGTTTGATTGAAGCAATAGCAGCCGCAGGAGTTCAACTAAAGACGTACTTTCCTTACCAAAAAAGTGATGTGAATGAATTGAGTGATGATATTTCATTCGGAAATTAAAGAATATGCAACAAATGTTTAAGTACGTACTCGTTAACTTGTTATTGATCGGTTCAATTTTATCCGCAAGTGCTCAAATTCCGAAAAAACCTAATCCACCCCAATTAGTCAATAATTTATCGAAAGCATTCCCTGATTTGATTTCTAAGGGAGAAGCGCAAGAATTAGAATTGAAATTAGAACAATTTGCGGAACAAACATCCAACCAAATTGTCGTTTTAATTGTAGATGATTTAGGTGGGGAAGAGCCTTGGGCATACGCAACTGAGGTCATTGAGCAATGGGGAATAGGACACGAGAAAGAAGATAATGGTATCGTGATACTCATTAAGCCTACAGGAGGTAAAGGCGAACGAAAAACATTTATCGCGACAGGAAGAGGATTAGAAGGGGCAATTCCCGATTTTACGTGTAAGGAAATTGTTGAAAATGAAATGATCCCTGCTTTTAAAGAGGGTAAATTTTACGAAGGAATTGCCAAGGCTAGTAATGTATTGATGGAGTTGGCACAAGGTGAATACAATTCTGATCAATACGCTAAAAAAAATAAAAAGAAAGATGATTTAGGTAGGGTGCTTATCGCCTTGGGCATCATTGCTTTTGTGTTATATATTATTTATAAAAATAAAAATAACGGTGGAGGTAGTGGAGGTTTCCGTTCAGGAGGGTTTTATTATGGAGGCTTTGGAGGTTTCGGTGGCGGTTCTTCAGGTGGTGGCTTCTCGGGCGGAGGCTTTGGAGGTTTCGGAGGTGGGTCTTCTGGTGGTGGCGGAGCAGGTGGTAGTTGGTAGTCTTCTTCAAGAAATTGAATTGTGTTTCACGAAGCTAACGGTATACTGATTTGTTTACCATTTCGCGGTTTCAAAACGAAACGAATAGGTTGAATGTTCCATATCAAAATCCAACTGGCCATTCAATTGTTCGGTCATCAGTTTAATTAACTCGAACCCAAAACTGTCTTGTTTTTCAGCGATTTTCCAACATCCTGAATCTGCATATATTAAACTTAATGTTTTATCTGTATTTTCTTCAAAATTAATTGAAACTGACGGGGAATCGCAATCATTGAAGGCATGTTTAAAGGAATTGGAAAGCAATTCATTAATGATGATTGCGATCGGTACAATTGCTTTTAAATTGATTTCTTGTATTTCACAGTGGATATTCATTTGAATTTCCTGTTCCAATTGAATAGAGTCTTTTAAATCGATTGCTAAATTCGTGAAATAATCTTTCATGTTGATATGAGAAAGCTGTTCTGATTGGTACATTTTCTCATGTATTTTTGCCATTGCAAGCACGCGATTGGTTGTGTCGTTAAACTTATCTATAGCTTCTTCTCCTTCAAATTTAAGTTCGTAACTCAAACTTGTAAATATTGTCTTGCCTTTTCGAGAGGCAAATACAAATTTATATTCGTCGTTAAATCGTTTTGTAATTACAAAAGT